>NZ_CP007509.1:4447500-4725662 GCF_000661915.1 Stutzerimonas decontaminans | reverse complement strand
GCGCTCTGTATATGAAACTAACTTCAGCAGAGCCCTGTTGATAACCACGCCTAAGGCCAGTGTTTAAGCCTGTGTGGAAGCTAGGCATGAACTTCGCTGTGGATATCTCCTCATTTAATCCCCAGGTTGCTCAGAAGCTCTGCACCGCCCAGACACCGGTTACCCACCCAGTTCAATTTCGCTGAACGCTAAGCCAGCATTGCTCTGCAACCATCTATCCACAGAAAATGGCCTGTACATACATAAGCACTACATCTTAAGAGCTTATATTTCTTTTCCTTTTATTTTTTTCAGCCCGATGGGGCTGGTTGGAAATTGACCTGGCCTGGCAGCTTCTCTACAATCGCCGGTCTCTTAAAAGGGGGCCATTCCGGCCCACGATGGATCACCAGGTAAACGCACCATGAAACGCACTTTCCAACCCAGCACCATCAAGCGCGCTCGTACCCATGGCTTCCGTGCCCGTATGGCCACCAAGAACGGTCGTCAAGTTCTGTCGCGTCGTCGCGCCAAAGGCCGTAAGCGTCTGACCGTCTGACATCGGAACAGGTAGTGAGTCGGGGCTTCGGCCGGGAAAAGCGACTGCTGACTCCCCGCCAATTCAAGGCAGTCTTCGACTCCCCTTCCGGTAAGGTGCCTGGCAGGAATGTCCTGCTGTTGGCACGAGAGAACGATCTGCAACACCCCCGCCTCGGGCTGGTGATCGGCAAGAAAAGCGTCAAGCTTTCGGTTGAACGTAACCGCATCAAGCGGCAGATACGGGAGACCTTTCGCCATCATCAGTTGGAGCTGGCGGGCTGGGACATCGTGATCGTCGCCCGCAAGGGATTGGCTGATCTGGACAATCCCGAACTGGCGAAGCAATTCGCCAAGCTTTGGAGGCGACTGTCACGCAGCCCATCCAAGACCGCCGTCGAACCTGGAGCCGCCAACAGCACCCATGCGTAAATTGGCCATCGCTTCGATCAAGGTCTACCAGTACGCCATCAGCCCCATGATGGCTAGTCACTGCCGTTTCTATCCAAGCTGCTCCTGCTATGCACTCGAGGCCATCGAAAATCATGGTCTGTTGCGTGGCGGCTGGCTGAGTCTGCGCAGGCTGGGACGCTGCCACCCGTGGAATCCCGGTGGCTACGATCCCGTGCCTTCCCATAACACTTCCAATTCATCTCCGATGGCCGAGTAACCATGGATATCAAACGCTCGATACTGCTCGTAGCATTAGCAGTCGTTGCCTACCTGATGGTTCTTCAATGGAATCAGGACTACGGTCAGGCAGCACTGCCGACCGAAACCGCGCAAAGCCAGCCTGGCGTTCCGACCCTTCCGGACAGTCCGAGCGCTACCAGCGAAGGCAATGCCGATGACGTGCCAGCAGTGGCTGGTCAGCAACAGGCTAGCGCCCTGCCGGCCACGGCGCCGAGCAGCCAGCTGATCCGCGTGCGTACTGATGTGCTGGATGTAGCCATCGACCCGCGTGGTGGTGACATCGTCGAGCTGCATCTGCCGCAATTTCCACGTCGTCAGGATCGTCCCGATGTGCCGTTCCAGCTGTTCGAACGCAGTGGCGAGCGCACCTACGAGGCGCAGAGCGGGCTGATCGGCGATGGTCCGGACAAGGCCAGCGGGCGTCCTCAGTACAGCAGCGAGAAGACCGAGTACCAGCTGGGCGAAGGCCAGGATCAGCTGGTCGTGGACCTGAACTACAGCGCTGACGGCGTCAACTACATCAAGCGTTTCACCTTGGAGCGTGGCAACTACGCGTTGAAGGTGAACTACCTGATCGACAACCAGAGCGACCAGCCCTGGACCGGTTATCTGTTCGGCCAGCTCAAGCGCGACAAGAGTGGCGACCCGTCCTCGAGCACAGCCACAGGCACCGCCACCTACCTCGGTGCGGCGCTGTGGACCAAGGACGAGCCGTATCGCAAGGTTTCCATGGGCGACATGGATGACAAGAACCTGCGCGAAACCGTTCAGGGCGGCTGGATCGCCTGGCTACAGCACTATTTCGTCACCGCCTGGATTCCTCAGGCCGACGATACCAACCAGGTGCAGACCCGCAAGGACAGCCAGGGCAACTACATCATCGGCTTCACCGGCCCGGCGGTCACCGTAGCAGCGGGCGCCCAGGGTGAAACCGGCGCCACCCTGTATGCCGGTCCGAAGAGCCAGGACAAGCTGGAAGAGCTGTCGCCCGGTCTGCGTCTGACCGTCGACTACGGCATCCTCTGGTTCATCGCTCAGCCAATCTTCTGGCTGCTGGAAAATATCCACGCGCTGCTGGGCAACTGGGGTTGGTCGATCATCGTCCTGACGATCATCATCAAACTCGCCTTCTTCCCGCTCTCCGCCGCCAGCTATCGTTCGATGGCGCGCATGCGTGCGGTATCGCCGAAGATGCAGGCGCTGAAAGAGCAGTTCGGTGATGATCGCCAGAAGATGTCCCAGGCG
Organism: Stutzerimonas decontaminans; assembly: GCF_000661915.1. NCBI lineage: Bacteria > Pseudomonadati > Pseudomonadota > Gammaproteobacteria > Pseudomonadales > Pseudomonadaceae > Stutzerimonas > Stutzerimonas decontaminans. The sequence continues at coordinate 4,723,208 of NZ_CP007509.1, read as the reverse complement.
ATGATGGAGTTGTACAAGAAGGAGAAGATCAATCCGCTGGGCGGCTGCCTGCCGATTCTGGTGCAGATGCCGGTCTTCCTTGCGCTGTACTGGGTACTCTTGGAAAGCGTCGAGATGCGCCAGGCGCCCTGGATGTTCTGGATCACCGACCTGTCGATCAAGGATCCGTTCTTCATCCTGCCGATCATCATGGGCGTGACCATGTTCATCCAGCAGCAGCTCAACCCGACACCGCCGGATCCGATGCAGGCGCGGGTGATGAAGCTGTTGCCGATCATCTTCACCTTCTTCTTCCTCTGGTTCCCAGCTGGTCTGGTGCTGTACTGGGTCGTCAACAACGTCCTGTCCATCGCCCAGCAGTGGTACATTACCCGGCAGATCGAGGCGGCGGCGAAGACAGCCTGACGTCTCAACAGCCAAATGCAGAACGCCCCTTGATTGGGGCGTTTTGCTATCTGCCATCCAGAAAGGAGGCCTCATGAATCCAGTTCGCGACACCATCGCCGCTGTCGCCACAGCTCCTGGCCGCGGAGGCGTCGGCATCGTCCGTGTATCCGGTCCGCGTGCCAGAGGGATCGCGATTACCCTGAGCGGCCGCGAGCCAACGCCACGGCATGCGCACTACGGCGCGTTTCATGCTGACGACGGCGAAGTGATCGACGAAGGCCTGCTGTTGTTCTTTCCGGGACCGCATTCGTTTACCGGCGAAGACGTGCTCGAACTGCAGGGGCATGGCGGCCCGGTTGTGTTGGATATGCTGCTGCAACGTTGTGTCGAGCTCGGCGTGCGACTCGCGCGGCCCGGAGAGTTCAGCGAGCGCGCCTTTCTCAACGACAAGCTCGATCTCGCCCAGGCCGAAGCCATTGCCGACCTTATCGAAGCCAGCTCCACCCAGGCGGCGCGCAATGCGGTGCGCTCGCTGCAAGGCGAATTCTCGCGACGGGTGCATCAACTGACCGAAAAGCTGATTCAGCTGCGCATCTACGTTGAGGCAGCGATCGATTTTCCTGAAGAAGAAATCGACTTTCTCGCCGATGGCCACGTGCTGGAACAGCTCAACGGCGTGCGCGAAGAGTTATCCACAGTGTTGCGTGAGGCAGGGCAGGGCGCCTTGCTGCGTGACGGGATGACCGTGGTCATCGCCGGTCGGCCCAATGCCGGCAAGTCCAGCCTGCTCAATGCGCTGGCAGGCCGTGAGGCGGCCATCGTTACCGATATCGCCGGAACCACCCGTGACGTGCTGCGCGAACACATCCTCATCGATGGCATGCCCTTGCACGTGGTCGATACCGCCGGCCTGCGTGATACCGAGGATCAGGTCGAGCGCATCGGCGTGCAGCGCGCCCTCAGCGCTATCGGCGAGGCGGACCGTATCTTGCTGATGGTCGACGCCAGCGCACCAGAGGCTGAGGATCCGCTCGCGCTGTGGCCCGAGTTCCTGGACTTCAGCCCGGAGCCGAGCAGGGTAACGCTGATCCGCAACAAGGCCGACCTCAGCGGAGAGGCGATTGCTCTGAGCGTCAGCGCCGATGGGCATGTGACGCTAAGCCTTTGCGCGCGTTCAGGCGAAGGCATCGAGCTGCTGCGTGAACACCTGAAGCAGTGCATGGGGTACGAGCAGACCACCGAAAGCAGCTTCAGCGCGCGGCGCCGGCACCTCGATGCACTGCGCCTGGCCGACGAGCATCTGCGGCACGGTTACGACCAGCTGACGCTGGCCGGCGCCGGTGAGCTGCTCGCCGAGGACCTGCGTCTGGCACAGCAGACACTGGGCGAGATCACTGGCGCATTCAGCTCCGATGACCTGCTCGGGCGCATCTTCTCGAGCTTCTGCATAGGCAAGTAACAATTGAAAAAGCGTTCGGGCAACCCCGCCCGGGCGGCGTTTCGATGTGCCGACCGGCACGCTGACAGTCTTCGCCTGCCCCGCTGCAAGCGCCGTTAACACTGAGCTGGCGACCCGTCAGGGTCCCGCCAGCCATCCTTCTCTCGCAGCCTTCGTACCCCGCCTGCCGCTGCGCCTGACATAGCTGGTAACAGCCGTCGGCGCATCCTTTGAACTACCTTTGTTATCAAAACACGCAGCCGTTTCCAGCAATCCCCGACAAGAGGATGGCGCCGTGCTTGCTGCATTACTCGTTTCATTCCTGGGGGCGATCCTCGCCAGGTTCATCGTCAGCCGTACCTTTCCCCATGGGGGATGGGTCGCTGCGCTGTTGCCAGCCGGGCTGTTCCTGTTCTTTCTGGCGAAAGGCGCCAGTCTTCCCGAGGTCGGTGCCATCACCGAAACCCTCGAGTGGGTGCCAGCACTGGGCATCTCGCTGACCCTGAGGCTTGATGGCTTCGCCCTGCTGTTCGTGCTCCTGATCACCGGCATCGGCACCCTGGTGACGATCTACGCAGGCGCCTACTTCTCGCATTCGCCGAAGGAGGAGGCTGCACGTTTCCTCACCCTGATCCTGTTGTTCATGACCGCCATGCTGGGGACCGTGCTGTCCGACAACCTCATCGTCATGTTCGTGTTCTGGGAGGCGACCAGCCTGTTGTCGTTCATGCTGATCGGCTTCAACTCGCACCGCGCGCAAGCACGCAAGGCCGCGCTGCAATCGCTCATCGTGACCGGCGGCGGCGGGCTGGCACTGTTCGGCGGCATCCTCTTGATCGGCATCACGCTGGGTACCTTCTCACTCTCCGAAGTGGCGCAGCGTGCGCCGGAGCTGCTGGCCAGTCCCCTGGCCGTGCCGGCGATGATCCTGATCATGCTCGGCGCCTTCACCAAGTCGGCGCAGCTGCCGTTTCATTTCTGGCTGCCGCAGGCCATGGAAGCGCCAGCGCCGGCCTCGGCCTTTCTGCACTCGGCGACCATGGTCAAGTTGGGGGTGTACCTGCTGGCCCGCTTCGATCTCATCTTCGAGGGCATCCCTGCCTTTGGCTCGACCCTGGTGATCGTCGGTAGCCTGACCATGTTGGTGGCCGCGGTACGGGCGCTATCCACTGATGGCTTCAAGGAGGTCTTGGCGCATTCCACCGTGGGCTCGCTGGGGGTGCTGGTGATGCTGATCGGGCTGGACGGCGATTACTCGGTGACCGCGCTGATTGCCTTCATCATCGCCCACGCGCTGTACAAGGCGGCGCTGTTCTTCTGCGCCGGAACAACCATCCATGCAGTAGGCGAGGGCCGACTGAGCAAGATCGGCGGGCTGGCCCGACGCCTGCCGATGACCACCCTGGCGGCCGGCATGGCGGCGATCTCGATGGCCGGACTGCCGCCGACGCTGGGTTTCATTACCAAGGAATACCTGTTCGAGAGCCAGCTCAACGCATCCTCAGGCTGGGTGGTGGTCGCCGTGGCGGTTCTGGTCAATGCGGTTTTCGCCGCAATCGCCGGGGTGGCGGCCATTCGTCCCTATTACCTCGGCAAGACACGCAGCGAGATCAAGCATCCGGAAACCCTGGGCCTGTACCTCGGACCGCTGGTACTGGGAGGGCTGGGTTTCCTGTTCGGTCTGGCGCCTGACTTCCTCGTGCGCGGGCTGATCCAGCCGGCCAATGATGTGCTGGTCGGACATACCGTGGATCTGTCCTTCTCGCTCTGGCACGGCTTTACGCCGATGCTCGCGCTGAGCGCCACCGTGGTCGCGTTCGCCGGCGGACTGATCGCCTACTGGCATCGCATCCACTATGCGCTGTCACTGAACAAGGGGTTGGCCCGGGTGCTTGGCGATTTCGGCTTCAACGCCGCATTCGCCGGCCTCCTGCGCCTGGCCGAACGCTGCACCCGGTTTCTGCAGAACGGTGATCAGCACCGCTACACCTCCACGGTCGCGGCAGCGGTGCTGCTGATCATCGGCTATGGCGTGCTGGCCAGCGGAACGCGTCCGCTAATCGCCATGACCGGCGGGCGCTTCGATGCGCCCTCGATCATCGTGCTGCTGCTGATGTGCCTGGGTGCCTTTGCCGCGACGCGCACCCCATCGCTACTGCGCGCCATGATCGCGGTTGGCGTGGTGGGGTTCGGCTCGGCGCTGATCTTCCTGCTCAATGGCGCGCCAGACGTTGCGCTCACCCAGTTCTCGGTCGAAGTGCTGATGGTGCTGATTCTGGTCGCGCTGCTGCTGCGGGTGCCTGAGCGCGCTGCATCGACCCGCGAGCCGCGGGAAAAGCGCCTGGACATCCTGCTCTCGGCCGGTTTCGCGCTGGTGGTCTTCGTCGCATTGGCCGCCACGGTGGCATTGCCCCTGGATGGACGGATCTCCGAGTTCTATGCGGCGACCAGCTATCTCGAGGCCCATGGTCGCAACGTGGTGAATGTGGTGCTGGTGGACTACCGCGCCATCGACACGTTGGGTGAGGTGATCGTGGTGGCCTTCGCCGCGATGAGCGTGTGGGGGCTGCTGCGCGTTATGCCTCGCAGGAGGGCCGCGCCATGAATTCTCTGATCTTCGCCGCCTTCTCGCGGATTCTCTTCGGCCTGATGCTGGCGGTGTCGCTGTACGTGCTCTACCGCGGGCACAACGAGCCGGGTGGCGGATTCGTCGGCGGGCTGATCGCAGCGGCCGGATTCGCGACGCTGGCGCTTGCCCGTGGCGTGGACGTGGCCCGCGCCACGCTGCGCTTCGAACCGATGACAGTGATCGGTTGCGGCGTCCTCGCTGCGCTGCTTGGCGGGCTGCCAGGCCTCTGGCTGGACGACTCGTTCCTGGCCCACCAGTGGGCAATTCTCGGCAGCGTCCATATCGGCACCACCCTGCTGTTCGATATCGGCGTCTACCTGGTCGTGCTGGGCGGCATCCTTTCTCTGATCCTGCGTTTCTACGAGGGCCTCTGATATGCATCTGCTCTTTGCATTCGCCATCGCCATCGTTGCTGGCTGCAGCCTGTACCTGATCCTTTCCCGCCATATCGTGCGGATCCTGCTGGGCGTGACCATGCTCTCGGCGGCGATCAATCTGGTGATCTTCCTCTCCGGGCGGATCGTTACGAACGTCCCCGCCGTCATCCGCGCCGGCGAGACCAGCCTGGCCGCCGATGCCGCCAACCCGCTGCCCCAGGCGCTGGTTCTCACCGCAATCGTCATTGGCTTTTCACTGACCGCGTTCTTCGCTGCCCTGGCATTGCAGACCTACCGCAGCGCGGGCAGCGTCGATACGCGCGATATCGATGCAGCCGAGCGCCTGGGTTCGCCATTCCCGGCCACTAAGGATCGCCCGTGACCGAATTCCTGATCCTGCATGCGCCGCTCTGGCCGGTACTGCTGCCGATTCTCGGTGCGGGTCTGGCGACCTGCCTGTCGAAACATCGCCGCGCGCAACGACTGGTCACCGGCCTGTGCATAACTCTGCTGTTAGTATCTTCGCTACTGCTGCTCGCTGCGGTTTACCAGCAGGGCGTGCTGGCGATTCGCTTTGGCGGCTGGGATGCTCCCTTCGGCGTGGTATTCGTCGCCGATGCACTGTCCGCAGCCATGGCGGCCATTACCGGCATCCTTGCCGCCGCGGTGATGACCTTCGGCCTGGCCGATATTCGCCGCCGCGAGGAACAGGCAGGCTTCTATCCATTGATGCTGGGCATGCTGGCCGGCGTAAACGGTGCCTTCCTCACCGGCGATATCTTCAACCTGTACGTCTGGTTTGAGGTGATGCTGATCACCGCGATGGGCCTGCTGTCGATCGGCCGCAATCGCGCCCGGCTCGATGCGACGGTGCGCTATGCAGTGCTCAACCTGTTCTCCACGCTGCTGTTTCTGACCGGGGTTGCACTGCTCTACGGCGCGACCGGAACGCTGAACATGGCGGATCTCGCCCGGGTGCTGCCCGAGACCGAACCGTCGATCAACCTGACGCTGTCGGCGCTGCTGCTGCTCTGTGGCTTCGGCATCAAGGCCGGCTATTTCCCGTTGTTCTTCTGGCTGCCGGCGTCGTATCACACGGCCTCGATCACGGTTTCGGCGATCTTCGCCGGGCTGCTGACGAAGGTCGGCGTATATGCCTGTTTCCGCGTGTTCACCCTGATCTTCAGCGTCGAGGACAGCGGTATCCGTGAGATCGTCGCGGTGCTGGCGGCCGGCACCATGCTGTTCGGGGTCTTCGGTGCGGCGGTGCAGTGGGACGTACGGCGAATCCTCTCGTTCCACATCGTCAGCCAGATCGGCTACATGCTGCTTGGCTTGGCCATATCCACCCAGGCGGCGCTCGCCGGGGCGATCTTCTACATCATTCACCACATCATCGTGAAGGCGAACCTGTTCCTGCTCGCCGGCGCCATTCACCGGGCCTCCGGCACCTTCGATCTGCGCAAGAGCGGCGGCCTGATGTATCGCAACCCTCTACTGGCCGCGCTGTTTCTGGTACCGGCTTTGTCCCTGGCCGGCTTGCCGCCGCTGTCCGGCTTCTGGGCGAAGTTCCTCGTGATCGACGCGAGCTTCCGTGCCGGCGAGCACTGGTTAGCCGGGCTGGCGCTGTTCGTCGGCCTGTTGACCCTCTATTCGATGAGCAAGATCTGGATGGAAGCCTTTTGGAAGAAGCCGGTACTGCCGCGCGCCGAGGCCCGCCGGATACCGCTGCCCATGCTGCTGGCGATCGCCTCGCTCGGTGCGCTGACCCTGGTGATCGGTTTCATGCCGCAACCGTTGATCCTCTTTTCGCAAACCGCCGCCGCGGCACTGCTGGAGCCCAGCGCTTACCTGTCGGCCGTGCTGCCGGCTAACCCGATCCTGGAGCCTCGCCCATGACCAGCCTGCTGCGCCGAGTACTCGATGTGGTCGAGCTGCTCGGCATCTACCTCTATGAGCTGATCGTCTCGTCTGTTGCAGTGGCTGCCGCTGCCTTTTCGCCAGCGCCGAACATGCAGAGTTCGATCATCGCGGTACCCATCGAGCTGCGCACCGACCTCGGCGTCGCGGTGCTCGCCAGTCTGGTTTCGCTGACTCCGGGCAACTGCGCATTGCACGTCAGCGAGGATCGTCGCCTGCTCTACGTGCATGCGCTGGATGGCCGCGCGCCGGAGCAGATCATCACGTCGATCAGGCAAGTCTTCGAGCGCCGCATCGCGCGCATCGAGAGGTGGTGAGCATGATCACGACGCTGCTGATCCTGGTCATGCTGCCGCTGGCCTTGACCCTCTGGCGAATGATCGTCGCGAAGACACTGGTCGACCGCGTGGTCGCGCTGGACATGCTGACCGGCGTTGGGGTTGCCATCGCCGCGCTGGTCGCTGCAATGACCGGACGCCGGGAGTTTCTCGACGTGGGTTTCGGTCTCGGACTGATCGGTTTCGTCGGGACCTGCGCCTTCGCCGTCTTCATCATGCGCAAGGGGAGGAGCGAGCAATGATCGAAATCCTGGCAGTGGCTTTCATGCTGGTCGGTGTGATCTTTCTGTTCGCCGCGATGTTCGGCCTGCTGCGCTTTGCCGATCCCCTGCAGCGAATCCATGCCACGACCAAGTCCGGTACGGTGGGTGCCGGACTCATCCTCGTCGGGGTGATGATCGAGATGGGCGACGCCCAGGCCACCTTCATCGGCACCGCCACCGTGATCTTTCTGATGCTGACCATTCCTATCGCTGGTCACCTGCTTGGGCGGGCTGCCTATGTGTCGGGGGCTCGGCTCGACGGCCTGCATGGCGACGATGCGCTGGATGGCGTGCTCGAACGCAGCCCGCTAACGCTCGACGAATATCTCGCACAGACCGAGAAAAGACCTCCCCAGCGAAATCCAGAACCTGGCAGAGCAGACCTGCGTGCCAACGTAGACGAGCCGACGAGCCTTGTTGATAACCCAGGTTCAGCCAAGTAGATAACCCCAGCCTGAACCCTATGGATAACACTGCTGTGTATAAGTAACGACTTTATCAACAGGTAGCGCACGTGATCTACACCGGTACAGCCCAGGCGCAGCACAACCTTTTAAAACGCTGGACCGCCCGTAGGCTCTACGTTCTCGAACCTTATCCACAGAAAGTGGCTTCACCATTAGTAAACATATCTACAAGCCCTTTATATATTTCTTCTCTATTTTCTATTTATGCAATTCAGCGACCGTCCGGCTTCCGGTTGGTCATTTTTTGTTCAAAGCCCTTCTTTAGCGCAGCCTTAGTGCCTATACTTCGCGGTTTCCCGAAATCCAATCTGAACAGGCACGAGGTGCGTGGTGGACTTCCCTTCCCGTTTTGACGTGATCGTTATCGGTGGCGGCCATGCCGGTACCGAAGCTGCGCTGGCAGCGGCACGCATGGGCGTGAAGACCCTGCTGCTCAGCCACAATGTGGAAACCCTCGGCCAGATGAGCTGCAACCCGGCTATCGGTGGCATCGGAAAGAGCCATCTGGTCAAGGAAATCGATGCCCTGGGCGGTGCCATGGCCATGGCAACCGACAAGGGTGGTATTCAGTTCCGCGTGCTCAACAGCCGCAAGGGCCCGGCGGTCCGCGCAACCCGTGCGCAGGCTGATCGCGTGCTGTACAAGGCCGCTATCCGCGAAGCCCTGGAGAACCAGCCTAACCTGTGGATATTCCAGCAGGCGGCGGACGACCTCATCGTCGAGCAGGATCAGGTCCGGGGTGTCGTGACCCAGATGGGTCTGCGTTTCCTCGCAGATTCCGTGGTACTGACCACCGGAACCTTCCTCGGCGGACTTATCCACATCGGCCTGCAGAATTATTCAGGCGGCCGTGCAGGCGATCCGCCTTCGATCGCTCTGGCCAATCGGCTGCGTGAGCTACCGCTGCGTGTGGGACGCTTGAAGACCGGAACCCCGCCGCGCATCGATGGCCGGACCGTGGACTTTTCGCTGATGACCGAACAGCCAGGCGATACCCCGCTGCCGGTAATGTCGTTCATGGGCAGTCGTGAGCAGCATCCGCCGCAGGTCAGCTGCTGGATCACCCACACCAACGCGCGAACCCACGAAATCATCGCCGCCAACCTCGATCGCTCGCCGATGTACTCCGGTGTGATCGAAGGTGTGGGCCCGCGCTACTGCCCGTCCATCGAAGACAAGATTCATCGTTTCGCCGACAAGGACAGCCACCAGGTCTTCCTCGAGCCGGAAGGCCTGACCACCCACGAGCTGTATCCCAACGGCATCTCCACCTCGCTGCCGTTCGACGTGCAGCTGCAGATCGTGCAGAGCATCCGCGGCATGGAGAGCGCGCACATCGTGCGGCCGGGCTATGCCATCGAGTACGACTACTTCGATCCGCGTGATCTCAAGTACAGCCTGGAAACCAAAGTGATCGGCGGGTTGTTCTTTGCCGGCCAGATCAACGGCACCACCGGCTACGAAGAGGCTGGTGCCCAGGGCCTGCTCGCCGGCGCCAATGCGGCGCTGCGTGCTCAGGGCAAGGACAGCTGGTGTCCGCGCCGCGATGAGGCCTACCTCGGCGTGCTGGTCGATGACCTGATCACTCTTGGCACGCAGGAGCCCTATCGCATGTTCACTTCGCGCGCCGAGTATCGGCTGATCCTGCGCGAGGACAATGCTGATCTGCGCCTCACCGAGAAGGGCCGCGAGCTGGGGCTGGTGGACGACGCCCGCTGGGCCGCGTTCTGCGCCAAGCGCGAAGCTATCGAACTCGAGGAGCAGCGCCTGAAGAGCAGCTGGGTCCGTCCGGGCACACCGCAGGGCGATGCCATTGCCGAGCGCTTCGGCAGCCCGCTGGCCCGCGAGTACAACCTACTCAATCTGCTGGCCCGTCCGGAAATCGATTACCAGAGCCTGATCGAACTGACTGGTGACGGTGCGCAGGATCCGCAGGTCGCCGAGCAGGTCGAGATCAAGACCAAGTACGCCGGCTACATCGAACGCCAGCAGGACGAGATCGAGCGGCTGCGTGCCAGCGAAAACATCGCCTTGCCGGCTGATCTCGACTACACCACGATTCCGGGACTGTCGAAGGAGATCCAGCACAAGCTCGGCCAGGCACGGCCCGAGACGCTTGGCCAGGCATCGCGTATCCCCGGTGTCACTCCCGCTGCGGTGTCGTTGCTGATGATTCATCTGAAGAAGCGCAATGCCGGCCAGCAGCTGGAGCAGAGCGCCTGATGAGTCTGGTCAGCGAATCCCAAGCCGCAGAACTCGTTCGCGGCGCCCGCGAACTCGGCATCGAACTGAGCGAATGGCAACAGCAGCAGTTGCTGGCCTACCTGGCGTTGCTGATCAAGTGGAACAAGGCCTACAACCTCACCGCAGTGCGCGATCCCGACGAAATGGTTTCGCGGCACCTGCTCGACAGCCTGAGCGTGGTGCCTTTCGTTGCCGAGTCCGGGCAGAGCTGGCTGGACGTCGGCAGCGGTGGTGGCATGCCTGGCGTGCCGCTGGCAATCATGTTTCCCGAGCGGGCCTTCACGCTGCTTGATTCGAACGGCAAGAAGACGCGCTTTCTGACACAGGTGAAACTGGAGCTGAAACTGGCCAACCTCGAGGTGGTGCACAGTCGCGTCGAGCAGTACCAGCCGGCCATACCCTTCGAAGGCATCACCTCGCGCGCTTTCAGCTCGCTGGACGACTTCACCAGCTGGACGCGCCATCTGGGCAATGCCGAAACCCGCTGGCTCGCCATGAAGGGCGTGCAGCCGGACGACGAGCTGCAACGGCTACCCGATGACTTCCGTCTCGATGCCTGTCACGTACTCAAGGTTCCCGGTTGCCAAGGCCAGCGCCATCTGCTGATACTGCGCCGCACTTCATGACCCCGGACAGACACTGACCATGGCTAAAGTTTTCGCCATTGCCAACCAGAAGGGCGGTGTCGCCAAGACCACCACCTGCATCAACCTGGCGGCTTCGCTGGTTGCCACGCGCCGGCGGGTGCTGCTGATCGACCTCGATCCTCAGGGCAACGCCACCACCGGTAGCGGTGTGGATAAACTCGGCCTGGAGTACTCGATCTACGACGTGCTGATCGGTGAATGCAGCCTGGTCGACGCCATGCAGTTCTCCGAGCACGGCGGCTACCAGCTGTTGCCGGCCAACCGCGACCTGACGGCGGCCGAAGTCGCGCTGCTGAATCTGCCGGCCAAGGAGAAACGCCTGCGCGAGGCGCTGGCGCCGGTCCGCGAGAACTACGATTACATTCTCATCGACTGCCCGCCGTCGCTGTCGATGCTGACCATCAATGCGTTATCTGCCGCCGATGGCGTGATCATTCCCATGCAGTGCGAATACTACGCACTCGAAGGGCTTACCGATCTGGTCAACTCGATCCAGCGCATCGGCCAGGCACTGAATCCGAGTCTGAAGATCGAAGGCCTGTTGCGCACCATGTATGACCCGCGTAGCAGCCTGACCAACGACGTATCCGAACAGCTCAAGGCGCATTTCGGCGACAAGCTCTACGACACCGTAATTCCGCGCAACGTCCGGCTCGCCGAGGCACCCAGCCACGGTATGCCGGCGCTGGTCTACGACAAGCAATCCAAGGGCGCTCTGGCCTATCTGGCCCTGGCCGGCGAACTGTCGCGACGCCAGCGCCAGTCTGCCCGCGGTGCCCTCGCATAAGGACTATTCATGGCGACCAAGAAAAGAGGTCTAGGACGGGGACTCGACGCCCTGCTCGGCGGCGCCAGTGTCTCGGCGATGCAGGAAGAGGCCGCCAAGGTCGATACCCGTGAACTCCAGCATCTGCCGCTGGACCTGGTTCAGCGCGGCAAGTACCAGCCACGCCGCGACATGGATCCGCAGGCGCTCGAAGAGCTGGCGCAGTCGATCAAGAACCACGGCGTGATGCAGCCAATCGTCGTGCGCCCGATCAGTGGCGGCCGTTTCGAGATCATCGCCGGTGAGCGTCGCTGGCGGGCCAGCCAGCAGGCCGGACTGGAAAGCGTACCGGCGCTGGTTCGCGAGGTGCCGGACGAAGCCGCCATCGCCATGGCACTGATCGAGAACATCCAGCGCGAAGATCTCAATCCGATCGAAGAGGCTGTCGCGCTGCAGCGTCTGCAGCAGGAATTCCAGCTGACTCAACAGCAGGTGGCCGACGCGGTCGGCAAGTCCCGCGTCTCGGTCAGCAATCTGCTGCGCCTGATTGCGCTGCCGGAAGAGATCAAGACCCTGCTGTCCCATGGTGATCTGGAAATGGGCCATGCACGCGCCTTGCTCGGCTTGCCGGCCGAACAACAGGTCGAAGGCGCGCGGCATGTTGTCGCACGTGGCCTGACCGTACGCCAGACCGAAGCGATGGTGCGCCAGTGGCTGAGCAGCAAGGAAGCGCCCAAAGTCGAAGTGAAGGTTGATCCCGACATCAGCCGTCTGGAACAGCGCCTGGCGGAACGCCTGGGCTCGCCGGTGCAGATCAAGCATGGCCAGAAGGGCAAGGGGCAGCTGGTTATCCGCTACAGTTCGCTCGACGAATTGCAGGGCGTATTGGCACACATCCGCTGATACAAATTGTTTGTAGTGCCGGTCGGAAAATACTACCGGAGTGTTGAACCCCGGCTGGCCTGCTCCTATACTCGCCGCGCTTTTTTGACTGCGGACAATTATTTACGCGGCCTGCTGCAATGATGGAAATCAGGTGAACATACGCAACAGAACACCCTTCCATCGTCTTCCGGCTTTTCGCGTATTGCTGATGCAGGCGATGGTCGTAGTAGTGACCGCTGTCTCATGTGGCCTGGTTTTTGGTATGGTCGCCGGCTACTCCGCGCTGTGCGGTGGTCTGATTGCGCTGTCGGCGAACGTGTATTTCGCGTACAAGGCCTTTCGTTACTTTGGCGCACGTTCGACCCGGGCGATCATCCAGTCCTTCTGGTCTGGCGAGATGGGTAAACAGATTCTGGCAGCAGCGCTGTTTGCGTTGGTGTTCGTGGGAGTGAAACCGCTGGAACCGATCGCCTTGTTTGCCGGCTATCTGCTGGTTCTGGGAGTCGGAGCAAGCGCGCTCCTGCTGATGAAAAACAATCCGAAGCATTGAGCATTGAGGCGTTTATGGCGAGTACCCCCGCTGAATATATCCAGCACCACCTGCAAAACCTGACCTACGGCAAACTGCCGGCAGGTTACGAGCGTGCTGATGGCTCCGTTCTCGATCAGGCCACCTGGACCATCGCTCAGACTGGTCTGGAAGCTCGCGACATGGGCTTCATGGCTTTCCACCTGGATACCCTCGGCTGGTCGCTGCTGATGGGCGCCATCTTCATTCTGCTGTTCCGCAGCGCCGCCAAGTCGGCCACTGCCGGGGTACCGGGCAAGCTGCAGAACTTCGTCGAGATGTGCGTCGAGTTCGTCGAAGGCGTGGTCAAGGACACCTTCCACGGCCGCAACACGCTGATCGCTCCGCTGGCACTTACCATCTTCGTCTGGGTGTTCCTGATGAACAGCCTGAAGTGGATTCCAGTCGACTACATTCCGGGTCTGGCCAGCCTGCTGGGCCTGCCGGCGTTCAAGATCGTACCGACCGCCGACCCGAACGGAACCTTCGGTCTATCGCTCGGCGTGTTCATCCTGATCCTGTTCTACAGCGTCAAGGTCAAGGGTTTCGGCGGCTTCAGCAAGGAGCTGGCGTTCACTCCGTTCAACCACTGGTCGCTGGTGCCGTTCAACCTATTCCTCGAGATTCTCGGCCTGCTGACCAAGCCGCTCAGCCTCGCACTGCGTCTGTTCGGCAACATGTACGCCGGTGAGGTGGTGTTCATCCTCATCGCTCTGCTGCCGTTCTACGTGCAGTGGACCCTGAATGTGCCTTGGGCGATTTTCCATATTCTGGTGATCCCGCTTCAGGCCTTCATCTTCATGGTACTGACGGTGGTGTACCTGAGCTCTGCCCATGAAGAACATCACTGAAAACCGCTAACGCTTTAACCGAAAAACCTTAACCCCCCTTAGCTTCAGGAGCTTTACATGGAACTCGTCTACATCGCCGCCTCCATCATGATCGGTCTGGGTGCCCTGGGCACCGGTATTGGCTTCGCCCTGCTGGGTGGCAAGCTGCTGGAATCCACCGCTCGTCAGCCTGAGCTGGCTCCTCAGCTGCAAACCAAGACCTTCCTGATGGCCGGCCTGCTCGACGCCGTGCCGATGATCGGCGTTGGTATCGCGATGTACCTCATCTTCGTTGTCGCCGGTTAATCACTTTCCGGTTTGAGATGGGGTTCGCCGGGCGAGCCCCGTCGCCGTGGAATGACTCCCGCGTTGAACGAGATAGCACGAGGTAAATCGCTGTGAACATTAACTTGACGCTGTTCGGTCAAACGCTCGCCTTCGCTATCTTCGTCTGGTTCTGCATGAAGCTCGTCTGGCCGCCAATCACGGCAGCCATGGCAGCGCGCCAGAAGAAGATTGCCGAAGGACTGGATGCGGCAGGCCGTGCGCAGCAAGACCTGAAACTGGCTCAGGACAAGGTGTCCAACACCCTCCGTGAGACCAAGGAGCAGGCAGCCCAGATCATCGAGCAGGCGAATAAGCACGCTAACGCGATCATCGAGGAAGCCAAGCAGCAGGCACGTACCGAAGGCGAGCGACTGGTCGCCGGCGCCCGCGCCGAGATCGAACAGGAAGTGAACCGTGCCAGGGACCAACTGCGCAGTCAGGTAGCGGCTCTTGCCGTCGCCGGTGCAGAGAAGATCCTGGAGTCCCAGGTGGACGCCAAGGTGCACAACGAGCTGGTCGAAAAACTGGCCTCCCAACTCTAAGCGAGGCAAGCGATGATCAATACCCAGACGCTTGCTCGGCCTTACGCGAAAGCCGCTTTCGAGTTCGCCAGCGCCGCAGGACAGACCGATTCCTGGTCGAAAATGCTCAACCTGGCCGCCATCGCTGTTGAAGTCCCAGAAGTCGCAGCGTTGCTGAACGACCCCCGCCTGACCAGCGAAAGCAAGGTCCAGGGGCTGGTGCGTCTACTCGGTGACGACGCCGACGAAGCTTTCCGCAACTACGTCCAGACCCTTGGCGAAAATGATCGCCTGTCGGTTCTGCCGACCGTATGGGAGCTGTACGAGGACATCAAGGCGCAAGCCGAGAAAACGCTCGAGGCAGAAGTTGAAACCGCCTTCGAGCTCAGCAACGAGCAACTCCAAACTTTGGCTGCCGCCCTGTCGAAGCGGCTAGATCGCACCGTCAACCTCCAGCAGGCCGTGAATCCTGCGCTGATCGGCGGCGTGTTGATTCGCGCCGGTGATGTGGTTGTCGACGGTTCGGTCCGCGGCAAACTGAGCCAGTTGGCCGAATCGTTGAAATCCTGATTTGAGGGTCATGGCATGCAGCAACTGAATCCTTCCGAGATTAGTGAAATCATCAAGCAGCGCATCGAGAAATCGAATGTCGCTGCTCAAGCCCGTAATGAGGGCACCGTCGTCAGCGTTTCTGACGGTATCGTACGCATCTACGGTCTGGCCGACGTCATGTACGGCGAAATGATCGAGTTCCCTGGCGGCATCTTCGGGATGGCACTGAACCTGGAGCAAGACTCCGTAGGTGCCGTGGTTCTGGGTAACTACCTGGGCCTGACCGAAGGCATGAGCGCCAAGTGCACTGGCCGCATCCTTGAAGTTCCGGTTGGCCCGGAACTGCTGGGTCGCGTAGTCGACGCACTGGGTAACCCGATCGACGGCAAAGGCCCGATCAACGCTCAGGCAACTGATGCGGTCGAGAAAGTTGCGCCGGGCGTGATCTGGCGTAAGTCCGTCGATCAGCCGGTTCAGACCGGTTACAAGTCGGTCGACGCCATGATCCCGGTAGGCCGTGGCCAGCGTGAGCTGATCATCGGTGACCGTCAGATCGGTAAGACTGCCCTGGCCATCGACGCCATCATCAACCAGAAGAACAGCGGCATCCGCTGCGTCTACGTAGCCATCGGTCAGAAGCAGTCGACCATCGCCAACGTGGTTCGCAAGCTGGAAGAGCACGGCGCGCTGCACAACACCATCGTTGTTGCTGCGTCCGCCTCCGAATCCGCTGCCCTGCAGTACCTGGCGCCTTACGCCGGTTGCACCATGGGCGAGTACTTCCGCGACCGCGGTGAAGACGCGCTGATCGTGTATGACGATCTGTCCAAGCAGGCTGTGGCGTACCGCCAGATCTCCCTGCTGCTGCGTCGTCCGCCGGGACGTGAAGCCTACCCAGGCGACGTGTTCTATCTCCACAGCCGCCTGCTGGAGCGTGCGTCGCGCGTTTCCGAAGAGTATGTCGAGAAGTTCACCAACGGTGCGGTAACTGGCAAAACCGGTTCGCTGACCGCTCTGCCGATCATCGAAACCCAGGCGGGCGATGTTTCCGCGTTCGTTCCGACCAACGTGATTTCGATCACCGACGGTCAGATCTTCCTGGAATCGGCCATGTTCAACGCAGGTATCCGTCCGGCCGTCAACGCCGGTATCTCGGTATCTCGCGTGGGTGGTGCTGCTCAGACCAAGATCGTCAAGAAGCTGTCTGGTGGTATCCGTACCGCTCTGGCTCAGTACCGTGAACTGGCTGCATTCGCGCAGTTCGCTTCGGATCTCGACGAAGCAACCCGCAAGCAGCTGGAGCATGGTCAGCGCGTTACCGAGCTGATGAAGCAGAAGCAGTACGCGCCGATGTCCATCGCCGACATGTCCCTGTCCCTGTACGCCGCCGAGCGCGGTTTCCTGACGGACGTGGAAGTGGCCAAGGTTGGCGCCTTCGAGCAGGCCCTGATCGCCTTCTTCAACCGCGAGTTCGCCGATCTGATGGCGAAGATCAACGTGAAGGGTGACTTCAATGACGAAATCGACGCAGGCCTGAAGGCCGGTATCGAGAAGTTCAAGGCCACTCAAAGCTGGTAAGCCGCAGCGGGAGCCGTGAGGCTCCCGCCTGCTAACCCGATAGGTGTCAAATGGCAGGCGCAAAAGAGATTCGCAGCAAGATTGCGAGCATCAAAAGCACGCAGAAGATCACCAGCGCCATGGAAAAGGTGGCGGTCAGCAAGATGCGCAAGGCACAGATGCGCATGGCTGCCAGCCGCCCTTATGCGGAGCGGATCCGGCAGGTAATCGGCCATCTGGCCTTTGCCAACCCGGAATACCGTCATCCGTTCATGGTAGAGCGTCCGGTCAAGCGTGTCGGCTACATCGTCGTGTCGACCGATCGTGGTCTTTGCGGTGGCCTGAACATCAACCTGTTCAAGGTCCTGATCAAGAACATGAAGGAGTGGCACGATCAGAAGGTCGAAGTCGACCTGTGCGTGATCGGCAACAAAGGCGCGAGCTTCTTCCGCAGCTTCGGCGGCAACGTCGTCGCAGCGATCGGCAACCTCGGCGAAGAGCCGTCGATCAATGATCTGATCGGCAGCGTCAAGGTCATGCTGGACGGCTTCCATAACGGCCGTATCGATCGCTTGTACCTGGTATCCAACAAGTTCATCAACACCATGACCCAGAAGCCCACGGTCGACCAACTGCTGCCGCTGGCCGCAGACGAGAACGCCGAGCCGGTCAAGAAAGGTCAGTGGGACTACCTCTACGAGCCGGACGCCCAGCAGCTGCTGGATGCTCTGCTGGTACGGTTCATCGAGTCCCAGGCCTATCAGGCGGTGGTTGAGAACGGCGCAGCTGAACAGGCCGCGCGGATGATTGCCATGAAGAACGCAACCGACAACGCCGGTGAGCTGATCGGCGACCTGCAACTGGTCTACAACAAGGCCCGTCAGGCTGCGATCACTCAGGAAATTTCGGAAATCGTCGGCGGCGCTGCCGCGGTTTAAGAACGGTTCAAATATTCAGAGGAACCAAACATGAGTAGCGGACGTATCGTTCAAATCATCGGCGCCGTTATCGACGTGGAATTTCCGCGCGATGTGGTACCGAACGTCTATGACGCGCTGAAAGTTCAAGGCGCCGAGACCACCCTGGAAGTCCAGCAGCAGCTGGGCGACGGCATTGTCCGTACCATCGCCATGGGTTCGACCGAAGGCCTCAAGCGTGGCCTGGACGTCGTCAACACCGGCACCGGTATCTCCGTACCGGTCGGCAAGCAGACCCTGGGTCGCATCATGGACGTCCTGGGTAATCCCATCGACGAAGCCGGCCCGATCGGCGAAGAAGAGCGCTGGACCATCCACCGCGCTGCTCCGTCCTATGCAGAGCAGGCTGGCGGCAACGAGCTGCTGGAAACCGGCATCAAGGTTATCGACCTGGTTTGCCCGTTCGCCAAGGGCGGTAAGGTCGGTCTGTTCGGCGGTGCCGGTGTCGGCAAGACCGTAAACATGATGGAGCTGATCCGTAACATCGCGATGGAGCACAGCGGTTACTCCGTGTTCGCCGGTGTGGGTGAGCGTACTCGTGAAGGTAACGACTTCTATCACGAGATGAAGGACTCCAACGTTCTGGACAAGGTTGCCCTGGTTTACGGCCAGATGAACGAGCCGCCAGGAAACCGTCTGCGCGTGGCACTGACCGGCCTGACCATGGCCGAGAAGTTCCGTGACGAAGGCCGTGACGTACTGTTGTTCGTCGACAACATCTACCGTTACACCCTCGCCGGTACCGAAGTATCCGCACTGCTGGGTCGTATGCCTTCCGCGGTGGGTTACCAGCCGACTCTGGCCGAAGAGATGGGCGTTCTGCAGGAGCGCATCACCTCCACCAAGAACGGCTCGATCACCTCGGTACAGGCCGTATACGTACCTGCGGATGACTTGACCGACCCGAGCCCGGCGACCACCTTCGCCCACCTCGACGCCACCGTCGTACTGTCGCGTGACATCGCCTCCCTGGGTATCTACCCGGCGGTCGATCCGCTCGACTCGACTTCGCGTCAGCTGGATCCGCTGGTCATCGGTCAGGAGCACTACGACACCGCTCGCGGCGTTCAGTACGTGCTGCAGCGCTACAAGGAGCTGAAGGACATCATCGCGATCCTCGGTATGGACGAACTGTCCGAGACCGACAAGCAGCTGGTATCCCGTGCTCGTAAGATCCAGCGCTTCCTGTCCCAGCCGTTCTTCGTGGCCGAAGTCTTCACTGGCTCGCCAGGCAAGTACGTTCCGCTGAAGGAAACCATCCGTGGTTTCTCCGGCATCCTCAATGGCGACTACGACCATCTGCCGGAACAGGCGTTCTACATGGTCGGCAGCATCGACGAAGCCATCGAGAAAGCCAAGAAACTGTAACTGGCGCGCCCGTTCGCGGGCGCCAACCAGCCTGACCGGCAGCTGCGGGCCAGGCTGATTACCGAGGCATGAACATGGCTATGACAGTGCATTGCGACATCGTCAGTGCGGAAGAAGAGCTGTTCTCGGGGCTGGTGGAAATGGTCGTCGCCCACGGCAACCTGGGTGACATCGGCGTTCTGCCGGGTCACGCGCCGCTGCTGACCGATCTCAAGCCGGGTCCGGTTCGAGTGATCAAGCAGGGTGGTGACGAGGAGATCTTCTACATCTCCGGCGGCTTCATCGAAGTGCAGCCGAACATGGTGAAGGTTCTCGCCGATACCGCTACGCGCGCCAAGGACATCGACGAAGCTGCCGCTCAGGCTGCCGTCAAAGCTGCCGAGAAGGCCCTGCACGAGAAGGGCGCGGAGTTCGATTACGGCTCCGCTGCCGCTCGCCTGGCCGAGGCCGCAGCCCAGCTGCGAACCATCGAGGCAATGCGCAAGAAGTACGGTCGGCACTGATCGACTCGCGACTTCATCGCGCACGAGTAAAAGGGTAGCCTTGGCTACCCTTTTTCTTTTTCTGCCATTTGACGGCACCGACGCCAGTTGCACCCTGGAAAGACGCACGGGTGAACTGCCGGGCCGATACCGTTCAGGAATCGCTGCATGTCTCTCGATATCGTCATTCTCGCCGCTGGCCAGGGCACCCGCATGCGCTCGGCACTGCCCAAGGTACTGCACCCGGTTGCCGGAAAATCCATGCTCGGGCACGTCATCGACACGGCCCGCGCGCTGCAGCCGCAGAGCATTCAAGTGGTCATCGGCCACGGTGCCGAGCAGGTGCGCCAGCGGCTGGCCGGTGATGACCTGGACTACGTGGTTCAAGCCGAGCAGCTGGGTACCGGGCATGCAGTGGCCCAGGCGTTGCCGAATCTGTCGGCCGAGCGCGTGCTGATCCTCTATGGCGATGTGCCGCTGATCGATGCCGAAACGCTACAGCGCCTGCTGCAGAAGGTCGGGCCGGAGCAGCTGGCGCTGCTGACGGTTACGCTGGATGACCCGACCGGCTATGGCCGGATCGTCCGTGACCCACGCGGCGAAGTGCAGGCCATCGTCGAGCATAAGGATGCCAGCGACGAGCAGAAGGCGATCCGCGAAGGCAATACGGGGATTCTCGCGGTTCCGGGAAGTCGTATCGGCGAATGGCTGGGTCGCCTGTCCAACAGTAACGCCCAGGGCGAGTACTACCTGACGGATGTGATCGCCATGGCCGTGGCCGATGGCCTGCGCGTGGCCACCGAGCAGCCGCTGGATACGATGGAAGTGCAGGGCGCCAACGACCGCATCCAGCTGGCCGAGCTAGAGCGCCACTACCAGCAGCGCGCGGCCCGGCGCCTGATGGCGCAAGGCGTCACGCTGCGCGATCCGGCGCGCTTCGACGTGCGCGGGGAGCTCAGTGTCGGCCGTGATGTGCTGATCGATGTGAATGTGGTGCTGGAAGGCACGGTGGTCATCGAAGACGATGTGCAGATCGGGCCGAACTGCGTGATCAAGGACAGCACCCTGCGCCGTGGCGCGATCATCAAGGCCAACTCCCATCTGGAGGGTGCGGTAGTCGGCGAGGGCGCGGATTGCGGGCCATTCGCGCGCCTGCGTCCCGGCAGCGTGCTGGGTGCCAAAGCGCACGTGGGCAACTTCGTCGAGCTGAAGAACGCGGTACTCGGTGACGGCGCCAAGGCCGGGCATCTCAGCTACCTGGGCGACGCCGAGATCGGCGCGCGGACCAACATCGGCGCCGGCACCATCACCTGCAACTACGATGGCGCCAACAAGTTCAAGACAGTAATGGGCGAGGACGTCTTTATCGGCTCCAACAGCTCGCTGGTGGCGCCGCTGCATCTGGGCGACGGCGCCACTACCGGTGCTGGCTCGACCATCACCGAAGACGTGCCGGCACACACCCTCGGGCTTGGTCGTGGGCGTCAGCGCAATATCGAAGGCTGGCAGCGGCCGACCAAGAAGTGATGGGCAGATAAGAGGGCTGGGATCAGCAACCCAGCCTCAACCCCGGATCGGGCGGGTGATAGCAATGTTCGGCGTAACTGACTACGGCGCCTTCGTGGTGGCCTTCATCATCCTCCTGGCCATTCCCGGTCCGGGCAATCTCGCGCTGATCCTCTCCACCGGCAAGGGTGGCATCCGCGGTGGCTTGGCTTCGACGTTCGGCATCATCTTCGGCGACCAGGTGCTGATGTGGCTGGCGGTCGCCGGCGTTGCTGCGCTGCTCAAGGCCTACCCGACGGCTTTCCATCTGGTGCAGTGGTTGGGGGCGGCCTATCTGATCTGGCTCGGCGCGCGCATGGTGCTGGCCAAGCCGGGCGCTGCGCCGACACTGACGATCAAGCCGCGCCGTTACCTGTGGCAGACGCTGCTGATCACGCTGTTCAACCCCAAGGCCATCGTCTTCTACATGGCCTTCTTCCCGCTGTTCATCGATCCGCAGCGCCACCAGGGGCTGAGCACCTTCGCCTTCATGGCGGTCACCATCATGCTGCTGACCTTTCTCTACGGTTTGCTGGTGGTCCTGCTTACTCACCGTCTCGCCGAGCGCATGCGGGCCAATCCCAGCATCGCGCGCGGATTGGAGAAGCTCGCCGGGCTGTTCCTGATCGGCTTCGGCGTCAAGCTGACACTCAGCTGAACAGGCTTGCCGCTCTTCGCTTAGGCCAATGCCGCGCTTGCAGCCCGCGAACGCTTATGTTTTGATTCGCGCCATTAACTTTCGAATCGAAACATAGCAATGTCGAAGCGCAATACTCCTCAACGCCGCCACGGGATTCTCGCGCTGCTCAACGAGCGCGGCGAGGTCAGCGTCGATGAGCTGTCCCGGCGCTTCGAAACCTCGGAAGTCACCATCCGCAAGGACCTCGCCGCGCTGGAGAAGAATGGTCTGCTGCTGCGGCGATATGGCGGTGCGGTGCCGCTGCCCCAGGAGCTGATCGGCGACAGCGTACAGCCCGTTTCACCCTGGAAGCAGGCTATCGCCGGCGCCGCGGTCGGCTGCATTCGCGAACATGCGCGGATCATCATCGACAGCGGTACCACCACCGCCGCGATGATCCCGCAGCTGGGCCATAAGCACGGTCTGGTGGTGATGACCAACTCGCTGAACGTGGTCAACGCCCTGCGCGAACTCGAGCATGAGCCAGTACTGCTGATGACTGGCGGCACCTGGGACCCGCATTCGGAGTCCTTCCAGGGCCAGGTCGCCGAACAGGTGCTGCGTTCCTACGACTTCGACCAGTTGTTCATCGGCGCCGACGGCATCGACCTGGAGCGCGGTACCACTACGTTCAACGAGCTGCTGGGATTGTCGCGCGTGATGGCCGACGTGGCGCGTGAGGTCATCGTGCTCGCCGAGGCCGACAAGATCGGTCGGCGCATTCCCAATCTCGAGCTGCCGTGGGGCAGCGTGCACACCCTGATTACCGATGAGCGCCTCAGCGACGAGGCGCGCACCAGCATCCTGGCCCGCGGCGTAAAGCTGATCTGCGTGGCTGTCGAACCCAATCTGGAGACCTGACTATGTGTGGCATCGTTGGCGCCGTCGCCGAACGCAACATCACTGCGATCCTTCTTGAAGGCCTCAAGCGCCTGGAATACCGGGGCTACGACAGCGCCGGGGTGGCCGTGCTGAACGACAGCGGCATGCTGGAGCGTCTGCGTCGCAACGGCAAGGTCGCCGAACTGGAGCTGGCACAGCAACAGACGCCGCTGGTCGGCCGCCTGGGCATCGCGCATACCCGCTGGGCAACACACGGTGCGCCCTGCGAGCGCAATGCCCATCCGCATTTCTCCGGCGATGACCTCGCCGTGGTGCATAACGGCATCATCGAGAATCACGAGGCGTTGCGCGCTCAGCTCAAGGACATGGGCTATGTGTTCGTCTCCGACACCGATACCGAAGTCATCGTGCACCTGCTGCACCACAAGCTGGAAGCGCTAGGCGATCTCACTGCAGCGCTCAAGGCGGCGGTCAAGGAGCTGCATGGCGCCTATGGTCTGGCGGTGATCAGCGCCAGGCAGCCGGATCGTCTGCTCGCCGCGCGCAGCGGCAGTCCGCTGGTGATCGGCCTCGGCCTGGGCGAAAACTTCCTCGCTTCCGACCAGCTGGCGCTGCGTCAGGTCACCGACCGCTTCATGTATCTGGAAGAAGGCGACATCGCCGAGATCCGCCGCGATGCCGTGCAGATCTGGGACATCGATGGCCAGCCAGTGCAGCGCGAGGCGGTGCAGCATCAGGAAGGCGCCGAGGCAGCGGACAAGGGCGCGTATCGCCACTTCATGCTCAAGGAAATTCATGAGCAGCCCAAGGTGGTGCAGCGCACGCTGGAAGGCCGCCTCGGCGATCACCAGGTGCTGGTCGAAGCCTTTGGCCCGCAGGCGGGCGAATTGTTCGCCAAGGTGCGCAACGTGCAGATCGTTGCCTGTGGCACCAGTTATCACGCCGGCATGGTGGCGCGTTACTGGCTGGAAGAACTGGCCGGCATTCCCTGCCAGGTTGAAGTGGCCAGCGAGTTCCGCTACCGCAAGGTGGTGGTGCAGCCGGACACGCTGTTCGTCACCATCTCTCAGTCCGGCGAAACCGCCGATACCCTGGCAGCACTGCGCAACGCCAAACAGCTGGGCTATCTCGCCAGCCTGGCGATCTGCAACGTCGGAATCAGTTCGCTGGTGCGTGAATCGGATCTGACTCTGCTGACCCAGGCCGGACCGGAAATCGGTGTGGCATCGACCAAGGCTTTCACCACCCAGCTGGTCGGGTTGATGTTGTTGACCCTAGCGCTGGGCCATGTCCGCGGCACGCTGAGTGCGGCTCGGGAAGCCGAGCTGGTCGACGAACTGCGCCGCTTGCCGACCCGCCTGGGCGAGGCGCTGGCCATGGACACCACGGTGGAGAAGATTTCCGAACACTTCGCCGAAAAGCACCACACCCTGTTCCTCGGTCGCGGTGCGCAGTATCCGGTGGCGATGGAAGGCGCGCTCAAGCTCAAGGAGATCTCCTATATCCATGCCGAGGCCTACCCGGCTGGCGAGCTCAAGCACGGCCCGCTGGCGCTGGTGGACGCGGACATGCCAGTGGTCACGGTAGCGCCTAACAACGAGCTGCTGGAGAAGCTCAAGTCCAACCTGCAGGAAGTGCGCGCACGCGGTGGCGAACTGATCGTGTTCGCTGATTGCGAGGCCGGGCTCGAAAACGGTGAAGGGATCTTCGTGGTCAACATGCCGCACATTCATGACGCCCTGGCGCCTATCCTCTATACCCTGCCGCTGCAGCTGCTGTCGTACTACGTCGCCGTGCTGCGTGGCACCGATGTCGACCAGCCGCGCAACCTGGCCAAGTCCGTAACGGTGGAGTGACGAGGTTTCCGCTCGGCACAGCACACACACGCACAAATGCAAAGGCCCTCCGGGGCCTTTCTGCATTTAGCTGTATTCGCAGTCTCGTTCCAACAGAGCGGCGTCGGCGAAGAGCCTGAAGGTGCTTTGGGCGGCAGCCAGCATCGGGTCCCAGGCGCAGCCGGGCGCGGCCAGTTCCAGTTGGGAAAGGAAAGTCGGCCAGAGCCGGGCGACGTCGCCATGTTCGAGGTAGCGAACCGGTGCGTTTGGATCGGCCTGGCGGATCCGCCGCGCAAGTACGCGACCACCCAGGCGCGACCCCTCGAGCACATAGGCGACGCCCCAGCAGCTGGCGATGCCGCTTATCCGCGGCGCCTGCAAGGGTGCAGGGGCACGGCACTCCAGCTCTTCGAGATCGGCCAGGAGGGAGTGACGGCGCACGCGCATCGGCCAGTCGTCGAGCAACTCGGCGAACCCAGCTCGTTCCAGGGCGACTTCGGTGGCACTCAGCACCCGACTATGGGCACGCAGGAAGCGACGATAGTCATCCGGCTGGTCGAGCGCGAAGCCGGAAAAGGCGGCGTCGACCTGCGCGTGCAACGCTGCCGTCGCCTCTCTGAGCTGCGTCCGTAGCTCAGCCATCGGCCAGGCTGCCTTCTCTCAGTACCAGGTGGAGCTTGTTCGCCAGTTGGTCTTCACGAAAGGGCTTCTGGATGATCGAGTACCCGGCCATGCCGAGTTCGCACAGCTCGGCGTAGCCGGTCACGAAAATCACCGGTAGCTCGGGATGGCGTACCCGCACTGTCCTTGCCAGCTCGCCACCATTCATCCCGGGCATGGCGAAGTCGGCCAGTAACAGATCGATCTCGATGCCCTCGCCGAGCAGCTGTAGCGCCTGGTCGCCGCCGTCCGCTTCGGTGACGGCAAAGCCGAGATTCTGCAGCATCTGCGCGGTAACCTCGCGCACGCTGTGATCGTCGTCCACCAGCAGGATACGGTGCTGACTGTTGTCTGCGTGGCTACCGGCGCTCAATGCGGCGGTCGGCTCCAGCGCTTCTGGCGGCGCGGTACGTGGCAGGAATACCTTGACCGTGGTCCCGACGCCCGGACGGCTTTCGATGCGCGCACCACCGCCGGACTGTTTGGCGAAACCGAAAACCTGGGCCAGGCCCAGCCCCGAGCCCTTGCCGACTTCCTTGGTGGTGAAGAAGGGCTCGAAGGCCTTGCTCAGCACCTCTTCGCTCATCCCGGTTCCGGTATCGGTCACCGAAAGCACCACGTATTCGCCTGGGCTCGGGTCCTCGGCACGCAGTGCAGGTTCAGTGATCACCACGTTGCGCGTGCCCAGCGTGAGGCGGCCGCTATCACCCATGGCGTCGCGTGCATTGATCGCCAAGTTGAGGATGATCATCTCGATCTGCGTCGGGTCCACCAGTGCATGCCAGATGTTGGCCTGGGTGTCGGTCGCGATGCTGACGCTGCCGCCTAGCGTGCTTTTCAGCAGGCTGAGCAGGTTGACCAGGGTGTCGTTGAGGTCGATCGCAGTGGGTGCCAGTTGCTGACGACGGGCGAAGGCGAGCAGCTGGCTGGTCAGCGTCGCGCCCCGTTCGCCGGATTCGCGGATGTATTGCAGCCGGCGCAGACTGCGCTCTGCCGGCGCGCCTTGCTCCAGATCGTTCTGCAGAAAGCTGGCGCTGGTCAGAATGACGGTGAGCAGGTTGTTGAAGTCATGGGCGACGCCGGCAGTCAGCTGGCCAACCGCTTCGAGGCGCTGCATCTGCTGCAAGGTAGCTTCGACACGCTCGCGTTCCTGGATCTGCGCGCGCAGCTGACGGTTGGCTTCGGCCAGTTTGTCGACCGCGGCAATTTCGCTGGTGATGTCCCGCGCCGCTGCATAGATACGACCGCCATCCGCCACCGATGACCAGGACAGCCAGCGATAGCTGCCATCGCGATGGCGCATGCGATTGACGAAGCGGTTGGTGACCTTGCCTTGGCCGACGCGGGTGTTTTCTTCGTGCGTCGCCGGCAGGTCGTCGGGGTGCACCAGCCAGGTCAGCGGATGCTGCATCATCTGTTCTAGCGGGACGTCGAATGCGAGCTCCCACATGGGATTGAGCGCAACCGGCATCATTTCCAGATCGGTAACGGCCAGCAGGTCGCGTGACAGCTCCCAGGTGCGGTCGCGTTCGCGAGTCCGTTCCTGCACGCGCTCGCCGAGGGCTTCGTTCAGTTGCTTGAGTGTCTGTGTCGCCAGTTGCTGCTCGGTGATATCCATCACCACGCCGACGAAGCGCGCGCATTGACTGCCGGTGAAGAATGCCTGGCCGCGGGTTTCCATCCAGCGCAGGCTGCCGTCGTCGAATAACACGCGGTAGGTGGTGCAGTACTCGCCGGCGTCTTCACCGGAGATGGCGCGGGCGATCTGTGCGCGAACCCGTGTGCGATCCTCCGGGTGGCAGAGCCGCTCGAACAGCGCCATGTCCACCGGAGCCTGTGCATCGACGCCAAACATGGCCCGGCAGCGCTGGTCCCAGATCAGTGTGCCGCTCTGCGGCTCGTAGTCCCACATGCCCAGGCGCGCCGCGTCGATGGCCAGGCGCGCGCGCACCTCCACCTCCCGCAGCGCTTGTTCGGCCTGCAGCCGCCGCCGGCGCTCGTTGACTTCTGCCAACGCCCGTTCCACCGCTTTGGGCAGGAAACCCAGGTTCTGCTTGAGCACATAGTCGACGGCGCCGGAACGCATCATGCTGACTGCATGCTCTTCGCCGAACACGCCGGAGAGGAAGATGAAGGGCGTCTGCGGAGCCAGCCGCTGCGCTTCCTGTAACGCCTGACTGCCGGAGAAGCCGGGCAGGATGAAGTCTGCCAGGATCAGATCGAAGGATCGTCGCTGCAGCGCTTCCACGACGCCTGCCTGGCTGTAGACCAACTCGGTATGCAGGGTGTAGCCACTGCGCTCCAGCGCCAACTGGGCCAGTTCTGCGTCGTGCGGGCTGTCCTCGATGAACAGGACGCTGATGTTTTTTGACGCTGGCATATCTACCCTGTCGAGGATGCAGGAGTCATCGTAACGGCCCGTCAAGCGATGGCCGGCTGAGGCTCGTTCAGTGCTTTTCTTCTTTGCTGCGTACGCGCTTGAGTCGCAGCGAACCTGGAGGCGGCTCGTTGAGTACTGCCCAGAAAATACCGAGATCGGAAATTGCGGCGACGAAATCCTTGAATTCGACCGGCTTGACGACGTAAGCGTTCACCCCGAGTTCGTAGGCTTTCATCAGGTCGGGCTCTTCCCGCGAGGAGGTCAGCATGACTACCGGAATGCTGCGCAGCTCGGCGGTCTCGCGTACCGTCTTGAGCACTTCCAGGCCGTCGATCTTGGGCAGTTTGAGGTCCAGCAACAGCACTGCTGGATTGCCATCGGCTCGCTCGGCATAGGTGCCGGTGCGCTGCAGATAGCTCAGCGCCTCGGCGCCGTCACGCATGATCACCACTTCATTGGCCAACTGGCTGCGCTCCAGCGCGATCAGCGTGAGTTCCAGATCGTGGGGATTGTCTTCGACCAGCAGTATCGGTTTGAGCATCAGATGTCTCGGTCCGGAAGGGACGATGTATAGGACAGTTTGGGAAGTGAAAGGTAGAACGTGGCGCCCTTGTCCAGCTGGCCTTCGGCCCAGACCTGGCCATCGTGGCGCTCGATGATTCGGCGCACGCTGGCCAGGCCGATACCGGTGCCTTCGAATTCTTCCATACGGTGCAAACGCTGGAACACGCCGAACAGCTTGCCGGCGTACTGCATGTCGAAGCCGACGCCGTTGTCGCGCACATAGACCACCACCTCGCCGGCGCGTTGCTCGGCGCCCACCTCGATGATGGCGACTTCACGGGTGCGGCTGTACTTGACGGCGTTGTCGATAAGATTGCGCAACACCATGTGGATGAAGGCGGCATCGGCGATAACGATCGGCATCGGCAGCAGATGCCATTCGATCTGACGGCCCTCGCAATCGGGTGCCAGCTCCTCACGGATCGAGGCGACCAGCGCCGTGAGATCGACATCCGACAGCCGCAAGGCCGCGCGACCCATCTGCGAGAAACTCAGCAGATTGTCCACCAGCGTGCCGGCGAAGCGCGCAGCATCGGCGATGTTGTCGAGAAAGCGCATTCCGCGTTCGCTGAGCTGTTTGCTTTCCATTTCGCTGAGCAGTTCGGTGTAGCCGGCGATGTGCCGCAGCGGCGCGCGCAGATCGTGGGAAACGCTGTAGGAAAACGCTTCCAGCTCCTTGTTGCTGGCGCGCAGCTCGCCGGCCAGCTGGGCCATCTCCTCGGCTTTGCGCAAGACGATGCCGAGCACCGCGTTGCGCAACTCCAGCGCGCCTTCGACCACCACCTGATCCCAGGGCTGCGCATAGCCGCGCAGGGTTTCCTGCCACTGTTCGAAGCTGTGCCGCGGGCTGAGCGCGCCGCTTTCACTGTCGATGCGCTTCTCTGGCTGGCCAGCCCAGTTGACGGTCTTGATCTGCTCGCGGCGGAACCAGATCAGGTAGTGCGCGTGCAGTCGGGAGATGGAGATGGCCATGACCCCGGCGCACTGCGCGGCCAGCGCGGGCATGTCCGGAATGTCCCGGCTGATGCAGTCGCTTTGAAAAATCAGTTGGTCGCGCCGTCGTTCGCCCAACCAGCGCGTCAGCTCCAGAATTTGCTCTTGGTCGGGCGTATCGCCGATGACTTCGCAATTATCCGCAGCGATGATCGCCGCGCCGTCGGCCGCCGCGAAGCCCAGCACGATTTCGGGTAGGTGGCGAAACCCCTCGACCACGCTGTCGCGATCGGCCATCGCCGAAAGCAGATGGACAATCTGCTGGCGCAATTGCAGCTTGCGCTGCGCCAGGGTCTCCGCTTCCCGTGCTTCGATCTGCAGCGCGAGGATACGGCCGAGCAGCTCGCAGGCGGTGCGGGTCTGGTAGCTGACCGCATGCGGTTCGGCATCATGGCAGGAGATCAGCCCCCACAGCCGGTCGCGAATGACGATGGAGATCGACATCGACGCCAGCGTGCCCATGTTGCGCATGTACTGCAGATGCACCGGGGAAACGCTGCGCAATGCGGCGAAGCTCAGATCCAGCGGCGCGCCGGAGTCCGGATGGAGTGCCGGCACCAGCGGCGACGGCGTGTAGGTGGCGTCCTGAATCACGCGGATCAGGTTTTCCCGGTACAGGCGGCGCGCCTGTTGCGGAATATCCGCCGCCGGGAAGCACAGCCCCAGATAGCTTGGGTAGCCGGGATCGGCGACCTCCGCCAGCACCAGTCCGTTGTCCTCGGCATCGAAACGGTACGCCTTCACCCGGCCGAATCCGGTGATGCGCTTGACCTCCCTGACCGCCAGTTGGCAGAGCGCTTCGAGTTCGCGAGTCTCCTGCAACTGGACGACGAAGGTGCGCATCAACGGATACAGCGCATCGTACGCCTGGTGAACGTTGTCGGCACGCTCGAACTCGAGGATCAGCCGGCCGCCGTGGCGATGCCCGAGCAAGGCGAAGGTCTGCTCGACCCCTCGTTCGAGTTGGATACTCACATCGCTCAGATGGAACGGATTGTGGTCATCCTCGGTCAGCGCCGCCAGGCCGGCTTCGATGCGTGCCGTCGGTAGCAGCGCCGATAGTGGTTGGCCCAGCAGCGACTGGGCGTCGACGCCGAGCCAATGCCGGACGTTCTCACTGGCCTGCTGCACGCGCAGTTCGGTGTCGCTGACCACCAGCAGAAAACCATGGGGCTGGATGCTGCCGGGAATGTGGATGGGCTCGTCAGCGCATCGGTCGATGGCCTGGCGCAGGTCCGGGGCTTCGGTAGTGGTCATTGCGTGTCCTTGTTCAGGCCGGTACGGACCGGAGATGACGGGCAGGCACCAATGCAAGTTGCTACCTAACGTCTGCGATTGTGCAGATTGAGCGTGCGGGTTGCTGGGAAAGTCTTATCCGACTGTTTCGCTTGGCCATGCACTTTAACGCGACAGAACTGGCTCGCCAATCCGGCGGACTGTATAAACGGGATCTTGCCTGGGGGCATACGACAGGAGGTGGGTGTGGAAGAAGTCATCGAACAGCTGCGCGAGCTCAACGAGCCGGTACCGGTGCCGCTGGAACTGCCAGACGATGATCTGCTGGTGGAAATCGAGGAGCAGCTGCTGATCAACCTGCCGTTCGGCTTGCGTGAATTTCTGCTGCAGGTCAGCGATGTCATCTATGGCCGCCTGGAGCCGGTCACCGCCACCGACCCGCAATCGCATACCTACCTGCCGGAAGTTGCTGCCAACGCCTGGGATGCGGGTGTGCCGCGCGATCTGATCCCGCTCTGTCAGGACGGACGCGACTACTACGTGGTCGATCTGGACGGGGAGGTCACGCTGTGGGATGGCGACGAGGCCGAACTGACCGAGGAAACCTGGGAAACGGTCTGGCATTGGGCGCGCGACGTCTGGCTGGAAAGCTGAGGCGCATGTTCGCCCGCATCTACACGGCGGCAGGGCGGTCGCCTGCTAAGCTGTGCGCCCGCCGGTCACTTCCCGATATCCCATGCTGACTCTGAGCAATCTGTTCCTGTTCATGCTGCTGGCAGCGGCCGGCGCCTGGCTGTGGCACTCCCACGGCATACGCGAGCGCGCGCTGCAGGCGGTGCGCCGGCATTGCAAGAAGGTCGACGTCGAACTGCTCGACGGCAACGTTGCCTTTCGCAAACTGACACTGTTGCCCGACGCGCGTGGTCAGCGCCGGCTCGCCCGTATCTACGGTTTCGAGTTCACGGTCACTGGTGAGCAGCGCCATCCGGGCACCATCACCATGTTCGGTGCGCAGGTCGGTCGTATCGAGCTGGCTGCTCATCCATTTCGGCCCGCCGATGAGCCGGGCCGCGTGATCCAGCTGGACGAGTGGCGCCGTCCCCACGACTGAGCGGCTCAGTCGCCGATACGACAGCCTTCCATGACGCGTTCCAGTTCGGCCTGTGGCTGAGGCTCGCTGAAGATCAGCTCCAACCTCGAATCTTTGCGCCACTCGCTGCTTTTGAAGACCAGCGTATCGCCATCCAGGGCATTGGCCGACTGCCAGCCGTTGCCGCCATGGACGACCAGCTTGGCGCGGCGCCACGGCCACTGCGCCAGGCATCGCGCGAGTTTCTCGAGGTCGAAGCGCTGGCTGGGGTGCCAGCGCCAGCCGATGCTCCAATTCTCCGGGGTCGCCTGTACCTGGCAGATGGGTTTGGCGCGGTCGAGCCAGACCTGCGGCAGCGAGGCCCGGCCCTCTGGTAGTGCGGACGCTTGCGCTTGTTCACTGGCTCGCGCGTCGATGCCCGGCAGTCGATCCACGGGCAACTGCCCTTGCGTCGTCCAGTACAGCGGCAGGCCCGGCAGCTGCTCGGCAAGATGAGCCCGGGCGGAGTCATCGAGCGACTCGCTCTTGTTCATCAGCAGTAGACCGGCGTCCGGCAGCGCCTGCTGCTGGCTATCGGGTAGCGCCTCGCCGCGGCTAAGGGCTTCGGAATCCAGTACCAGCACGACAGGCTGGAGGTGCAATACGGTCTGCCATGGCGGCTGGCCGAGCTGGCGTAGCAGTTGCGCGGGGTGACCCAGGCCGGAGGGCTCGATCAGCAGCCGGTCAGGTTTTGCCTGGCGCAGCAGTCGGCCGAGGCCGACCTGGAACGGCACGCCGTTGACGCAGCACAGGCAGCCGCCGGGGATTTCGGCCAGCGTAACGCCGTCTTCGGCGGTGCTCAGCAGCGCGGCATCCAGGCCAATCTGGCCGAACTCGTTGATCAGCACCGCCCAGCGCTCGTCAGCCGGCTTCTGGCTGAGCAGGTGACGGATCAGGCTGGTTTTCCCGGCGCCCAGCGGGCCGCCGATAAGATGGGTGGGGATCTGTTCGAGCATGGCGGCTATGGTGCGCATTTTGCGACAAGGCTGGAAGGGGCAGAGCCTGCCCGTGATAAAGTCGCGCGATTCGAAGAGGGGTGAAATCGTGCGGTTACCGTTCTTGCTGACAGCCATTTGCGGCGCACTCGTTGCTGGCGACGCCATGGCCGAGGCCTGCGTCATTCACAGCCACGACGATCGCGTGGCGGTGACGCTGTGCCAGGCGAATATCAACATTCCCGCCGAGCTGTTTCGCAGCGGCTTCTGTCAGCCGCAGCTGAAGGACCATGAGGTCAAGGTGGAGTTTGTTGAACAGTGCCCGGACGGTGCGTTCGGTGTCTGCCGCAATGCCCAGGTGTCCAACATGCCCTATCGTCAGGACATCCATTACTACGGTGTCGCCAGCGACGCGCGCTTTCTGCAGCCGGCGTGCGAACAGAACAGTCAGGGAATCTGGGCGAGCGAATAGCGCCAGCCCAGAGGCCATGGGGGTTTCACGTGGAACCTCGGCGAACCTGCGATCAGCGTGCCGGTTTCAGCGTGCCGCAGTCGTCCGAGACCCAACGTGCGTGGGATTCGATTCGTGAGCTGCCAGTCTCGGTGCCCTGGCGATATTCGCTGTCGACGGTGCTGACGAATTCCTTGTTGCTGATAAAGCGTGTCTCACCCTGGCCGCGCGCGTCAGGGCATTCGAAGCGGAACTTCCATATCTTGTCGCTGCGCTCGGTGATTTCCTGCGTGCAGTTCGGATCGTCCTGAAAGGGCAGCTCATCCGCTTCGACCTGCGCCTTGCTCAGGCAAATCTGCACACCCTTGCCGCCAAGCTTGACGCCCTGCGCGGCCAACATTTCCTCCATCATCCGGCGCTGCTCGGCGGGCAGGTTCTGCATCTGGGCGAGCATTGCGTCCATGCCAGGCATCTGCTGTCCATCCACCTGAATGTCGCCGCTGCTGAATTCCCAGAGGCCGGGCAGGATCTTCTGTGCGTGGGCGGGAAGCAGCGTCAGCGACAGGACCGCAAGAACGGCCAGGCGGGGCAGGTGAGTCATGGTTCGGTCTCCGACTATCGATGGTTTTCTCAGCCTAGCCGAGCTTCGATCAGACGGCTTTGTGATCTCGGCAAATTCTCCGGTCGACCGGCTGTAGCGATTGCTCATGGATTTATGTTGTTGAGAAGCGTTAGCATTAAGGCCTGCAGCGCTCATGGGAGGCGGCATGGCAACTGAAGGTATGGTTCGGCAGCAGATGCTGCATCGGCTCTATAGCGATCATCACGGCTGGCTGAACGGCTGGCTGCGGCGCCAGCTGGGCTGCAATCAGCGGGCTGCCGATCTTGCGCAGGATACGTTCGTGCGGGTGATGACTAAGGACGGGGACATGGGCGCCATCCGCGAACCCAGAGCGTATCTGCATACCATCGCCAAAGGCCTGTTGATCAACCACTGGCGCCGCCGGCAGATCGAGCAGGCCTATCTCGATGCGTTGGCGCTGCAACCCGAGCTTGTGGCGCCCTCGCCGGAATCGCAGGCGCTGATCGTCGAAACCCTGCTGCAGATCGACGCCATGCTGGCCCAGCTGCCAGCCAAGGTGCGCAGGGCATTTCTCATGTCGCAACTGCAGGGCATGACCTATGCGGCCATCGCTGCCGAACTCGGCGTTTCCGAACGCATGGTGAAGAAGTACATGGCCCAGGCGATGCTGCATTGCCTGTTGCTGGTGGCGGAGGACTGATGGGCATCGACTACCGTGTGCTGCAGGAAGCGGCGAAATGGTTTGCCGTGCTGCAGTCCGGCGCGGCCAGCCCAGGTGAGCGCCAGGCCTGGGCGGCATGGTTGCAGCAGCCGGAGCATGCCCAGGCCTGGGCCAGGGTCGAGCGCATCAGTGGTCAGTTCCAGCCGCTGGCTAGCGATGCCATTGGACGAAGCGCCGGCGCCATGCTGCACAGCCGTCAGCCGAATCGGCGCCAGGCGCTGAAAGTGCTGTCAGTGCTCTGTGGCGGCGCCGCGCTCAGTCTGGCCGGTGGCTCGCTGCCGTGGCGGCAGTGGGCGGCTGATGAGCGGACCGCCGTGGGTGAGGTGCGCGATCTGCGTCTGGCCGATGGCTCACAGCTGTGGCTGAACACCGATACGGCAGTCGATATCGCCTTTGATACGAATGCACGCTCGCTGGCGCTTTATCGCGGCGAGCTGTTGATCGATGCTCCGGCCAGCCGCCGTGCGCGCCCTTTGCTGCTGAGCAGTCGCGAAGGGCGTGTGCGCAGCGAGCAGGCAGCGCGCTTCTCGCTGCGCCAGGAGGATGGCCGGACGCGTCTGAGCGTATTCACCGGTGTGGTGGATATCCAGCTAGATGGTTTCGCCATCACCAGCGTTGGCGCAGGGCAGCAGGCCGAATTCGACCGCCGTCATGTTGCGCCGCTGGTGGCTGCCCGTGCCGAGCACCAGGCCTGGGCCACTGGCGTCTTGCTCGCCGACAATCAGCGGCTGGAGGACTTTCTTGCCGAGCTGTCGCGTTATCGCCACGGTTACCTCGGCTGTGATCCGCGAATTGCCGACCTGCGGGTAGTCGGGGCCTTTCCCCTGGGCGATACCGAACGCGTTCTGGAAGCGCTGGCGGCGACCCTGCCGGTGCGCATCGAGCGGCGCATGGCCTGGTGGGTCAGCCTTGAACCCGCAGCAAAACGAGCCGACGCATGATGTGATACGGACGCGAATAAAAAATATTCTCATCCGCAGTTCCCTTTCTCGAATCTGGTTGGGCATAGGGCTAAATCCATCATTCGAACAGGAATACCCATGCGCTCGACCGCCTTGCCGTTCATTCCCAATCGCTCTCGTGCCCTGGCACTCGGCATTCGTGCCGCGCTGCTCTGCCTGCCGATGGCCAGCGTCGTGCCCGGCATCGCCCTGGCACAGGCTGCGACCCAACAGGCGGTGCGCAGCTACGACATCCCTGCTGGCCCGCTGTCCAGCGCACTCAGCCGGTTTGCCGGCGAGGCCGGGGTATTGCTGTCGGTGGACGGCAGCCTGCTGCAGGGCCTCGAAACGGACGGGCTGCAAGGCCAGTACGGCGTCGACGACGGTTTCGCCGCGCTGCTGCAGGGCAGCGGCCTGCAGGCCGTACGTGACGGCCAGGGCAACTACTCGCTGGCCCGCCGCACTGCACAGAGCGATGCCGTCGAGCTGCAACCGATGACCGTCGAAGGCTTCGCCCTCGGTAACGCACTGGGTTCGATGGAAGGCTACAACGCGACCCATAGCAGCGTGGCGACCAAGACCAGTATGCCGCTGGTAGAGACCTCGCAGACCGTCTCGGTGGTCACCCGCCAGCAGATCGAGGATCAGGGCTCGCGCTCCATCGCCCAGGCAGTGCGCTACACGCCGGGCCTGATGAGCACGCCCTATGGCGCCACCACTCGCTACGACTATGTCGCCATGCGCGGCATCACCGATGGCTCGGTGGACAACCTCTACCTCGACGGTCAGAAGCTTTTGGGCGACAGCGGCACCTACAGCAGTCTGCAGGTAGACCCGTACTTCATCGAGCGCATCGACATCCTCAAGGGACCATCCTCGGTACTCTATGGCCGCAGCCTGCCCGGCGGCCTGGTGGCGATGACCAGCAAGAAGCCGCAGAAGGAAGCCAGCCGTCAGCTGCAGTTCTCCTACGGCAGCCATGACTACAAGCAGGCCGCCTTCGACTTCACCGGCCCGCTTGATGACGAACGCATCAGCTATCGATTGGTGGGCGTGGCCAAGGATGCCGATACCCAGGTCGATGGCATCGAGGAGCAGCGCTATGCAGTGATGCCGTCGGTAAGCATCGATTTTACCGACGACACCCGCCTGACCCTGCTGGCGATGCTGCAGCGCGATCCGGAGAGCGGCTACCACGGTGGCTTGCCGGCCGACGGCACGGTCACCTCACGAAATGGCCAGCGCATCTCTCGCAGCTTCTTCGAAGGTGACAAGGACTACGAGAAGTTCGAGCGCGACCAGCAGATGGTTGGCTATCAGCTGGAGCATCGCTTCAATGACGTCGTTTCTGCACGGCAGAACTTCCAGTATCTCGACTCGACTGTTGAATCGGGACAGGTTTACCAGTACGGCTATGTAGCGCCCGGCTCCGATGACCTGGTGCGCTACTACACTGGTGCGGACGAGGCACTGCACGCCTGGACAATCGATAACCAGCTGCAGTTTCTTTTCGATACCGGTGCGCTTAGCCACACCGTCGTAACAGGCCTCGATTACCAGCGGCGCAAGGCGAAGGTCGTCTATGACGCCGCCTATGGCCTGCCCTCGATCAACCCTTACACCGGTGCGGTCGGTGCCGGCAGTCCAGTGTTCTACCACCAGTACGACGAAACGCGCGAGCTGGAGCAGACCGGTCTTTACGTGCAGGATCTGATCAGCTTGGACAACTGGCGCTTCTCCCTGGGGGTTCGCCAGGACTGGGTGGATGTGTCCTTCGACCATACCAATGACGCGAGCTACGGCGATCAGTCCGATAGCGCGAAACTCGAGCAGTTCACCGGTCGTGTCGGCGTGCTCTACGCCTTCGACAACGGCCTGTCGCCCTACGCCAGCTATTCGGAGTCGTTCAACCCCAATGCCACTGCGGCCTACAACGCCAACGGCAGCGGCGGCTTCGACATTACCTTGCTCGATCCTACCGAGGGCGAGCAATACGAAGTGGGTGTGAAGTATCAGCCGTTGGGCACCGACGATCTCTACACCATCTCCTACTTCGACCTGAAGCAATCCAACCTGGCGAACAAGGATTCCAACGAGAACTTCTACCGTGCGGTCGGCGAGCTTACCTCCAAGGGTGTGGAAGTCGAAGCGCGCCTGCGGCCCATCGAGCAGGTCAACCTGATCGCCAGCTACACCTACATGGACGTCGAGTACTCCAAGGATTTCACCGGTGCTGCTGGCGTCAACAACCGCGGCAACACGCCTAACGCGGTGGCGCGCAACATGGCTTCGTTGTGGACCGACTACACCTTCGATCATGGACCGCTGGCCGGTCTGCAGGTGGGTGGTGGTGCGCGCTACTTCGGCAAGAGCTGGGCGGACGCGGAGAATACCCTGCGCATCCCGTCCTACACGTTGTACGACGCCATGGTTGGCTACGACCTTTCCCGCGTGTGGCTGCAGGGGGTTGGCGTGCGCCTGAACCTGAACAACCTCACCGACGAGAAGTATGTCGCCGCGTGCAACAGCCTGAGCCAGTGCTACTACGGCGAGGCGCGCAATGTCATGGCTACCGTGACCTACGACTTCTGATCAACGCTGAGCTGCCGCCGGTCCCCAAAGGCCGGCGGCTTTGTGCTTTCTGAAAGACGGACAACCGACGATGCGTTCGATTCTTGTGCTTGTGCACCGCTACATCGGCCTGGCCACGGCGATCTTCCTGTTCCTTGCTGGTATCACCGGCAGCATCCTGGCCTTCCACCACGAACTGGACGAATGGCTCAACCCCGAGTTCTACCACACCACCAGCGAGGGGCCGGTGCTGGCGCCGGGGACACTGGTGGAGCGGGTCGAGCAGGCCAACCCGCGCATGCAGGTCTGGTACATGGAGTTCCCCAGCGAACCCGGCCACGCCGCGCTGATGGCGCTGGTGCCGCGCAACGATCCGGCGACCGGCAAGCCCTATGACGAACGACCCGTGGTGCATTACCTCGATGCGGTGACCGGCGAGCCGGTGGGTACGCGCTATTGGGGCGAGTGCTGCTTCTCGCGCAAGAACTTCGTGCCCTTCATTCTCGAGTTCCACTACAACCTGTCGCTGCCGGGCAACTGGGGGCTGTGGTTGATGGGAATCGTGGCGATCGCCTGGGTAATCGATTGCTTCGTCTCGCTGGTGCTGACCTTCCCTCGCGGCCGGCCGTTCTTTTCCAAGTGGTGGACGGCCTGGAAGATCAAGCGTCAGCGCATGAACCATGACGTGCACCGCGCCGGCGGCCTGTGGCTGTGGCTGCTGCTCACGCCAGTGGCGGTCAGCAGCGTGGCGATGAACCTGCCGGAGCAGGTGTTCAAGCCGGTGGTCTCACTGTTCTCCCCCGTTGAGCCGAGCGTCTACGAGGCCCGCGGGCGGATGCCGGCCGAGCAGTTGGGCACGACCGCCTATGACTTCCATCAGGCGTACGACTACGCCATGCAGCACGCCGCCGAGCTCGGCCTGACCGAAGCGATCACCGAGCTGTACTACAGCTTCGAGTACAACTTCTATGGCGCCGGTTTCGGCGAGCACGACAGCAATCAGGGCAATGCCTGGCTGTTCTTCCACGGCACCGACGGGCGCCTGCTCGGCCAGGAGATTCCTGGGCAGGGCACGCTGGGGCAGCAGTTCCACCTGCTGCAACCGGCGATCCACGGCGGGCGCATTCTCGGCCTGCCGGGGCGCATCCTGATTGCAGTGTTGGGTGTGGCGATTGCAGTACTGTCAGTCACTGGGGTGGTGATCTGGTGGCGCAAGCTTTCGGCGCGGCGGCAGACCGCGGCGAGACGCGGCGCGGTGGCAGAGGCGGGCTGAGAGGCTGTATGAGCTGTGGTGACGGCAGGCCTGTGGCCTGCATTCGCCGCGAGGGCGCGCCTCCCACTGGTTAGGTGTGGAAGCCGGGCATGTAGGGCTGCCGGTGCAGATTCTGATCGGCATGCTTGGGCTTGGGCCTGGCGATTGCAGTACTGGGCTTACACGGCTCAGTGTGCACGGTCCGTTGTTCGTGGCAGGCCTGACCCCGGGGCGAAGCTGTCGCTGTCGGCGCCGATCGGGTGCTGCTGAGCGGCCTGCAGTCGGCTTCGGTAACGACCACTACCCCCGGACTAGGGTGCCCGGCTGATCAGCTCCGGCAACTGCTCGGCAAGCTTCTGTACCCGCAGCGGTGCGCGGATAAAGCCCCGCTGACGGCCGTCCGGGCCGATCAGGACCAGATTGCCGCTGTGGTCGACGGTGTAATTCTCCTTGCTGGTGTCGCCGGGGATGAAGGGAATGCCAACCCCATTGGCCAGGGACTGGATATCGTCCAGCGGGCCGGTCAGCCCCTGGAAGCCGGCGTTGAAATAGCCGAGGTATTCCTTGAGCTGCGCGGGCGTGTCGCGGTTGGGGTCGACACTGACCAGGATGGTGCGCAACTCGCCGCGTACCGCGTCCGGCAGCATGCCGTTGAGCTGGCGCAGCTCGGCCAGGGTAGTCGGGCAGATGTCCGGGCAGAAGGTGTAGCCGAAGAACAGCAGCGTCCACTGCCCTTGGAGTTCATCCAGCTTCACCGTTTCGCCATCCTGATTGGTCAGGCTCAGTGCAGGCACCGTGCGGCTCTGCGGCAGCAGGACGATGCCGGCATCCAGCAATTGGGTGGGGTCAAGCTGGCGCTGGCTGTTGAGCACCTTGGAAACCGTCAGCCCGACGACCAGCGCGATCAGCGCAACGAGGATGAAGACGGTTTTCTGGATGCGGGTCATGGGCGTCCTTAAGGCTGCTGCTTAGAAATCGAGCAGCAGATAATGATCAACCAGCAGCGCGATGAACAGCGCGAACAGGTACCAGATGCTGAATTTGAAGGTCTTGATTGCCGCATGTGGCCGGCTGTCGCGGTACAGCGCGATGGCCCAGTAGAGGAAGCGCGCGCCCAGAACTGACGCGGCGGCGAGGTACAACGGGCCGCTCATGTGAATGGCGAACGGCATGAAGCTGACCGCCAGCAGCATCACCGTGTACAGCAGGATGTGCACCTTGGTGTAGTGCACGCCGTGGGTGACCGGCAGCATCGGTACGTTGACCTTGGCGTACTCGTCCTTGCGATGGATGGCCAGGGCCCAGAAGTGCGGCGGCGTCCAGGCGAAGATGATCAGCACCAGCAGCAGCGGCTCGGCGGTGACCTGGCCTGTCACCGCAACCCAGCCGAGCAGCGGCGGTGCGGCGCCGGCCAGGCCGCCGATGACGATGTTCTGCGGCGTGGCGCGCTTGAGAAAGCCGGTATAGATCACCGCGTAACCGATCAACGAGGCCAGCGTCAGCCAGGCGGCGAGGGCGTTGGTGAAGGTCAGCAGCAGGGCCAGCCCGCTGACGCCGAGGACGAAGGCGAAGGTCAGTGCCGCCGCCGGCGAGACCCGGCCTTCGGCCAGGGGTCGCTTGTGGGTGCGAGCCATCACCGAATCGATCTGCCGGTCCACCACATGGTTCACTGCCGCCGCGCCGCCGGCGCACAGGGCGATGCCGAGGTTGCCGAACAGCAGCACCGTCCAGGGCACGCCGGCGCGGGTGGCGAGGAACATGCCCACCAGCGAGGTGATGAGCATCAGCAGCACCACCTTCGGCTTGGTCAGCTCCAGGTAGTCGCGCCAGCTGGCCTGGGCGCTGCGTTCGCTGAGTAGAGTCGCCATGGGGGTTCTCCTTGTGGTCATGCGCGGGGCAGATTGAGCTGCCCCGTCGTGTTCGAAATCGTCGCCGCCTTGGTCTGCCGAGCCGCATGCGCGGGCTGGCGCAGCCGGTAATTGACCAGTACCAGCACCAGCAGCAGCGCTGCACCGCCGCCGTTGTGCGCCACTGCGACCGCCAGCGGCAGATTGAGCAGTACATTGCTGATACCGAGACCGACCTGCAGCGCCAGCGCGGCAACGAGCAACCCGGCCAGCCGGCCGAGGCCGCGGCGCCAGAGCATGGCAGCGAGCAAGAGCAACACCAGCGTCACGCACAGCGCGCCGATCCGGTGGGTAAGGTGGATGGCGGTGCGTGCCTCGCCGTAGAGCAGGCCGCCGAGGTAGTTCGGCCCGATGTCGTGATGGGTCAGGTTGAAAGCGTTGGCGAAGTCCATCTGCGGCCACCATTCGCCGTGGCAGGTGGGAAAATCGGTGCACGCCACCGCTGCATAGTTGCTGCTGACCCAGCCACCGAGGGCGATCTGGGCGATCACCGCGAGCAGGGCGAAGCCGGCGAATCTGGGCAGGCGACTGTCGATGGCTGGCAACGGAGCAAATGCGCCGGACAGCCTCAGGCACAGCAGGAACAGCAGGCTGAGTGTGGTGAAACCGCCTAGCAGGTGCGCGGTGACCACCTGCGGCCAGAGCTGCAGGGTCACCGTCCACATGCCGAAGATGGCCTGGGCGATGACAACCGCGAGCAGCAGCAGCGGCAATTTCACAGGTTGGCCGAGTTCGGCCCGGCGGCGGACGGCCTGCACCGCCATGGCGAGAATCACCAGGCCCAGCGCACCGGCGAAATAGCGATGAACCATCTCGTTCCAGCCCTTGGCCACCTCCAGCGGTGCATCGGGAAAGCGCAGCGCGGCGATGTTCTGCTTGTGCTCACTCATCGGCACGGCGAGAAAACCATAGCAGCCGGGCCAGTCCGGGCAGCCGAGGCCGGCGTGGGTCAACCGCGTATAGGCGCCGAGCAGCACGACCACCACCGCCAGCAGCGTGGCGATCAGGGCGAGGCGGTATCCGGGTTTGGCCATCGGTTTCTCCTTGGGCGGCCAGTTTGGGACCGCAGCGAAACGGCAGAGTGCGTCAGCCGATCTGCGAGATCTTCAGCAGGTATTTCAGGTCGTCGAGAATCGCCTTGCCGTCGGCGCCGACGTCGTAGCGCAGCACCAGATTGCCGTGGGGGTCGACGATCCACAGCTGGGGCGCGGCTGGTGCCTCGGGGTTGCGGGCATAGACGGCGGCGTCCAACGCATGGCGTTGCAGCTGCGGGTATTCGCGACGCAGACGCTGTTCGTAGGCCTCGTCCAGCGCCGTCGCGCTGGCCAGGGCGTGGCTGGCGCGGGCCGCTTCGCGGGCCAGGCCGATATTGATCTGCCGGGCCAGGTAGACCAGTTGCTGGCATTGGGTCTCGCAACCCTGCGGCGCGGTGACCAGCAGCTCCCAGCGCTGGTCGGCATTGACTGCAGTGACGCCGATGGCCGCGCGGTCCTGGCCGTTGGCGATCAGCACGCCGTCATAGCTGCGGCTTTCCGGCACCCAGAAGCCGAAACGGTACATGGCCGAGGCCAGCAGCATCGGCCCCAGCACCACGCCGATGATCAGCAGCAGTTGCAGCCGACCGCGGCCGCGTTTCCCTTCACCGCTGGAGAGGGTTGGATTCATCGTGCTCACTGCGCTTCCCCCGTGCCTGATGCACACCGAAATAGATGAACAGCGCCAGCAGCGCCGCCGCCAGGGCGAACCACTGCACGGCATAGCCCAGGTGCTGTGATGGGCTCATGCTGGTGATGGCCCAGTCGGCGCGGTAGGCGCTTGGGCCGGGTTCCAGGCGCAATTCATGGATCAAGCCTTCGCGACCGGCCTGCTGCCACATCGCCTCGATGTCCACATGGTTGATCAACCGGGGCCAGCCCTCGGCCGTGCGATGGCTGAAGACGAATGGCTTGCCCGGCGGCACGTAGACCCAGGCGGCGAGCTTCAACGGCTGCGTCGGCGTGTCGAAGGCCGGCGGCACGCGGCGGTCCGGCCAGGGAATCCAGCCGCGGTTGACCATCACCCAGCGGCCGCTGAGTTCGTCATGGAAGGGTTGCAGCAGCTCGACGCCGACCTGGCCGTCGCGGGTGCGGCTGTCGAGCAGAAAGCTGTGTTCGGCATCGAAGCGACCCTGCAGATGGACGCGGGCGAAGGCCGGATCGTTGAGCCGTTCGATCTCGTGCGGCGCCAGCGGTGCGGCCTGCTGACGAGCTTCCTGGCGCTCCAGCAGTTCGCGCTTCTGTTCGCCGCGCTCCAGCTGCCAGAAGCCCAGCCAGACCAGTACCGGCAGCATGGCCAGCACCAGCAGGGTAGGCAGCAGCCCCGGCCTGAAGCCGCTCATGCCCGGCAGCCTGATGTGTCGATACGGCTGGCTATACTCCACCCCCAATACCCCTGTCGTGGAATCGCTCATGCTCAAGGCGGCGATCGTTCTGTTGTTAGTGGCCACGCTGGTCAGTCTGTTCAGTGGGTTGTTCTTCCTCGTCAGGGATGAGGGCCGTACCTCCCGCGTGATCACGGCCCTGTTCATTCGCGTCACCCTCAGCGCGCTGACCGTTGCGCTGATCGGCTGGGGTTTCTATACGGGGCAGCTGCGCCCCGCCTTCGGTTTCTGATTCGCTAGATCACATAGACGAAGACGAACAGCGCGATCCACACCACGTCGACGAAGTGCCAGTACCAGGCCGCCGCCTCGAAACCGAAGTGCTGCTCCGGGCTGAAGTGCCCGCGCAGGATGCGCACCAGCATCACCGTGAGGATGATCGCGCCCATGGTCACGTGGGCGCCGTGAAAGCCCGTTAGCATGAAAAAGGTCGCGCCGTAGATGCCCGAGCCCAGAGTCAGCCCGAGTTCGGTGTAGGCATGTACGTATTCTTCGATCTGCAGGACCAGGAACGCGGCGCCGAGCAGCACGGTCAGCGCCAGGCCGATCTTCAGGTGCTGGCGATTGTTCTTGCGCAGCGCGTGGTGCGCCCAGGTCAGGGTGAAGCTGGAGCTGACCAGCAGGATGGTGTTGATCAGCGGCAGGCCCCAGGCGCTGATGGTGCCTTCCGGTGCCGGATAGAGCTTGGGATCTGGGGTGTTGAGCAGTGGCCAGGTGTATTCGAAGTTGGGCCAGAGCATGTTGCTGATGCCCTTGTCGCCTTCGCCGGCGAGCCAGGGGCCAGCCCAGTAGCGGATGTAGAACAGCGCGCCGAAGAAGGCGAGAAAGAACATCACCTCCGAGAAAATGAACCAGCTCATGCCCCAGCGGAACGAGCGGTCCATCTGTGCGCTGTACAGCCCGGCGCGGCTTTCCTTCACCACGGCACCGAACCAGCCGAACATCATGTAGGCGATCAGCAGCGCGCCGACGAAGAAGATCAGCGGTCCGTTGGACGAATCACGTGCGGCCTTGAGGTCGTTGAACCAGCTGCCCAGGCCATAGAAGGTGACCAGCAGGGCGATGGTGGCGATGATCGGCCATTTGCTTTGATCAGGGACGTAGTACTGCTCGTGGGTGGTCTGTTGGCTCATTGCAGACTCTCCTTGGCCGGGGCCGATGTGGCGTTGGCGGCCACTGGCGGCTGGCGGGACGTTATGTCGAACAGCGTGTAGGCGAGGGTCAGGTTGTGCACGTCGGCGGGCAGGTCGCGATCGACGATGAACCGCACCGGCATCTCGATGCGCTCGCCCGGCTGCAACACCTGCTGGGTGAAGCAGAAGCACTCGGTCTTGTGAAAGTAGGCGGCGGCCCGCGACGGCGAGACGCTGGGAATCGCCTGGGCGGTCATCGGCTTGTCGGTGGGGTTGTAGGCGACGAAGCGGATCTCCTGGCTGGCGCCCGGGTGCACGCTGATCTGGTCAGCCTGCGGGCCGAACTGCCATTGCATATCGGCGGCGTTGGTGGCGAGGAACTGCACCCGCACCGCGCGCGCCTCGTCGGCGCTCTGCACGCCAGTGTAGGCGCCAGCGGTCTTGCCGTTGATGCCGAAGGCCTGGCACATGACGTCGTAGATCGGTACCAGCAGGAAGCCAAAGCCGAACATGGCGATCACGACGAATACGAGGCGGCGGACCAGGCGGCGAGTGGACAGGGACTCGTTCATGGCAGTCTCCCCGTTTGATGGTGGTC
The DNA here is from genome assembly GCF_000661915.1 of Stutzerimonas decontaminans. Lineage (NCBI taxonomy): Bacteria > Pseudomonadati > Pseudomonadota > Gammaproteobacteria > Pseudomonadales > Pseudomonadaceae > Stutzerimonas > Stutzerimonas decontaminans. Next base: position 4,678,290 of record NZ_CP007509.1, on the reverse strand, counting down.
GACCTGGCAAGCCCGGCCGGGCCCGCCAGCGAGCCCGTGTTGCCTGCTCACGGCGTCAGCTCCCCGCCGGTGCCCTTGCGGTGTTCGTGCACATCGCTCATGTCCGGCGGCGTCTGGAAGGTGTGGTAGGGCGCCGGCGACGGCACGCTCCATTCCAGGCCCTCGGCGCCGTCCCAGGGTTTGGCCGGTGCCGGCACGCCACCGCGGATGCATTTGATGACGATGAACAGGAACAGCAGCTGCGTGGCGCCGAACATGAAGGCGCCGACGCTGGAGACCATGTTGAAGTTGGCGAACATCATGTTGTAGTCAGGGATGCGCCGCGGCATGCCGGCCAGGCCGACGAAGTGCATCGGGAAGAACGCCAGGTTCATACCGACAAAACTCATCCAGAAATGCAGCTTGGCCAGGGTTTCGTCGTACATGTGCCCGGTCCACTTCGGCAGCCAGTAGTAGGCCGAGGCGAAGATGCCGAAGATCGCCCCCGGCACCAGCACGTAGTGGAAGTGCGCCACCACGAAGTAGGTGTCGTGGTACTGGAAGTCCGCCGGGGCAATGGCCAGCATCAGCCCGGAGAAGCCGCCGATGGTGAAGAGGATGACGAAGGCCACGGCGAACAGCATCGGCGCCTCGAAGGTCAGCGAGCCGCGCCACATGGTCGACACCCAGTTGAACACCTTCACCCCGGTGGGCACGGCGATCAGCATGGTCGCGTACATGAAGAACAGCTCGCCGGTCAGCGGAATGCCGACGGTGAACATGTGGTGTGCCCAGACGATGAAGGAGAGGAAGGCGATGGCGCCGGTGGCGTAGACCATCGAGGTGTAGCCGAACAGCGGCTTGCGGCTGAACGCCGGGATGATCGAGCTGACCGCGCCGAACGCCGGCAGGATCATGATGTACACCTCGGGGTGGCCGAAGAACCAGAACACGTGCTGGAACAGCACCGGGTCGCCACCGCCGGCGGCGCTGAAGAAGCTGGTGCCGAAATGGATGTCCATCAGCATCATGGTCACCACGCCCGCCAGCACCGGCATCACCGCGATCAGGAGGAAGGCGGTGATCAGCCAGGTCCAGACGAACAGCGGCATCTTCATCAGCGTCATGCCTGGCGCGCGCAGGTTGAGGATGGTGGCGATCACGTTGATCGCGCCCATGATCGAGCTGATGCCCATCAGGTGGATGGCGAAGATGAAGAAGGTCACCGACTCCGGCGCGTAGGTCGTCGATAGCGGCGCATAGAAGGTCCAGCCAAAGTTCGGTCCGCCGCCTTCCATGAACAGCGTGCTCACCAGCAGGCCGAAGGCCGCCGGCAGCAGCCAGAAGCTGAAGTTGTTCATCCGCGGCAGCGCCATGTCCGGCGCGCCGATCATCAGCGGGATCATCCAGTTGGCCAGGCCGACGAAGGCCGGCATCACCGCGCCGAAGACCATTATCAGGCCGTGCATGGTGGTCATCTGGTTGAAGAATTCCGGCTGCACGATCTGCAGCCCCGGCTGGAACAGTTCGGCGCGGATCACCATCGCCATCGAGCCGCCGAGCAGGAACGCGCAGAAGCTGAACCACAGATACATCGAGCCGATGTCCTTGTGGTTGGTGGTCAGCAGCCAGCGCGAGAGCCCCTTCGCCGGCCCGTGGTGGTGGTCATGCCCGACATGACCATGGTCGTCGATCACTGCACTCATCACCTGATCCTCTTACTGGGTGGCTTCTTCGGCCTGTTTGAAGTCGAGCACGTCTTTCGGCGTGACCATGTCGTCGGTCTTGTTGCCCCAGGCGTTGCGCTCGTAGGTGATGACCGCGGCCAGATCGACCTCCGACAGCTGCTTGCCGAACGCCGCCATGGCGGTCCCCGGCTTGCCGTTGACCACGATGTCGATGTGCGCCTCGATGTCGCCGGTGGCGATGGCCGAGCCCTTGAGGGCCGGGAACATCGGCGGGATGCCTTCGCCGCCGGCCTGGTGGCAGGAGGCGCACGCGGTCTGGTAGACCTTCTGGCCGCGCTCGGAGAGCTCTGCCAGCGTCCATTCCTTGCTGGTCAGTTCGGCCAGCTTGGCGGCTTCGGCCTTCTTCTCGGCGAGCCAGGTGGCGTAGTCCTCCTGCGACTTGACCTCCACCACCACCGGCATGAAGCCGTGGTCCTTGCCGCACAGCTCGGTGCACTGGCCGCGGTAGATGCCGGGCTGCTCGACGCGGGTCCAGGATTCGTTGATGAAGCCGGGGATGGCGTCCTTTTTCACCGCCAGATCCGGCACCCACCAGGAGTGGATGACGTCGGCCGCGGTGATCAGGAAGCGCACCTTGGCGCCGACAGGGATCACCAGCGGCTCGTCGACTTCCAGCAGGTAGTGCTCGCCCTTGGGCGCCTGGTTGTTGATCTGTTCGCGCGGCGTGGTGAGGTTGCTGAAGAATTCCACATCCTCGCCCAGATACTTGTAGTGCCACTTCCACTGGTAGCCGGTGATCTGCACGTCGACGTCGGATTCGCTGGAGTCGTAGATGTGGATCAGCGTGCGCGTCGCCGGGACCGCCATACCCACCAGGATCAGCAGCGGGATGACCGTCCAGAGCACCTCGACGCGGGTGTTCTCATGGAAGTGAGCGGAATGCTGACGCTTGGAGCGGCGGTGCGCGATCATCGAATAGATCATCACGCCGAACACCAGCAGGCCGATGACCACGCAGATCCAGAAAATCGCCATGTGCAGATCGAACACCGACCGACTGACGTCGGTGGCACCGGAGCGCATGTTCACGTCCCAGGCCGCCTGAGCCTGGCCGAATATTGCCCAAAGCCCAAGCCCCATCCAGATGCATGGATGTCGAGACATTGCGGGTTCCCCTTATGATTCTTGTTATCCCGCCGACCGCCATCGCACCGCCGAAAATCGGCTGGCCGGGGAAACCATTCCCGTCATGCCAGCTACGTTTTCGATCAGTCCGATTCTGCCCAGCACGACCACCGAAACGCTCGGGGTTGAGCTGGACGCTTGCACGCGCAGTCGGAACTCAATCAGGTACGCCTACGATTCGGAGTATAGACAGCGATCGCACTCTCGCAATTTAAGCGCGGGGAGTGTCTGGCTCGGGCTGTGCGGGGGCATCGTTCTTCTTCACGCCGCGCAGGTTCATCAGCGCCAGGCAGACCTGCAGCGTAATCAGCGCCCAGGCCTCGGCATGCCAGCCCCAGATCACCCACAGCAGGTTGCTCAGCAGGAAACAGCAGAAGCCGACGAAACGCCGCCCAGGTTGTAGCGAGCCGATCAGCCAGGCGGCGATCACCGTGACCACCATGGCCGGCCATTGCAGCAGATCGATCCAGTCCACGATGCCTCCGGTGCAGGAATACAGGGATTGGTGCGACAGCGGGTTGGGATAGTTCCTTGCGGGCGCGCCTGGCGGACGGGCGCGACGACCGAGGACGATGGGCTGCGTCATCGACCCCGTACCGCAATGCATCCCTGCGTTGCGGTGGATGGGTGAAGCGCCATCCACCCTACGACCGCCGATCCGCTGCGTAGGGGGAAAAACCGCGAAGCGTTTTCTACGCGTTTGCCCCCTCCTGCCTGCGGACGTGACTCCACCTACATCCACTGATCCGCCGCGTAGGGTGGAAAACTGCGAAGCATTTTCCACGCGTCTGATGGCACCCGCGCGCAGCCCAGGCCGGGCCCCAGCACGATGAGTGGCAGTATGCGTCACGGTGGATGGATGACGCGGCATCCATCCTAGGCCCCTACCGTCGGGCAACCGCTCAGATCAGGCTCAGCTGCTGACCAGGCGGCGCGAAAAGGCTGCAATCCAGGCCGTAGTTCTGATCCCGTCGGTTGAAACCCAGCCGCTTGCAGGCCAGCTGAAAACGCTGGGCCAGCAGCTGGGCGAACTGGCCTTCACCGCGCATGCGACTGCCGAAGCGGCTGTCGTAATCCTTGCCGCCACGCGACTGGCGTACCAGGCTCATGACATGGGCGGCGCGCTGCGGAAAATGCTCCTGCAGCCAACCTTCGAACAGCTCGGCCACCTCATGCGGCAGGCGCAGCAGCACGTAGCCCGCGGAGCGCGCACCGGCTTCGCGGGCGGCTTCGAGCATCCGCTCCAGCTCCATGTCGTTGATCATCGGAATCATCGGCGCACACATCACGCTGACCGGCACGCCGGCTTCGTGCAGCGTGCGCAATACCCGTAGGCGCGCCGTCGGTGAGGCCGCGCGTGGCTCCATGATGCGTTTGAGCTCGTCGTCCAGGGTCGTGAGGCTGACCGACACGCTCACCAGCCGCTGCTCGGCCAGCGGTACCAGCAGATCGAGATCGCGCAACACCAGCGAACCCTTGGTGATGATGTGCACGGGGTGCTTGAAACGCAGCAGGACTTCCAGCGCCTGGCGCGTCAGCCGCTGCTCGCGCTCGAGTGGCTGATAGGCATCGGTGTTTACCCCCAGCGCGATCGGTTGCGGCACGTAGCCCGGCTTGCTCAGCTCGGCCTCCAGCCGCTCGGCGAGGTTGGTCTTGGCGATCAGTTTCGTTTCGAAATCGATGCCGGGTGAGAGATCCCAGTACGCGTGCGTCGGCCGTGCGAAACAGTAGATGCAACCATGTTCGCAGCCGCGATAGGGATTTACCGAGCGATCGAAGCCAACATCCGGCGATTGGTTGCGCGTCAGCACCGATTTGGCGATCTCGCGGCGCACCTCGGTGGCGCGGGTCGGCGGCACGTCCTGTTCCCAGCCATCGTCATAGGCCTCGCTGCGCATGGGCGCGAAGCGGTTGTCCGGGTTCACCGCCGTACCGCGGCCGCGTGGTGTAGAAATGGGCAGGGTCATGGTCGTGGCCAAATGCTGTTTATATATACAGTAAACGGCTCGTCGACCGCGCGCCAGCCCAACTGATCGATGGCAACCGCTACCGCCCGTCGGTTGCCTCGGGAACATTTGCTTACAGGTCCGGACAAAGGAGGCTGATCGGGCGAGCGCTGTGCTTCCGCGCTTCCCGAATTGGAGCCGGCCGGCAAACAACAAAAGGATGATCAGGGCGCCTCCGGCGACCGATCCGGCAGTACCGGCATTGCACTCCAGTGCACTTCAGCTTCCAGCCACTGCCGACAGTCAGGAGCAGACCATGCATCCCACCGGTTCCTTACACACCCGGGAAAACAACTTCGATTTCCTGCGCTTCTTCGCCGCTGCTCTGGTGCTGTTCGCCCACAGCTACCCGCTGGTCGGCCGTCGCGAAGACGAACCACTGACGCTGCTGACCGGCTATGAGAAGGGCGGCTCGATCGCCGTCGGCATCTTCTTCGTCATGAGCGGCTACCTGATCGCCTCGTCCTGGCTGGCCAGCAGCAGTCCGAAAAGCTTTCTGATAAAGCGAGCGCTACGCATCTTTCCGGCGCTGATCGTCGCGGTATTGCTCTCGGCCTTCGTCATCGGGCCACTGGTCACGCAGTTCGACCTCGCGCGCTATCTGGCCGCCGACGGCACCTGGACCTATCTGCAGAACATCCTGCTGGTGACGCGCTACGAACTGCCCGGCGTATTCACCGGCAATATCTATCCGGACGTGGTCAACGGCTCGCTGTGGACGCTGCCGCTGGAAGTGCTGATGTACATCGGCGTGATGATTCTCGGGCTGACCGGTTTCCTCAAGCGCCGGCTGATCTTCCTGCCGATCGCCGTGCTCGCGGTCGGGCATTTCTGGCTGCTGGGCAAGCTGGGAATCGAGTCCTACTTCATCAAGAACATCTTCAAGCTCGGCCTGCTCTACTACAGCGGCTCGGCACTGTTTCTCTATCGCGACGACATCCCCTGGCGCGGCTGGATCGCGGCGCTGCTGTTCGCCGCGCTGCTGGCGACCTTCCGTACCGATATCGGCCCGCTGGTGTACTTCGTCGCGCTGCCGTACCTGGTGCTCTACCTGGCCTACGCGCCGTTGCCGCTGATCTCGCGTTTCGGCAAGTACGGCGATTTCTCCTATGGCCTGTATATCTACGCCTTCCCGTTCCAACAGCTGACCATCTACCTTTTCGGTCCGCAGGTCGGCGTGCTCGGCCTGACGCTGATCGCCTTTGTGCCGACGCTGATCCTCGCTGCGCTGTCCTGGCACCTGATCGAAGCGCCGGCGATGAAACTCAAGCGTCTGTTTGCTTCGCCACCGCAGCCGGGACGGGCGACGCCGAAGGTCGAGGGCTGAGAGGCCATATCGACCGCAACAGCCAGAAGCTGAAAAGCATCGCCCCGGGGGCGGGCCTCCCACCAAAGCAGCATGTGCACACCACAACCTGTGGGAGGCGCGCCCTCGCGGCGAAGTGGGCCGTAGGCCTGCCCAGTCCTCGAACAGCAAGCTTTTAGCCGAGGCGGCGTACCTGCAGGTCACGGTAGCCGGCTACGGGATCGCCCAGTAATTCCAGCTGCGCAGCAGCGGCCAGCTCGCGAGCGCGCCAGTAGAGAAAGAAATCGGTGGCGAAGAAACCATCGCAATGGCCCATTACCTCGGCCATTGCACGCGCCAGCGGAGCGAATTTGTCGGGGCTGGCAGCGACCAGCGCCGCGTCGATCAGCCGATAGTCTTCGCCCCGAAACGAACCCTCATACCAGCGGCGAATTTCATGCGAGCCGGCACATTGCTCGTGCCAGACCGCGGCGAGTTCGGCCTGGCGTGCTGCCGAAACGGCCTGGGGATGGTAGAGCGCCGCGAGCGCGTCGGGTGAATGCATGGATACCGCCTTGCGCTGTCCGGCGCGGCTGTCTCCGGTGCCGCAGGGGACTTCGTACAACTCGCAGCGGGAGCCATGCAGCGCCGCGGCGATCCGCGCCAGCAGCAGTTGTTCGGATGCGCTGTCGCCGTGCCAGACCGTCACGGCCGGGGCGGGGCTGGGTAGCTCGGCTAGCCAGAGTGCATCAGCCGCCAGATCGTTGGCGAAGGCCGGGCGCGGAGTCACCTCAGCGGGCCAGACCTGTTCCCAGAATGCGGCGCGAGCAGCGCAAGGTGCGCTGTCCACGTCGCTCAAAGGCCCGACGGCCAGGTCGTCGCGCAATACCCGCACCTTTACATCGGGCTCGTGCCTGGCCAGCAGCGCACGCACGCTGTCGCCAGCCAGATCGCCGCAGGTCAGGTGCAGCACGGCGGCTATTCCGGCTTCTTCAACTTCGGATTAGGGAAAAACTGCACCGACTGCACCTGCGGGTCGGCCGGCTTGGGCTGGACCTTGTTGACCCGCGTGCCGAGCTCCATGGGTACCGAGATGCCCTGGGCGTTGAGGGTATCGGCGTAGCCGCAGATCACGCACTCGCGATGCGGCACGCCGTCGACGTCCCACATCTTGATGCAGTCCGTGCCGCTGCACGCCGGGCATACGGCCCCGGCGATGAAGCGTTTGGTGGTGACTCGGGATACTTCGTTGCTCATGCCGCGGCCTCCGCTACCAGCCCGAGGTGGCGCAGCAGGGCGTCGATGGACGGCTCGCGGCCTCGGAAATCGACGAACAGTACCATCGGCTCCTGCGAGCCGCCACGGGCGAGGATCGCCTCGCGGAAGGCGCGCCCGGTCTCGGAGTTGAACACGCCTTCTTCCTCGAAGCGCGAGAAGGCGTCGGACGACAGCACCTCGGCCCACTTGTAGCTGTAGTAACCGGCCGCGTATCCGCCGGAGAAGATGTGCGCAAAGCTGTTGGGGAAACGGTTGTAGGCCGGCGGGCGCATCACCGAGACCTCGTCGCGGATGTGCTCGAGCACCTGCAGCACGCTGCGACCGTCACCGTGGGTGGCATGCAGTTCGAAGTCGAACAGGGAGAACTCCAGCTGGCGCGCCATCATCATGCCGGACTGGAAGTTCTTCGCCGCCAGCATCATGTCCAGCTTGTCCTGCGGCAGGCGCTCGCCGGTCTGGTAATGACCGGAGATATGCGCCAGGCCCTCTGGGTCCCAGCACCAGTTCTCCATGAACTGGCTCGGCAGTTCCACCGCGTCCCAGGCCACGCCATTGATGCCCGAGGCGCCGGCGTGCTCGACCTGGGTCAGCAGGTGATGCAGGCCATGGCCGAACTCGTGGAACAGCGTGGTGACTTCATCGTGGGTCAGCAGGGCCGGGCGTTCACCCACCGGCGGGGTGAAATTGCAGACCAGGTTGGCTACCGGCGTCTGCAGCGTGCCAGCAGCGGTGCGGCGCTTGTCGCGGGCGCCATCCATCCAGGCGCCACCGCGCTTGTTCGGGCGCGCGTAGAGATCGAAGAAGAAGCGTCCGACGTGCTGACCGTTCTCGGTGATCTCGAACAGGCGCACTTCCGGATGCCAGCCGTCGAACTGCTCCAGCTCGTGGATCTCGATGCCGTACAGGCGCTGGACGATGCAGAACAGCCCGGATAGGACCTTGTCGATCGGGAAGTAGGCGCGTAGTTCTTCCTGGTTCAGGCTGTAGCGCTGCTGGCGCAGTTTCTCGGCGTAGTAACCGAGGTCCCAGCTCTGCAGGTCGTCCAGTCCCTGTTCGGCGGCGAAGGCGCGCAGTTCGGCCAGGTCGCGCTCGGCGAACGGCTTGCTGCGCACCGCCAGGTCACGCAGGAAGCTCAGCACCTGCTCGGTGGATTCGGCCATCTTGGTCGCCAGCGACAGCTCGGCGAAGTTGCCGTAGCCGAGTAGCCCGGCCAGCTCGTGGCGCAGCTCGAGGATCTCGGCCATTACCGGGCCGTTGTCGAACTGCCCGGCATTCGGGCCCTGGTCCGAGGCGCGGGTGCAGTAGGCGGCGTAGACCTCCTCGCGCAGGTCGCGGTTGTCGGCGTAGGTCATCACCGCGTAGTAGCTGGGGAATTCCAGGCTGATCAGCCAGCCGTCCAGATCCTTCGCCTTGGCTGCCTCGGCCATCTGCGCCTTGGCCGAGTCTGTGATGCCCGCCAGCAGGCTCTCGTCCGTGATGTGCCGGGTCCAGCCCTGGGTGGCGTCCAGCAGCTGGTTGGAGAACTTGCTGCCCAGCTCGGCAAGCTTCATCTGGATGGCGCCGAAGCGTTGCTGCTCGACCGGCGGCAGGTCGATGCCGGACAGGCGGAAGTCACGCAGCGAATGCTCAAGGATGGTCTTCTGCGCCACCTCGAAGCCAGCCGCCGCGGGGCTCGCGGCCAATGCCTGGTAGGCCTCGAACAGCGCGCGGTTCTGTCCGAGTTCGGTGTAGTAGGCCGACAGCTTGGGCAGGCAGGCCTCATAGGCGGTACGCAGCTCCGGGCTGTTGCACACGGAGTTGAGGTGGCTGACCGGCCCCCAGGCGCGCGCGAGGCGATCGTTCAGTTCGTCGAGGCCGACCACCAGGGTCTGCCAGTCGAGGCTGTCGGCCGGGCGGCTGAGCAGTTCCTGGATCGCCACGCGGTTGTCACCGAGGATGGTGTCGATGGCCGGCTCGACGTGCTCCGGGCGAATCTCGGAGTAGGGCGGCAGGTCGAAATCTTGCAGCAGGGGATTGTTCGCGCTCACGGGGGACACCTTGTGACGAAGAGGATTGCAGGCCGCTCACTGGAGCGAGGCTGGACAGGCCAGCGCGCAGGCAGATGTCCTAGATGGACGCGCTGCCGCGCTTTTTCAACGCCGGGCGACGAAACGGGCCGCCGGGCAAGCAGCCGGTAGTTAACTCTGACCACGGCAGGCGGCATGCTGCTCAGCATTGGTCCGCAGCGGCAATGGCGGCCATCTTAATTACAATCGGCCCTTCCCGCAGCCAAAGAGGTTTCTATCGTGGCGATACGCAGCTTCCAAAACAGCACTCCGACACTGGGCGAGCGCGTGTTCGTCGACGACTCCGCGGTGCTTATCGGCGATATCGAGATCGGCGCCGACAGCTCGGTTTGGCCGCTGACGGTGATCCGCGGCGACATGCACCGCATCCGCATCGGCGCGCGCTCGAGTGTTCAGGACGGCAGCGTGCTGCACATCACCCATGCCGGGCCGTACAACCCGGGCGGCTTTCCGCTGACCATCGGCGACGAAGTCACCGTCGGGCACAAGGTCACGCTGCACGGTTGCACCTTGGGCAATCGCATTCTGGTGGGCATGGGTTCGATCGTGATGGACGGCGTGGTGGTCGAGGACGAAGTGATCATCGGTGCCGGCAGCCTGGTGCCGCCGGGCAAGACGTTGGAAAGCGGCTATCTCTACGTTGGCAGCCCGGTAAAGCAGGCCCGTCCGCTGACCGAAAAAGAGCGCAGCTTCTTCAGTTACACCGCCGGCAACTACGTGAAGCTCAAGGATCAGCACATCGCTGAGCGCGGCTGATCCTGCTCACTTGGCGAACAGCTGACTCATGTCCTTGAACGCCTTGAACTCCAGCGCATTGCCGCAGGGGTCGAGCAGGAACATGGTCGCCTGTTCGCCGACCTGGCCCTGGAAGCGCACGTAGGGCTCGATGACGAAGCGCGTGCCCCGCGCCTGCAGCCGCTCGGCCAGCGCCTCCCATTGCTCCCAGCCAAGCACCACGCCGAAATGTGGCACCGGTACGTCGTGGCCATCCACCGGGTTGCTGTGGGCTGCTTCCTGATGCGGCATCTTCGGTGCTTCGTGGATCACTAGCTGGTGACCGAAGAAATCGAAATCCACCCAGTGCTCGCTGCTGCGGCCCTCGGCGCAGCCGAACGCCTCGCCATAGAAGGCGCGCGCGGCGGCCAGGTCGTAGACGGGAATGGCGAGATGAAAGGGCGAAAGCGTCATAGGTGGCACTCCTGGGCATGGGACGCTTCGAGTCTAGAGCCTTTTTTCGCCGATCGGCCTACCCTGCAGCAGACCGGAGACGAAAGGAGAGCCGTCGATGCGTGCCATGTTGCTGGAAATAACGGGCGAACCGCTGCACTTGCGTGACATTCCCGAGCCGCAACCCGGCCCTGGGGAGCTGCGGGTCAGAGTGCTGGCCTGCGGCGTCTGTCGCACCGACCTGCACGTGGTGGATGGCGAGCTGCCGGCGGCGCCGCTGCCGATAATTCCCGGCCACGAAATCGTTGGCCGCGTCGATGCGCTGGGCGAAGGCGTCAGCGGTTTCGAGCTGGGCCAGCGGGTCGGCATTCCCTGGCTCGGGCATACCTGCGGCACCTGCAGCTACTGCCAGCACGCCGAGGAAAACCTCTGCGACGCGCCGCAGTTCACTGGTTACACCCGGCCCGGCGGCTATGCCGAATACGTGGTGGCCGACGCGCGCTTCGCCTTCGACCTTGGCGAGCAAGGCGATGCCGTGGCACTGGCGCCGCTGCTCTGCGCCGGGCTGATCGGCTGGCGCTCATTGGTCAAGGCCGGCGACGGCAAGCGTCTCGGGCTGTACGGCTTCGGCGCCGCGGCGCATATCGTCATGCAGGTGGCGCGCTGGCAGGGGCGTGATGTCTACGCCTTCAGCCGCCCGGGCGATGTGGCCGCGCAGGACTTCGCCCGTTCGCTGGGTGCGGTTTGGGCCGGGGATTCAGGGGAGCTGCCACCGGTGCCGCTGGATGCGGCGATCATCTATGCACCGGCCGGTGAGCTGGTGCCGGCGGCGCTGCGAGCCGTGCGCAAGGGCGGCCGGGTGGTCTGCGCCGGCATCCACATGAGTGATATTCCGAGCTTCCCCTACGACATCCTCTGGCAGGAGCGCGAACTGGTCTCGGTGGCCAACCTGACCCGCCAGGACGGCCTGGAGTTCTTCCCGGTCGCCGCCCAGGTCGGCATCCATACCGAGACCCATGCCTACCCGCTGGAACAGGCCAACCAGGCGCTGGATGACCTGCGCCATGGGCGCTTTCAGGGTGCTGCGGTGCTGGTGCCGTAAGGGCGACGTGCAGGATGTGTCGGCACAAGATTTCGTAGGGTGGAAAACGGCGCAGCCTTTTCCACCGGATGGCCGAACCCGGAAACGAAAAACCCCGCCGAGGCGGGGTTTCTGACGCAGGTTGCGCGCTCAGGCTCAGAAGGCCGGAACCACGGCACCCTTGTACTTTTCCTCGATGAACTTGCGCACTTCTTCGCTGTGCAGCGCGGCGGCCAGTTTCTGCATGGCGTCGCTGTCCTTGTTGTCCGGACGGGCAACCAGGATGTTCACGTAGGGCGAGTCGCTGCCTTCGATCACCAGGGCGTCCTGGGTCGGGTTCAGCTTGGCTTCCAGCGCATAGTTGGTGTTGATCAGCGCCAGGTCGACCTGGGTCAGCACGCGCGGCAGGGTCGCGGCTTCCAGCTCACGCACCTTGATGTTCTTCGGGTTCTCGGCAATGTCTTTCGGCGTGGCGGTGATGCCGGCGCCATCCTTGAGGCTGATCACGCCGGCCTTGGCCAGCAGCAGCAGGGCGCGGCCGCCGTTGGTGGCGTCGTTGGGGATGACTACGTTGGCGCCATTGGGCAGCGCATCCAGCGACTTGTGCTTGCTCGAGTAGGCACCGAAGGGCTCGATATGCACGCCGGCCACGCTGACCAGATCGGTACCCTTGCCCTTGTTGAACTCATCCAGGTACGGCTGATGCTGGAAGAAATTGGCGTCCAGGCGCTTCTCGGCAACCTGGATGTTCGGCTGCACGTAGTCGGTGAAGACTTTCACGTTCAGCGTTACGCCCTGCTCGGCCAGTTGCGGTTTGACGAACTCCAGCAGCTCAGCGTGCGGTACGGCGGTAGCGGCTACGGTCAGGGTCTCGGCGGCCTGCGCGGAAAATGCGGCGACGGTGGCCAGGGCGGCAATCAGTTTCTTCATCGTTCGGTTCCTTCGTAGGTAGATCAGGGTGCGAAGTTCGCTCGCCCTAGCAAGCCGTCGAAAAACTAGCTGCGTTGGCAATACTGCGTTAAAAACAGGCTCGGACTGCTCATTTAGAGTACTAAACTCCGCGTCCTCGCCTGTTTTTGCCTTGTCTTGCCTGCCTCGCCTACGTTTTTCAACGGCCTGCTGATGGTTCATTTACGCGAAAAATGGGTGACCAGCCTGTCGCCGACGCTTTGCAGCACCTGCACCAGCACCAGCAGCAGGACAACGGTGACCACCATCACGTCGGTTTGGAAGCGCTGGTAGCCGAAGCGGATGGCCAGGTCGCCGAGGCCGCCGGCCCCCACCACACCGGCCATCGCGGTGTAGGACACCAGGGTGATGGCGGTGACGGTAATGGCGGCGATGATGCCCGGACGCGCCTCCGGCAGCAATGCGCTGAAGATGATCTGCCGCGTCGTCGCGCCCATCGCCTGGGTCGCCTCGATGATGCCGCGGTCCACTTCGCGCAGTGCGGTTTCCACCAGGCGGGCGAAGAATGGCGCGGCGCCTACCACCAGCGGCGGGATGGCACCGGCCACGCCCAGCGAGGTGCCGGTGATCAGCACGGTGAACGGAATCATCACGATCAGCAGGATGATGAACGGCAGCGAGCGCAATACGTTGACCACGAACGACAGCGCGGCATACAGCGGCGCGTTTTCGAACAGCTGGCGCGGGCCGCAGAGAAACAGCAGCACGCCCAGCGGCAGGCCAAGCAGGATGGTGAACAGCAGCGAGCCGCCGAGCATCAGCAGGGTGTCCAGCGTCGCCAGCCAGATCTCGTACCAGTCGACATTGCCTAACAAGGAGCTGAAAAGGGCTTCCATCAGCGCAATACCTCCACGTGCACGTCAGCGGCCTGCAGTTGTGCCATTGCCGCTGCCATGTCACCGCCGATCAGCGCCAGGGTGAGCTGGCCGTAAGGGGTGTCCTTGATACGGTCGATGCGCCCGGACAGGATGCTGTAGTCGACCCCGGTCTCGCGGGCGACGGTGCCTAGCAGCGGCTTGTAGGTGGCATCGCCCTGGAAGGTCAGGCGCAGGATGCGGCCCGGCACGTGGGCGAAATCGTCGTGCAGTTCGCTCTCGTCCATGGCTTCGTCTTCCAGCACGAAGCGCTGGGTGGTCGGGTGCTTGGGATGCAGGAACACCTCGGTAACCGGCCCCTGTTCGACGATGGCACCGGCATCCATTACCGCTACGCGGTCGCAGACGCGGCGGATCACGTCCATCTCGTGGGTGATCAGCACGATGGTCAGCTTCAGCTCGCGGTTGATCTCGGCCAGCAGTTGCAGCACGGATGCGGTGGTCTGCGGGTCGAGGGCGCTGGTCGCTTCGTCGCAGAGCAGGATGCTCGGCTCGGTGGCCAGTGCCCGGGCGATGCCGACGCGCTGCTTCTGGCCGCCGGAGAGCTGCGCCGGGTACTTGCGTGCGTGCTCCTTGAGGCCAACGCGGTCGAGCAGGGCGGCGACGCGGGCGTCGATCTCACGGCGCGAGCGGATGCCAGCCAGGCGCAGCGGCATGGCGACGTTGTCCGCCACGGTCTTGGACATCAGCAGGTTGAAGTGCTGGAAGATCATGCCGACGCGCTGGCGGAAGCGCCGCAGGCCGTCGGCATCCAGCGCGGTGACATCTTCGCCGTTGACCAGAATGCGTCCGCCGGAGGGTTCTTCGAGACGGTTGATCAGGCGCAGCAGCGTGCTCTTGCCGGCGCCGGAATGGCCGATCAGGCCGAAAACTTCACCGGAGGCGATCTCCAGCTGCGTCGGCTGCAGGGCGGGGATATCTCTGCCGCCGGTCCGATAGGTTTTGTGGACTTGATGGAATTCGATCACGGGCGAACCTTGTGGGTGCGGCGTTCGTTGCCGGGATATTCGGCGAAAGCCGGGCATTCTACCCGTTTGCCGGCGAGGTCGCTTGCCTGTGCCGCTGCGATTGAGCAAATGCATGACGGCAATAGGCAAAGCAAATTGTCGCCGACGGCAACCTTGCGGCGCCTGGCGGGGTCACTAACCGGTACGCCGTGAATTGATCACGTATCAGGTCCAGAACGTGGCCCGATCGTTCGCGGTTCAGCTCACCGCTAATGGAGGCCCATCATGACCGACAAAACCCCTAAACAGAGCGAGCTGGCCGGTACCGATACCGTCGACCGCGCCAATCACAACGCCAAGCTCGATCAGCTGGAAGAGTTTCGCAGCGACGCCACCGGCGAGGCGCTGCGCACCAATCAGGGCGTGAAGATCGCTGACAACCAGAACACCCTCAAGGCCGGCGACCGTGGGCCCTCGCTGCTCGAAGATTTCATCATGCGCGAGAAGATCACCCACTTCGACCATGAGCGCATCCCCGAGCGCATCGTGCATGCCCGCGGCGCCGCGGCGCACGGGGTGTTCCAGAGCTACGCCGATCACAGCTGGCTGACCAAGGCCTCGTTCCTCGCCGCCGAAGGCAAGGAAACGCCGGTATTCGTGCGTTTCTCCACCGTGCAGGGCTCGCGCGGTTCGGCGGACACCGTGCGCGACGTGCGCGGCTTCGCCACCAAGTTCTACACCGACGAGGGCAACTTCGACCTGGTCGGCAACAACATGCCGGTGTTCTTCATTCAGGACGCCATCAAGTTTCCGGACTTCGTGCATGCGGTGAAACCCGAGCCGCACAACGAGATCCCGCAGGCACAGTCGGCCCACGACAGCTTCTGGGACTTCGTCTCGCTGACCCCGGAGTCGGCGCACATGGTGCTCTGGACCATGTCCGACCGCGCCTTGCCGCGCAGCTACCGGGCGATGGAAGGCTTCGGCGTGCACACCTTCCGCCTGATCAATGCCGAGGGTGTCAGCCGCTTCGTCAAGTTCCACTGGAAACCGGTGGCCGGCGCCTTCTCGCTGGTCTGGGACGAGACGCTGAAGATCGCCGGCAAGGACCCGGACTTCAACCGCCGCGACATGTGGGAGTCCATCGAGATGGGCGACTACTTCGAGTGGGAGCTGGGCGTGCAGGTGGTGGAAGAGGCTGACGAGCACAAGTTCGACTTCGACCTGCTCGACCCGACCAAGATCCTCCCCGAGGAGCTGGTGCCGGTGCAGAAGCTCGGCAAGATGATCCTCAACCGCAACCCGGACAACTTCTTCGCCGAGACCGAACAGGCCGCCTTTCACATCGGCCATATCGTGCCGGGCATCGACTTCACCAACGACCCGCTGCTGCAGGGCCGGTTGTTCTCCTACACCGACACCCAGCTGCTGCGTCTCGGTGGGCCGAACTTCCACGAGATCCCGATCAACCGTCCGCTGTGTCCGTTCCACAACAACCAGCGCGATGCTTTCCATCGCCAGACGATCCACAAGGGCCGCGCCAACTACGAGCCCAACTCGATCGACAGTGGCTGGCCCAAGGAAACCCCGCCGGCGGCCCAGGGCGGCGGTTTCGAGAGTTATCCGGAGCGCGTCGAAGGGCACAAGATTCGCAACCGCAGCGAATCCTTCGGCGACCATTTCTCCCAGGCGACGCTGTTCTGGAACAGCATGAGTGCGCCGGAGAAGGAGCACATCATCGGCGCCTACACCTTCGAGCTAGGCAAGGTGGAGCGGGTGTTCATCCGCGAACGCCAGGTCAACGAGATCCTCGCTAACATCGACCTGGAGCTGGCTCGCCGCGTCGCCGAGAACCTCGGCCTGCCGGTGCCGAGCGCGCCGACCGTGACGCCGAAGACGCCAACCCCGCAAGACTCGCCGGCGCTGAGCTTGATGAACCACGCCCCGGGCAATATCAAGTCGCGCAAGATCGCCATTCTGGTGGCCAACGGCGTCGATGGTTCAGCGATCGATGCATTCAAGGCCAAGCTGGCCGAGCAGGGTGCACTGGCCAAGATCATCGGGCCGTCACCGGCTCCAGTGAAGACTGCCGATGGCCAGATGCTGCCCGTCGATGCCGCGATGGATGGCATGCCCTCGGTGATGTTCGACGCGGTGTTCGTCCCCGGCGGTGCCGATGCAGCGGCGGCCATGGCCAAGTCCGGCGAGGCCAAGCACTACGTGCTGGAAGCCTACAAGCACCTGAAGCCGATCGTCATGCTCGGTGCAGCGCGTCCGCTGCTGGCATCGCTTGGCCTGCAACCCGACAGCGGTCTGCTGGAAGGCGACGATGTGGACGGCGTATTCGGCAACTTCGCCCAGGCGCTCGGTCAGCATCGGGTGTGGGCGCGTGAGGCCGCGGCGGCGGCGATCCCGGCGTAACGGGTCAGCGTAGGGTGGATGGCCGAAGCATCCACGCGGATGAGGCGCTAGGTCCGGCATGAGGCGAAACCAGGCACTGACGCGTGGAAAATCGCTTCGCGAGTTTTCCACCCTACGCAAGCTCCAGGACTGCCGGGCGGCTGGTCAGCCGTCCTGCAGCTCCCGCCAATGCAGAAACAGCCGCAGGTCGAACTCGATCTGTCCATAGCCGGGCAGCATGTGTTCGCACAGCTTGTAGAACGCACGGTTGTGCTCGCTCTCGCGCAGGTGAGCGAGCTCGTGCACCACGATCATCCTGAGAAACTCCGGCGCCGCCTCGCGAAACAGTGCGGCGACGCGAATCTCCTTCTTCGCCTTGAGCTTGCCGCCCTGCACCCGTGAAACCGCGGTATGCAGGCCCAGGGCGCGATGGGTCAGGTCCAGGCGATTGTCGTAGAGCACCTTGTCGATCGGCGGCGCGCTTTTCAGATAGTCCTGCTTGAGCGTCTGCACGTAGCCGTACAGCGCCTTGTCACTCTGCACTTCGTGCCGTGCGGGGTAACGCCGCTGCAGGTAGTCGCCCAGACGGTCCTCGGCGATCAGCTGGCGCACCTGAACCAGCAGCGGTTCAGGGTAGCCGCGCAGGTATTTCAGGTCGGTCATCAGTCGCGTTTCGGCCAGGCGAAGCTGAGCAGGAACAGCGCGGCGGCGCTGACCACGATGGACGGGCCGGCCGGAGTGTCCTCGTACCAGGACAGCGTCAGCCCCAGGCACACGGCGACGATTCCCAGGATGCTCGCGCCCAGCGCCATCTGCTCCGGCGTGCGCGCATGGCGCTGTGCGGCCGCGGCGGGAATGATCAGCAGCGAGGTGATCAAAAGCACGCCGACGATCTTCATCGCCACGGCGATCACCACGGCGATCAGCAGCATCAGCGCCAGGCGGATGCCGGCCACCGGCAGGCCTTCGACCTTGGCCAGTTCCTCGTGCACGGTGATCGCCAGCAGCGGCCGCCACAGCGGTATCAGCATCAGCAGTACCAGCGCGCTGCCGCCCATGATCCAGGCCAGATCGCTCGGCCCGACGGCGAGCAGATCACCGAACAGATAGCCCATCAGGTCGACGCGCACATCCTTCATGAAGCTCAGCGAGACCAGCCCGAGCGACAGCGTGCTGTGCGCAAGGATGCCGAGCAGCGTGTCCGAAGCCAGCGGCTGGCGCTGCTGCAAGGTGACCAGCAGCAGGGCGAGCAGCACACAGCCGACGGTCACCGCCAGGGTCAGGTTGACGTCGAGCATCAGCCCGAGGGCGACGCCGAACAGTGCGGCGTGGGACAGGGTGTCGCCGAAATAGGCCATGCGCCGCCAGACGACGAAAGAGCCGAGCGGGCCGGCGACCAATGCCAGGGCGAGGCCGGCGAGCAGGGCGTTGAGGAGGAAATCGGGCATCGGAGGCTCTGTCTAGTGCTTGCAGTTCGGGCCGTGGACATGGGGTTTGCCGATCACCACGCTGCCGTGCAGGTCGTGGCTGTGGTCGTGCTGGTGGTGGTAGATCGCCAGACTGCGCGCGTCCTGGCCGAACAGCTCGACGAAGGCCGGGTCGCTGCTGACCTGTTCTGGGTGACCCGAGCAGCAGACGTGGCGATTGAGGCAGACCACCTGATCGGTGGCGCTCATCACCAGGTGCAGATCGTGGGAAACCATCAGCACGCCGCAGCCGTAGCGGTCGCGCAGCACGCCGATCAAGCGGTACAGCTCGGCCTGGCCGGCGACGTCGACGCCCTGCACCGGTTCGTCGAGCACCAGCAGCTCCGGCTCGCGCAGCAGCGCGCGGGCGAGCAGCACGCGCTGCATTTCGCCACCGGAGATCTTCTGCAGCGGGCTGTCGATAACGTGTTCGGCACCGACTTCACCCAGTGCCGCCAGGGCGCGGGCGCGATCAACGCCGGGCACCAGGCGCAGAAAGCGCAGTACCGACAAGGGCAGGGTAGGGTCGACGTGCAGCTTCTGCGGCATGTAGCCGACACGCAGCTTCGGCTTGCGCCAGACCTGACCGCGATCGGGTTTCAGCAGGCCGAGCACGGCGCGCACCAGGGTGGTTTTGCCGGCGCCGTTGGGGCCGATCAGGGTGACGATCTCGCCACGATGCACCTGCAGTTGCGCGCCTTCCAGCACGTTCTGGTTGGCGAAGCGCACGTGGATGTCATCCAGCCGCAGCAGCACCTCGCTCATGCGGCTTTCCGGCAGTTCGAGCAGAGACCGACCACTTCCACGGTCTGCCCCTCGACCGCGAAGCCCACGCTGCTCGCCGCCGTGTCGATGGCCTCGGCGATGGTGCGCTGCTCGAGTTCGATGGCGGTGTGGCAGTGACGACAGATGAGGAACTGGCCCTGATGAGGATGCTCCGGATGGTTGCAGCCGATGAAGGCGTTGAGCGACGCGATGCGGTGTACCAGGCCGTTTTCCAGCAGGAAATCCAGTGCGCGGTAGACGGTGGGCGGCGCGGCGCGGCGGCCATCCTGCTCGCTCAGTACGGCGAGAATGTCGTAGGCGCCGAGCGGCTTGTGGCTCTGCCAGACCAGCTCCAGCACGCGTTTACGCAGAGCGGTCAGGCGCACGCCCTGGCGCGCGCAGAGGCTGTCGGCTTCGGCCAGCGCGTGGCTGACGCAGTGGTCATGGTCGTGGGGCGTACAGGCCAGCGGGGTCTTGGACATGAGCGGCGACGTGTTGGGGTAGAGACGTTATTATGTACCAATTCCCTCCGTACGAGTGACGCCCGTGAATCGTCTTTTTTGCCTTCCCCTGCTCGCGGCGCTGGTTGCTGGCGCCGCGTCCGCCCACGCCGAAGTCAATGTGCTGACCAGCATCAAGCCGCTGCAGCTGATCGCCGCAGCGGTGCAGGATGGCGTTGGTGAGCCTGATGTCCTGCTGCCGGCCAGCGCTTCGGCGCACCATTATTCGCTGCGCCCTTCCGACGTACGGCGTATTCGCGATGCGCAGCTGTTCTACTGGATCGGCCCTGATCTGGAGAGCTTTCTGCCGCGCGCACTGAGCGCTCGTGAAGGCACGACCGTGGCGGTGCAGGAACTGCCGAAGCTGACCCTGCGTCGTTTTGGTGATGCGCACGCGCACGACGAGGCTGAACATCACGATCACGACGATCACCACGGCCATGAGCATGATGCTCACGGGCACGAAGAGGCCGCGCATGGCGAGACCGCCCATGCCGACGATCACGACCACGACCATCGCCCGGGCACGCTCGATGCGCACCTGTGGCTGTTGCCGGCCAATGCCGTGGTGATCGCCGAGCGCATGGCGGCTGACCTGGCCGCCGCCGATCCGGCCAATGCCCAGCGTTATCAGGCCAACTCGGTCGCTTTCGCTCAGCGCATCGAGGCGCTAGATGGCCGTCTCAAGCAGCGCTTCAGCAAGGTGCAGAACAAGCCGTTCTTCGTCTTCCACGAGGCCTACGACTACTTCGAGGCGGCCTACGGCCTGCGCCATGCCGGCGTATTCAGCGTCGGTGGTGAGGCGCAGCCGGGGGCGCGGCATGTCGCAGCGATGCGTGAGCGCCTGCAGCAGGCCGGGCCGAGCTGCGTGTTCAGCGAACCGCCGGCGCGCCCGCGTCTGGCCGAAACGCTGACCGCCGGTCTGCCGGTGAAGATGGCGGAACTGGACGTGCTGGGTGTCGGCCTGCCGACCGATGCCAAGGGTTACGAACAGCTGCTCGAAGATTTGGGCGACACCCTGGCGGGCTGCCTGGAATCGCTCTGATCCAGCGCCCGGCCTGATCTGCCAGGCCGGGCCAAAGCGTCCAAGTGGTTCAGCCGGCCTTGCGAATGCCGGCGGCGAGCAGTTCCATCATCTGGTCGATCTCGGCCTTCTCGACGATCAGCGCCGGCGACAACGCAATGGTGTCGCCGCTGGCGCGTACCAGCAAGCCCTTCTCGAAACACTCCCGGAACACCTCGTAACCGCGCTTGCCGACGCCATCGGCATGGGCGGCGAACTGGATACCCGCGACCAGCCCGACCGTGCGGATGTCGATCACGTTGGGCAGGTCCCTGAGGCTGAACAACGCTTCCTGCCAGTAGGGCTCCAGGTCAATGGCCTTCTGGAACAGGTTTTCCTGCTGATAGATCTGCTGGGTCGCCAGTGCCGCCGCGCAGGCGACCGGGTGGCCGGAGTAGGTGTAGCCGTGGAAGAACTCGATGACGCTTTCCGGCCCGTTCATGAACGCATCGAACAGGTGGTCGGCGACCAGCACCGCGCCCATGGGGATCGCGCCGTTGGTCAGGCCCTTGGCGCAGGTGAGGATGTCCGGTGTCACGCCCCAGCGTTGCGCGGCGAACGCCTCGCCGACACGGCCGAAGCCGGTGATGACCTCATCGAAGATCAGCAGGATGCCGTGCTTGGCGGTGATCTCGCGCAGCCGCTGCAGATAGCCCACCGGCGGCAGGATCACCCCGGCTGAGCCGGACATCGGCTCGACGATCACCGCGGCGATGTTCTCCGCGCCGTGCAGCGTCACCAGCCGCTCCAGTTCGTCGGCCCGTTCCACGCCATGCTGCGGCAGGCCCTTGCTGAAGGCGTTGCGCTGCAGATCGAGGGTGTGCGGCAGGTGGTCGACACCCGGCAGCATCGGGCCGAAGGCGCGGCGATTGTT
Organism: Stutzerimonas decontaminans; assembly: GCF_000661915.1. Taxonomy (NCBI): domain Bacteria; kingdom Pseudomonadati; phylum Pseudomonadota; class Gammaproteobacteria; order Pseudomonadales; family Pseudomonadaceae; genus Stutzerimonas; species Stutzerimonas decontaminans. Next base: position 4,656,696 of record NZ_CP007509.1, on the reverse strand, counting down.
GGCCATGCCGCCCACCGACATGCCGCCGAAACCGACGCCGTGGTAGGCCAGCTCGCGGCCGATCAGCCGCGTACGCGAGCCCTGGCCGATGGCGCGCTGGTAGGCGAGGGCGATCTTCAGCGCGGTATCCGCCGATTCCGATCCGGAGTTGGTGAAGAACACCCGGTTCAGCCCTTCTGGGCTGATGGCGGCGAGTTTCTCGGCCAGCTCGAAGGGCAGCGGGTGGCCCATCTGGAAGGTTGGGGCGAAGTCCATCTTGGCGATCTGCTTGCTCACCGCCTCGCTGATCTCGCGGCGGCCATGGCCGGCATTGCAGCACCACAGACCGGCCGTGCCGTCGAGTACCTGGTGGCCGTCGCTCGCCGTGTAATACATGCCCTCGGCGCTCTCCAGCAGGCGCGGCGTGGCCTTGAACTGGCGGTTTGCGGTGAAGGGCATCCAGAAATGATCGGGTGAGACGTTGGGATGGAAATCCTGGGACATGGGGCGGGCTCCGGCGACGAGCGACTATGCTGCAGCGGCGCCGCAGCGTTTCGATCGAGTCTATGTTTAATAAAACGAACAAAACAAGGCGATTGACCGGCCGTTCGTAAAAAATATTGATAGGGTCCGCGCCGCTGGTTTAGGGTGCCTTTTCAACAGCCCGAAGACCTGACTAGAGAGGATGCACCATGCCCACCCTGACCCTCGCCGACTGGCAACAGCGTGCCCGTGACCTGCACATCGAAGGTCGCGCCTTTATCCAGGGTGAGTATTGCGCCGCGGCGGATGGCAGCCAGTTCGACTGCATCAGCCCGGTGGACGGGCGCGTGCTGGCGCAGGTCGCCAGCTGCGAGCAGGCCGACGCCGACCGCGCCGTGGCCAGCGCCCGTGCCGCATTCGATGCCGGCAGCTGGTCGCGCCTGGCACCGGCCAAGCGCAAGGCGGTGCTGATCCGCTTTGCCGATCTGCTGGAAGCCAACCGCGAGGAGCTGGCGCTGCTGGAAACCCTCGACATGGGCAAGCCGATCGGCGATTCGCTGGCGGTCGACATCCCCGGCGCCGCGCGGGCGCTGCGCTGGAGCGGCGAGGCGATCGACAAGATCTACGACGAGGTGGCGGCCACGCCTCATGACCAGCTTGGCCTGGTCACCCGCGAGCCGGTCGGCGTGGTGGCGGCCATCGTGCCGTGGAATTTCCCGCTGATGATGGCCTGCTGGAAGCTCGGCCCGGCGCTGGCCACCGGCAATTCGGTGGTGCTCAAGCCATCCGAGAAGTCGCCGCTGACCGCCATCCGCATCGCTCAGCTGGCGATCGACGCCGGCATTCCGGCCGGCGTGCTCAACGTGCTGCCAGGCTACGGCCATACCGTCGGTAAGGCGCTGGCATTGCACATGGATGTCGATACCTTGGTCTTCACCGGCTCCACCCGGGTCGCCAAGCAGCTGATGATCTATGCCGGCGAATCGAACATGAAGCGCGTCTGGCTGGAGGCGGGCGGCAAGAGCCCGAACATCGTCTTCGCCGATGCGCCCGACCTTGAGGCGGCAGCGCAGGCCGCGGCCGGCGCCATTGCCTTCAACCAAGGCGAGGTGTGCACCGCCGGCTCGCGGCTGCTGGTGGAGCGTTCGATCAGGGAGCGCTTCCTGCCGATGGTGGTCGAGGCGCTCAAGGGCTGGAAGCCGGGCAACCCGCTGGACCCGGCGACCAACGTCGGCGCGCTGGTCGATACCCAGCAACTTAACACCGTGCTCGGCTACATCGACGCCGGCCGTGAAGCGGGTGCGCAGGTGCTGATCGGCGGCCAGCGTACGCTGGAGGAAACCGGCGGGCTGTATGTCGAGCCGACCATCTTCGATGGCGTCGACAATGCGATGAAGATCGCCCAGGAAGAAATCTTCGGCCCGGTGCTGTCGGTGATCACCTTCGACAGCGCCGAGGAAGCGATCGCGATTGCCAATGACACGCCCTACGGCCTGGCCGCGGCCGTATGGACCGCCGACCTGTCCAAGGCGCACCGCACCGCGCGGGCGTTGCGTGCCGGCAGCGTGTGGGTCAACCAGTACGACGGCGGCGACATGACTGCGCCGTTCGGCGGCTTCAAGCAGTCCGGCAACGGCCGTGACAAGTCGCTGCATGCCTTCGACAAGTACACCGAGTTGAAGGCGACCTGGATTCAGCTGTAGCGGATACACAGTCGGCGGCGGCGCCTAACCATCGCTGCCGCCGGCTTTACTGTCAGCGTCGGTTTGCCCGCTGAGCTTCTTTGACAGCGGCAGCGATCTGCACCTGATTGCGGCCCTTGTGCTTGGCCGCATACAGCGCCTGATCGGCAAGTTCCAGCAGCACGCCCGAGGCGGTGTGGCCATCGGTCTGGCAGATGCCGGCACTGAAGGTCACGTAGAACTCCTCACCGTCGCCACCATTGAAGTTCAACGCAGCAAAGCGCACGCGGATCTCGTCGAAAATGCGCTGTGCCTGTAGCGCCGTGCATTCCGGCAGCACCGCGACGAATTCCTCGCCGCCGTAGCGACCGAGGCTGTCGATACGACGCAGACGCTGGCGCAGCAGGTTGGCCAAGGCGCGGATCACATTGTCGCCAGCGGCATGGCCGTAGGTGTCATTGACGCGCTTGAAGTGGTCGAGGTCGAGCATCACCACGCTGGCCGGCTTGCCGCTGCGCGTTGCCCGTTGCACTTCCAGGGCCAGCTGCTCCTTGATGTCGGCGTGCTTGAGCAGGCCGGTCAGGCTGTCGCGCGCCAGGGCCGTGCTCAGTGAGCGGGCGCGTTGGGCATGTGAATACACCGCAGCGACCAATGCATTGTCGCTGATCGGCTTGGTGATGAAATCGTCGCCGGCCTTGAGCAGCGCCGCCATCTGCCGGTGGGTATCGGTCTCGGCGGAAAGATAGATGATCGTCACTCGCAGCCATTCATCATGCAGGCGGATCATCTGCGCCAGCTCCGGCCCCGAGCACTCCGGCATGTTCACGTCCAGCAACAGCACTTCGGGGTTGAAGCTGTGCATCGTCTCCAGCACGCGGGTCGGCTCGGTGAGGATCTGCACCTGCATCTGCGCATTACGCAGCACCAGGCTGTAGCGTGCGGCGAGTTCGGCATCGTCATCGACGATAAGCACCCGGAAAGGCTCGCCCTGCTGGCGGTCGAGGCAGCGCTCAAGGCTGTTTTCCAGTTGCGTGATGTCCAGTGGGCGGGTGAAAAAGCCCTGCGCGCCGGCGCGTACCGCGGCCAGCTGGCTGGTGAAATCGATGCGTTCGTGAATGACCAGCAATGGCAGTGGATGCTCGAGGCCCTGCTGCAACGCGGCGAGTGCTTCGAGCTCGCTGTCGTGCTGCACACTGGCGATCAGCGCATCGGGCGGCTCGTCTGCCACGGCATCCTGCAGCGCGGCGAAATCCTGCCACTGGCTGACCAGATAGCCGAAGTTGCGCAGGGTCAACGCCATGTTGGAAGCGGCGGCTGGATCGGCTTCCAGCAGGTAGATGCGGCAGCCGGGCGCTGGTTCGTCGTGATGGTCGGGCAACTCCGCCGCGGCGCGCTCCTGGCCGGGCGTCTGGCCGGCCAGCTGCTGCAACGCACGGGCGAAGGCTTCCGCTGCCCGACTGCCGGGTTTTGCTGAATCCAGCCAGCGGTCGGCGCGCTGTTCGAGCTGTCTGGCGCGTTCGCCAAGCTTGGCGAAGCCGAAGGTGCCGGCGGCCCCAGCGAGCCGGTGCAGGCGCTCGCGGATGCTGAGCATCAGCTGGCGCCGGCGGCCGGTCGCGCGGTTGTGCTGCAGCTCGGCGGCCAGCATGCCGAGCTCTGCCAGGTCGCCCTGCAGGCGCTCGCCGAACTGTTGTTCCAGCTGGGCCAGCTGTTTCTGCAGCGCAATTCGCGCCTGGTCATCCATGCTCGGCCTCCCATACCTTCTGCAGCTGGGCGGCCAGCTGGAGCGGGTCGAACGGTTTGCCCAGCACCTGACGCACGCCAAGCTGACGCAGTTCATGCAGCCGCTCGGGCTGCAGGTGGCCGGTGAGAAACACCACGGGTATCTGCTGCAGGTCAATCAGTTGACCGAGCTGGCGAACGAGTTCGATGCCGTCCATCTGCGGCAGCATCACGTCGAGCAGGATCAGGTCCGGGGCGAAGGCCTGCACCTGGTCCAGCGCCGCCTGGCCAGATGGACAGCTGAGCACCTCGAAGCCGCCGATCTTCTCCAGCGCGATGCGCGTCACGACCTGGATCGAGGGTACGTCTTCGACGTGCAGAATGCGTTTGAGCTGTTTCATCTATGGACTCTCCTTGGCCAGCCCGTCACAGGGCAACTCGAACCAGAAGCAGGCGCCTTGGCCGGGTTCGGAATCGAATCCGATGCGCCCACCCATGCGCTCGATCAGCTCCTTGCTGATCGCCAGGCCAAGCCCCGTGCCACCTTGCTGGCGGCTGTCGGACGAGTCGGCCTGGGCAAACTTCTGGAATACCCGCTCGCAGAAATCGGCGGAGATCCCCGGCCCGCGGTCTCGGACGCTGACGCGAACCCAGCCGTCACTCAGGGTCGCCGACAGATCGACCCGCTCCCCGGCTGGGGAAAACTTCGCCGCATTGGACAGCAGATTGCTCAGCACCTGCTGCAGGCGCATGGCGTCGATATTCACCGTTGCTGCCGGGCAGGCGCCCAGCTGCAGCACCACGCCATGTTGTTCGGCGTAACTGCGATTGCTGCGCAGGGCCAGCTCCAGCTGGGGTTGCAGCGGCTGGCGAAGCAGGTCGAAGCGCATCTTGCCGGCGTGCAGCTTGTCCATGTCCAGCAGGTCATCGATCAGCGCACTCAGCCGCTGGCTGTTCTGCTGGGCAATTTCCAGCAGTTCGCGCATCGGCGCGGGGACCTCGCCCATGACATTGGAGCAAACCAGCGCCAGCGCGCCGGTAATCGAGGTCAGCGGCGTACGCAATTCATGGCTGACGGTGGAGATGAACTCGCGCTGCAGACGCTCGATGCGTTTGCGTTCGGTGATGTCGTGCAGCACGGCGACGGCGCCCAGAAGCTGGCCATCGGAGGTGTACAGCGGATCGGCGTTGCACAGCACGTGGCGCGGCTCGCCCTGACTTAACAGGACCATCTCGTGATCGATCACATGCTCACCGCGCAGGGCACGGCGCAGCGGAATTTCTTCGGGTTGCAGCGGCGTGATGCCGTCGGCATGGTACAGCTGGTAATGACTGGCCCAGTCGGGCGGCGAGACCGGCGCGGCATCGGCGCCATGCCACTGCTTGGCCTTCTCGTTGAACAGAGTCAGATTGCCTTCGGCGTCACAGGCGATCACCGCCTCGCTCAGCGCCTCGAGCAGGCGCCGGTTCATTTCTTGCTGCTTGTCGAGTTCCAGCTGCTCGGCCTTGCGCGCCGTGATGTCGGTGACGAACCCGTGCCAGAGCACCGAACCGTCGAACTGGCGCAGCGGCGTGGCGCGCGCCTCGACCCAGATCAGCCCTTTGCGCGGATGGTCGACGCGGTGCTCGCTGTGCCAGGGAGTGAGCTCGGCGGCAGCTTTGCGAATGCTGTACAGCAGGGCGCTTCGGTCGAGCGCATGCACGCGGCCGACGATCGGCGCGAAGCTTCCGGCCAACTGTCCCGGGCTCAGTCCGTAGATCTGCTCGACCCCTTCGCTGACGTAGGGAAAGCACGAGCTGCCGTTGCCCCGCCAGTGGAACTGGAAGAGCATGCCGGGCACCTGTGCGGCGATCTGCTGCAGGCGCAGCTGCAGCTGCTCCTGATAGGCCAGATCGTAGGCGTTGATCAGATAACCGCGCAGCAGTTCCTGCTCGTCGTGAATCGCGGTGACCCCCAGTAGTACCGGTACATCGCTGCCGTTCTGGTGGCGCAGGCGCCATTCGGACATTTCTCGGCGGCCGCGGTGCAGCGGCGCGGTCAGCACGGCAAAATTTGGCTCGATGGGCCTCTGCAGCTCGCTGGAAAGCAGTGCGGCGCGCCGGTGTAGTGTCTCCGGTCGGAACAGCGCCGAGGTCAGTGGATGGCCAATCAGGTCCTGTTCGCTGTAGCCGAGCATGCGTTCGGCAGTCGGGTTAACGCTGGTGATGATGCCGTCAGGGCGGGTCACCAGCACCGCGCTGGAAGCGCTGTTGAGCATGGCCTGTTGCAGTGCGGCCTGCTCCGCGTAACGGTGCGCCAGCAGGTGCTGTTCGAACAGGCGGATTACCTGGCGGCCGAGTCGATCGAGGGTGTCGCGCTGTTCGGCGCTGAGCTGGCGCGGCTTGCGGTCGATCACGCACAGCGTGCCGAGGTTATGTCCATCCGGCGAAGTCAGCGGGGTGCCGGCATAGAAGCGGATATGCGGATCGCCGACCACCAGCGGGTTATGACGAAAACGCGGGTCTTGCAGGGCGTCGGGGACTTCGAAGATCTCCTCACCAAGGATGGTGTGGGTGCAGAAGGAGATTTCCCGCGGGGTCTCGCTAACCTCGAGGCCGACCCGGCTCTTGAACCACTGGCGCCGGTCGTCGACCAGCGAGATCAGCGCGATGGGCGTATCGCAGATATGCGCAGCCAGTTCGGTGAAGTCGTCGAAGACCGCTTCTTCCGGCGTATCGAGGATTTCGTAGCGCAGCAACGCTGCCAGGCGTGACAGCTCGCGCAGCGGCGCCATGGAGGGTGGCGACGCCGGACTTGCTTGCGGTAACTCCATCGTCGATGCCTTGTTTCATTCGGTGAGTTTCGCCCGGGCCTGACGATATATCGCGGCGGGACGTCGACTGAGTCTGACTAGTATCGGTCAGCGAGCCAGATGCTGCGAATCTGCTCGGCCAGCTGCATCGGGTCGAATGGCTTGATGATCACATCACGGGCGCCCAGCTTGCGCAGGTGTTCGATCTCGCCGGGCTGCACCTTGGCCGTCATGAATGTTACCGGAATCCGCTCCAGGTCGACGCGCTGGCGCAGGTTGAGCAGCGTCTGCGGTCCGTCCATGCCGGGCATCATCACGTCGAGCAGGATGAAATCCGGGGCGAAGGCTTCGACCTCCTCCAGCGCCTGGGCACCCGAGGAGCAGGACAGCACCTCGTAACCGCCGATGGCCTCCAGGGCCAGTTTGGTCACCGCCTGGATGGAGGGGTCGTCTTCAACGTGCAGGATGCGCCGGAGTTCGGCCATTGTGCCTCCGTGGGTCGGGTTGCGTGCGCGTCCGCATCAGCGGAAGCATCAGGATAGTTCGGCCGCAGCCGGCGCACGGGGCAGTTCGCACCAGAAGCAGGCGCCATGGCCGGGTTCGGAGTCGAAGCCGATCCGGCCGTGCATGTGTTCGATCAGCTCCTTGCTGATGGCCAGGCCCAGCCCGGTGCCGCCCTTTTGGCGGGTGTCGGAGGAATCGGCCTGGGAAAACTTCTGGAAAATCCGCGCATGAAACTCCGGTGCAATGCCAGGGCCCTGGTCGCGCACCCAGAGGCGCACCCAGTCGCCGCGGCGTTCGCCGCCCAGCAGCACCGTGCCGCCTGCGGGTGAGAATTTGACCGCATTGGAGATGAGATTGGCCAGTACCTGCTGCAACCGGTCGTCGTCTGCCGTCAGCTGCACGGTCGGCACGGGCGACAGTTCCAGATGGACGCCGTGTTTGGCGGCATAGCCCCGATTGGCATCGGCTGCCAGCTGCAGCTGTAGCTGCAGTGAGTGTTCACGCAGGCTGAGCTCCATCTTCCCTGCGACCAGCTTGTCCATGTCCAGCAGGTCGTCCACCAGCCGGCCCAGGCGCAGGCTGTTCTGGTGGGCGATGTCGAGCATCTTTTGCATGTTCGGCGACGTTTCGCCCGCCGCGCCGCCGACGATCAGCCCGAGCGCCCCGGAGATAGACGTCAGCGGGGTGCGCAGTTCATGGCTGACGATGGACACCAGCTCGCTCTTCATCCGCTCTATGCGCTTGCGCTCGGTGATGTCGCGTACCAGGCCGATGAACTTACGCTCGCCATGGTGGCTGATCTGCGAAACGCGTAGCTCGATGGTGAAGGTTTCACCATTGCGGCGCAGGGCGGTCAGGTCGCGGTTCTGTTCCAGCGCGTGCGAGGTGCCGCGCTGCGCGTAATGGTCCAGATAGCCGTCGTGGGCCGAGCGATCGGGCTCGGGCATGAGCATCGACAGGTTGCGACCCAGCACATCCTCGCTGCTGTAGCCGAAGATCTGCTCGGCGGCGTGGTTGAAGGTTTCGATGATGCCGCGCGCATCGATGATGATGATCGCGTCGATCACGTTGTCGATCAGCATGCTCAGGTAGCGCTCGCGCTCCTGCATCTCTTGTTTGGCCAACGCCTGATCGGTGACGTCCCAGATGAAACCGTCACACCAGCCGACCGGATCGTCGCGTTCGTGCAGCACACGCGCCTTCTCCCGCACATAGACCGTTCGGCCTTCGGCATTGGTGAGCCGGTAGATGCCCTCGAAGGTGTCCTGTTCGGCATGCTGTCGGGCCAGCTCCACGTCGTCGGGATGGATCAGGCTGGCGAAGCTGCGCACGCGGTCGCCGACGAAATCGCTTGCCGGATAGCCCGTCAGCCGTTCGATACCGTCGCTCAGATAGCTCATGCGCCGGCGCCCGTCGTTGCGGCAGCGGTAGACCACGCCCGGCAGGTTGCTGACCATGGCGCGGAAGCGGCTCTCGCTCTTCTGCAGTGCGCGGGTGGCTTCCATCAACTCGCTGATTTCGGTTACGAAGCCGTGCCAAAGCACCGACCCGTCGGGGCCTCGTTCGGCGGTCGCACGCCCTTCGGCCCAGAGCAGGCCCCGTTGCGGATGCTGGATGCGGAATTCGACCGAGCCGGTCCCTGGGCACACAGCCAGGCGCAACAGGGCGATCTTCAACCGCGGCAAGTCCTGCGGATGCACCTGCAGCAATGCCTGCGAGGGGTCGTCCAGCAGCCGCTGCGGGTCGATGCCGTACAGTTCGCGGGCGCCTTCGCTGGCGTAGAGGAACGCATAGCGGCCATTGGCAAAGCGCTTGAGCTGGAACACCACGCCGGGTAGCAGGCTGGCGATCTTCTGCGCACGGTCGAGCAGACGTTGGCGCCGACGGGCCTGCTGCTGCTGCGCCAGCTGGTGCTGCTGTTGCACGCTGAGCCGACGTTGCAGCAGGATCGCCAGCATCAGCAGCAACACTTCGGCAATCAACCAGGCCAGGCTCCATTTGATCAGTAGCCGGCGCTCGGCCTGATGATGCTCGCGCTCCATCGCACTGATGTCGCGCCACACCAGCGCCGCCGCCAGCAGTGCGGGCGCAGGCTGGGCCTGATGGTCGGTTGGCAGTGGGCTCTGGTTGAGCATATAGGTGCGGTCGCCAGCAACCAGCAGGCGCAGCGCCATGCCGCTTTCCGGCTCCGGCAGCATGCCAGCCTGTGCCCATTGCAGGATTTGCGTCGCTGAGTGGCTGGTGAGTTGCCAGTCGCTGCCAGCGTGCAGCTGAACGCCGCTCGGCGCCTCCAGCCCCGCTGCTTGCAGGGCGGCGCGGTTGACGATCAGCGCCAGCCCGGCGGCCAGCTGATCGCCCAGGGCGTTCAGGTCCGGCAGCACGTTGTAACCCACTTCCAGCGCGCCGATGAGCTCGCCGCTGCGGTCATCCTCGGCATACAGCGGGACGATTGCACGGCTGCTGGCGCCGAGCGGATCGACTTCGATACCGGTTTGCATGACGCCGTCGCGCAATGCTCTTTGCAGCATCGGCCGCCGTGCCGCCAGCGCGTCGCCGAAACGTTCGGGCTGCTGCATGCGCAGCAGCGCGAGCCCAGTGTCGCCCCAGAACAGCTGCAGCAGCATGCCCTGATGGCGCTGCATCGAGTTCCAGGCGGGCGTCAGGGCTGCATGCAGGCGCTGACGCGCCAGTTCCACGCGCGCGTCGTCGAGCGTCGCGCCGGTGCGCAGCACACTATCGATACGCCGCATCTGGCGCAGTACTTCGGCGTTGCCGGCCAGGGCGTTGGCCACCATATCGGCCTGACGCTGCTGGTTGAGCTGCGCACTGCGCAGCGCCAGGCTCTGCAACTCGCCATGGGTCTGGATCTCCAGCTGCCAGGCGGCGTCGCGGGCGCTGTGATCATTGAACGCCAGGCTGCCGAACAGCAGCACGAGCAGCAGGCTGCCGATCGCGAAGGTCCAGTGGGGCGTGATGCCGACGTTGCTCATCGGCGGGCCGGCCGTCTACGGCGATAGTCGGCCTGCATCGCCGGTGCGCAACGATCAGCAGGCTCTGCGCGATACTCGGCGGAGGACGTACACATCGGCCGCATCCATCATGAAGGGAAAAGGTGCAATGATAGCTCTATGCCAGCATTGCTGATAGCGAGCATTAGCAGGCGTCCTGCCTCGCCTGGCTTTGCTGCAGGCGAGTGATTGCAGCCGAGACTGGTTAAAAAATCACCAGATTTGCGACGGTCGGTCAACCGTCGTGTTCGCCGTCCTGTGGCGGAGTGTTAGTCTGCTCCAAGGTCAGCATCGGCGGAGGTCGTCGGCGCGCCTAACCCATGAGGCACCCCGTTACTATGTGGCACACCGGTTTACTCGACCTTTCGGTCTGGCAACTCATCGCGACCACGCTGCTTCTGACTCACGTCACCATCGTCAGCGTCACGGTCTACCTGCACCGTTACTCGGCGCACCGCTCGCTGGAGCTGAATCCGGCGCTCAAACACTTCTTCCGTTTCTGGCTGTGGCTGACCACGGCGATGAACACCCGTGAGTGGACCGCCATCCACCGCAAGCACCACGCCAAATGCGAAACGCCTGATGACCCGCACAGCCCGGTGCACAAGGGCCTGGCCACGGTCGTGCGCAAGGGCGCCGAGCTGTACATGGAAGAGGCGAAGAACGAGGAAACCCTGCGCATCTACGGCAAGAACTGCCCGGACGACTGGATCGAGCGCAACCTCTATTCGCGTTTTCCCAATACCGGCATCGTGCTCATGCTGCTGATCGACCTGGCGCTGTTCGGTGCGCTCGGCCTGACGGTGTGGGCGGTGCAGATGATCTGGATTCCGTTCTGGGCCGCCGGTGTGGTCAACGGCCTTGGCCATGCGGTCGGCTATCGCAACTTCGAATGCCGTGACGCGGCGACCAACCTGGTGCCCTGGGGCATCCTCATCGGCGGTGAAGAGTTGCACAACAACCATCACACCTACCCGAACTCGGCCAAGCTGTCGGTACGCAAATGGGAGTTCGACATGGGCTGGGCCTGGATTCGCCTGTTCAGCCTGCTCGGGCTGGCCAAGGTCAACCGCACGGCGCCGATCGCCCATCGCATCGAGGGCAAGCAGCAGCTGGACATGGACAGCGCCATGGCGATCCTCAACAACCGTTTCCAGATCATGGCGCAGTACCGCAAGCTGGTGATCGTGCCGCTGGTGCGCCAGGAGCTGGGTCGCGCTGACGCCTCCGTACGTCATCAGCTGCGCCGCGCCAAGCGTCTGCTGGCGCGCGAGCCGAGTCTGCTGCAGCAGGAACAGCAGGCGCATATCGACGACATGCTGGCGCAGAGTCACGCGCTCAAGGTGATCTACGAGAAGCGTCTGGCGCTGCAGCAGATCTGGACCCGGACCAGCTCAAACGGCCACGACATGCTTGCCGCCATCAAGCAGTGGGTGCACGAGGCCGAGGCAAGCGGTATCCACTCGCTGCGTGAATTTGCCGAGCACCTGCGGACCTACTCGCTGCGCCCATCCGTCGTCCCTGCCTGACCTTCGATCGGCTCGCGCTGCGGGAGCCCGCCGACCCGGAACTTTGTGGCCCGCCGACTTTCTGAACTGCACTCTAAACTATGCAGTGCTGCCGCCATGCGCGGTGGTCGTTTCAGGAAGAATGGCAATGCGGCTGGCGAGCAATCAGAGTGATTCGGGTATGAGGATGCCTCCGGGTGGCGACGCGCAAACGTTGCTGGCGCTGATGCACGCACGCGCCGAAGCGGCCCGTCTGGGCGAGCGCGAGCAGCTGTTCAGCACCCTGCTGGGCGGCGTCAATGCGGTGCTCTGGGCTTTTGACTGGCAGGCGCAGCGGATGATTTATGTCAGCCCGGCCTACGAGCGTATTTTTGGCCGTTCACCGGCCCTGTTGCTGGCCGATTACGGTGAGTGGCGCAATGCGATCTACCCTGACGATGTGGAATATGCGCAGAAGAGCATGCTCGCCGTGCTCGATGAGGGGGCGGTGGAAACCCGCGAGTACCGCATCATCCGTGGCGACGGGCAGTTGCGCTGGCTGAGCGACAAGTGCTTTCTCGGTCGCCCGGGTGAAAACGGGCAGAGCCCGATCATCGTCGGCATCGCCGAGGACATCACCGAGAAGAAGCAGCTCGAAGGTGAGTTGCAGCGCCTGGCGACCACCGATGTACTGACCCAGAGCAGCAACCGCCGGCATTTCTTCGAATGCGCCCGCACTGAGTTCGACCGGGCCCGGCAGTTCGCCTCGTCGCTGGCCTTCCTGCTGCTGGACATCGATGACTTCAAGCGCATCAACGACACCCACGGCCACCAGATGGGCGATCAGGTGCTGCAGAAGGTCGCTCGTTGTGGTGCGTCGGTACTGCGCCAGAGCGACCTGTTCGGGCGCATCGGAGGTGAGGAATTCGCCGCTGTGCTACCGGGCTGCCAGCCGGACCTGGCCGAGCAGATCGCCGAGCGCCTACAGCGTGAAATCGAGCGCCTGGTGTTTACCGCTGAAAATGGTGAGCGCTTCCGCGTCACCGCCAGCCTGGGTCTGACTTATCTCGAAGCCGGCGACCCCGAGCTGAGCAGCGTTTTCGCCCGTGCCGATGCGGCGATGTACACCGCCAAGCGCCTGGGCAAGAACCAGGTGATCGTCGGTTGAGCAGCTGAGCGGACCGGGCGTTATTCGCCCTGTCTGCCGGCTCAGCTGGTCAGCTGGTCAGCTCGTCATAACCCTGCCCAGTGAACTGCAGCAAACAGAAGCCATGGCCGAACGGATCGGCCATCAGCGCGAGCTTGTGCCCGGCCTGAGTCGTTATCGGCTGTTCCAGGTGCGCGCCGTGGGCGACCGCCCGGACGGTGACGGCTTCGATGTCCTCGACGACGAAATCCAGATGGATCGGCGTCCAGTGCCGCCCGTAGCTGCGCTGCTGGATCCCTTCCGGGGTTGCGGCGCTACCTGCCTTCTTGAGCAACAGATAGATCGGTGTCGGGCCGCCGAGCATTTCCACGGCGAAGGTGCCGAGACGGCGACCGACCCGCAGGTCGAACACTGATCCGTAGAAGTCGACAGCCCGTTCCAGATCGTCGACATCCAGGTTCACCAGAAACTTCATCGAACCCCCTCGTGCCTGGCCGTCAGGCTCAAGGTCGCCGCGTCAGCGTGACAGCGGCGCCGGTTGCTGCTGGGTGATGCAGTGAATATTGCCCCCGCCAAGGAGGATCTCGCGGCCGGGCACCATCACCACCTGATGCTGCGGAAACACTTCGGCCAGAATGCGCTCGGCTTCGGCGTCCAGCGGGTCACCGAAGGCCGGGGCGATGATGCCGCCGTTGACGATGAGGAAGTTCACGTAACTGCCCGCCAGGCGGATCGACGGATCACGCAGTTGGCTGCCATCCAGCGTCACGACCCCGTCGCACTCGGCGGCCGACGCATGCAACGGGCCGGGAATCGGCATCTTGTGCACGGTCAGTGCGCGGCCCTTGGCGTCCTGGGCGGTCTGCAGCACGGTCATGGCTGCCTGGCAGCGCTCGAAGTTGGGATCGTTCGCATCGTCGGTCCAGGCCAGCAGCACTTCACCCGGGCGCACGAAGCAGCAGAAGTTGTCGACGTGGCCGTCGGTCTCGTCATTGAACAGGCCGTGCGGCAGCCAGATGATGCTGTCGACCGCCAGATGTTCGCGCAGCACCGTCTCGATCTGCTCGCGGGTCAGCTGCGGGTTGCGGTTGCGATTGAGCAGGCATTCTTCGGTGGTGATCAGCGTGCCTTGGCCGTCGACATGGATCGAGCCGCCCTCGAGCACGAAGCCCTCGGTGCGGTAGCGGTCGCAGTACTCGATCTCGAGGATCTTGCGCGCCACTTCGTCGTCGCGCTGCCAGTCGGCATAAAGACCACCGTCTTCACCGCCCCAGGCGTTGAACGTCCAGTCCACGCCGCGCAGCCCACCGTTGTCGTCGACAACGAAGGTCGGCCCGGTGTCACGCACCCAGGCATCGTCCGTGCTGATTTCCACCACGCGGATGCGTGGGTCATCCAGTGCCGCGCGGGCGGCGAGGTACTGCTCGGCGCTGGCGCAGACGGTGACCGGTTCGAAGCGGGCGATGGCCTTGGCGACCGCAGTGAAAGCCGCCTGCGCGGGACTGCCGTTGTCTCGCCAGTTGTCCGGGCGCTGTGGCCAGACCATCCAGGTCTGGCTGTGCGGTGCCCATTCAGCGGGCATGAAGTAGCCGTCTTGGCGGGGCGTGGAGCTGAGGGTGGTCATGGCGTATCTCTCATGAGGCGGGAAGGGCACAGGCCCCTCCCGCCGTTTGCGTCAGCGGGAGCTCATTCGGACGGCTGCGAGCCGTCCAGGGTCTTGATCGAGCCGTAGAGGTTCGGCCGGCGATCGCGGAAGACCCCCCAGGCGCTGCGGATATGCTCGAGCTGATCCAGATCGAACTGATGCACCAGCACGCCTTCGCTGGTTTCGTCCATTTCCTCGACCTTGGCGCCGAACTGGTCGGCGATGAACGAGGAGCCGTAGAAAGTGATGTCGTAGCCGTCCTGCTCTTCGCGGCCGATGCGGTTGCTGGCGATCAGCGGCATCAGGTTGGCGCCGGCATGGCCCTGCTGCACGCGTTGCCAGTGGTCGCGCGAGGTGATGTTCGGGTCATGCGGCTCGCTGCCGATGGCGGTCGGGTAGAACAGCAGTTCGGCGCCCATCAGCGCCATGCTGCGGGCGGTCTCGGGGAACCATTGGTCCCAGCAGATGGCCACGCCGATCTTCGCGTAGCGGGTATTCCACACCTTGAAGCCGGTATCGCCCGGGTTGAAGTAGTACTTCTCGTGGTAGCCGGGGCCGTCCGGGATGTGGCTCTTGCGGTAGACGCCGAGCAGCTTGCCGTCGGCATCGATGATGGCGATGGAATTGAAGCGCGCGCGGCCGGCGAGCTCGAAGAAGCTGATCGGCAGCACCACCTGCAGCTCGGCGGCAACCTTCTGGAAATGCTGGATAGCCGGATTTTGCTCGACCGACGTGGCCAGCTGCAGGTACTCGGCATTCGGCTTCTGGCAGAAGTAGGGCGTCTCGAACAGCTCCTGGATGAGGATGATCTGCGCGCCCTTGGCGGCAGCCTCGCGCACCAGCCTGTCGGCATTGGCGATGTTGGCCTGGCTATCCCAGGAACAGGCCATCTGGGTGGCGGCAACGGTAACGACTCGGGACATGAAAACCTCGCGGCTGCGGTGGAAAGGGCTGCGGCTATCGAAGGCGCAAATCTATTCGATAGTTATCCGGATTGATAGTGATATAAACGCCTGCTGACATGAATAAATAAACCGTTTATCGATATTTATCGATCAGTGCCCTGCCGATTGCCGCTTCGACAGGTACGGCGGCAGATACAGACCGAGGTAGGCGTCGAACACCCGCAGGCCTTCTTCGGCCATGCGCGGCGTCAGGCTGCCGTACAACTGTATGGATCGAGCATAGACGCGGTCGCCGAGTTCCAGGGCCATGGCGAACACGTCGATATCCTGCGGCAGCGGCGGCAGGGCGAAATGCCGTTCGAATACGGCCTGCATCGCCTGACCGAGCTCGAGATCCAGACGCTGATCGGTCTGCGTCACTTCGCCGAGGCCGTGTTGCACCAGGATCAATTGGCGGGCAGCGCTGTCCTGCTCGTAGATCGTCAGCATGCGCTGTTCGATCAGCCGCGACAGATCACGCCAGCTGGTCAGGCTCTGGTGGTCGATGGGCTGCTCGAGACTGGCCCTGAACGTTGCATGCACATCCGCGGTCAGCGCCGCGAGCAATGCCGGTACGCCGGAGAAGAAGTGGTAGACGGAAGAGGGCGGAATGCCGGCGCGCTCTGCCACCGCGTACACCGACAGCGTCGCGGCGCCTTGCTCAGCGAGCAGTTCGCGGGCGCTGGAAAGAATCTGGCGGATGCGCGTCTGGCTGCTGGCGCGCGGACGGCGAGTGGGTAGCGCGGGGCTGGGTTTGGTCATCGGCCTATTTGAAGCCAGCACGGCGGCGGATGCAAACCGCCGTGCCCGCTGCGGTTGGACTAGACAGTGTGCAGATACCAGTTGTACTCGAGGTCCGAGATCGAATGCTCGAACTCGGCCAGTTCGCTCTCCTTGCAGGCGACGAAGATGTCGATGTAATCGGGGCTGATGTAGCGCGCCATGATCTCGCTGTCGTCCAGCTCACGCAGGGCATCACGCAGATTGGTCGGCAGGCTCTGCTCGACCTGCTCGTAGGAGTTGCCCTCGATGGGCGCGTCCGGCTCGATCTTGTTGGTCAGACCATGGTGCACCCCGGCGAGTATGCCGGCCAGCAGCAGGTAGGGGTTGGCGTCGGCGCCGGCGACCCGGTGTTCGATGCGCACCGCGTCCGGGCTGTCGGTCGGTACGCGCAGCGCCACGGTGCGGTTGTCCATGCCCCAGCAAGGCGCGTTGGGCACGTAGAACTGCGCACCGAAACGACGATAGGAGTTCACGTTGGGGCAGAGGAAGGCCATCGACGCTGCCATGGTCTGCTGCAGACCGCCGATGGCATGGCGCAGTGTCTGGCTTTCCAGTGGGTTGTCGGTGGCGAATATATTGTTGCCATTCTTGTCGAGCAGCGAGATATGTACGTGCAACCCGTTGCCGGCCTGACCCGGGTAGGGTTTGGCCATAAAGGTTGTGTCCATCTCATGGTCGTAGGCGATGTTCTTGATCAGTCGCTTGAGCAGCACTGCGTAGTCGCACGCCTTGATCGGATCGGCGACGTGATGAAGGTTGACTTCGAACTGCGCCGGGGCGCTTTCCTTGACGATGGCATCAGCCGGAATGCCTTGCTCCTTGGCGCCTTCGAGAATGTCCTGCAGGCAGTCGACGTACTCGTCGAGATCATCGATCAGGTAGACCTGGGTCGAATGCGGGCGCTTGCCGGAGATCGGCGAGCGTGGCGGCTGCGGGCGGCCGTTGATGTTCTCCTGATCGATCAGATAGAACTCGAGTTCGAACGCGGCGCAGATGGTCAGGCCGAGTTCGTCGAACTTGCTCACCACCTGGCGCAGCACTTCGCGCGGGTCGGCGAAGAAAGGGTCGCCATCACGCTCGTGCATGGTCATTAGCAACTGAGCGGTGGGGCGCTTCTGCCAGGGTTCCTTGCACAGGGTGTTGGGGATCGGAAAGCAGGTGCGGTCGGAGTCGCCAATGTCCATGCCCAGCCCGCTGCTTTCAACGGTGATGCCGTTGATGTCGAGGGCGAACAGCGAAGCGGGGAGGTTGATGCCTTTTTCGTAGACCTTGTGCAGGCTAGCGCGCTCGATGCGCTTGCCGCGCACGACTCCATTCATGTCGGTGATCAGCAGATCGACGTACTGGATCTCCGGATGTTCCTTGAGAAATGCGTTAGCTTCGTTGAGCTGAACGGCACGCGGCGGGGCCATGATGAATTACCTTAATTGTTAAAAATTTCAATCATCAGATGCTTGTCTGGGAGTCAATCGAAAAGCCTGTTCACTGTCAATAGTAGCCCGCCAGCGCCCCATGAGTGCCCACGATGGGCCTTTTTTGGGGCGTATCGAAGGCGCTGAACGTAAAGCGCGTGGGGCTAATGCTCGGGCTATTGTCTATAAAAATGAACAAGACTACTCTCCGGTATGCCCCATTCGAACGACGAGTATCCCATGCCTCGCAAGCCCCTGATCGGCGTTTCGGCCTGTACCAAGCAGATCGGACACCACAGTTTTCACATCGCCGGGGACAAGTACCTGCGTGCTGCGGCGATTGCCGGTGTGCCGCTGGTGATCCCGGCACTGGATGAGCTGATCGACCCCGCGGCGCTGTTGGAAACCTTCGACGGCCTGCTCTTCACCGGCTCGCCGTCAAACGTCGAGCCGCATCATTATGGCGGCCCGCCGAGCGAGGCTGGCACCCCGCACGATCCCCTGCGCGACCACCTGACCCTGCCGCTGATTCGTGCAGCTGTCGAGGCGGGCATTCCGGTGTTCGGCATCTGCCGGGGCTTTCAGGAAATGAACGTGGCCTTTGGCGGCAGCCTGCACCAGAAGGTTCACGAAGCCGGGCCTTATCAGGATCACCGTGAACGTCAGGATGACCCGCTGGAGGTGCAATACGGTCTCAGCCACGCATTGCATGTGCAGCCAGGCGGCCTGCTCGAGCAAATGGGCCTGCCGGCGCAGATTCAGGTCAACTCAGTACATGGTCAGGGTGTCGAACGGCTCGGTGGCGGTTTGCGCATCGAAGCGCTGGCGCCGGACGGGCTGATCGAGGCCTTTTCCGTCGAGCAGGCACGCAGCTTTGCCCTCGGGGTGCAGTGGCACCCGGAGTGGCAGGTTCACGAACATCCGCATTATCTGGCGCTGTTCCGGGGCTTCGCCGAAGCCTGCGCGGTCCGTGCCCGACAACGCTGACGGCCGACCCAGGCGGCCCTTTCCAGCAACCCCGAGGTCAACATGAGTATCCAGCTCGACCAGCTCACCGGCTGGCTGAAAGAACACAAGATTACCGAAGTGGAATGCCTGATCAGTGACCTGACCGGGATCGCCCGCGGCAAGATCTCACCAACCAACAAGTTCCTCGGTGAGAAAGGCATGCGCCTGCCGGAAAGCGTGCTGCTGCAGACCGTGACCGGCGATTACGTCGAGGATGACATCTACTACGAGCTGCTCGACCCGGCCGACATCGACATGTTCTGCCGGCCCGACCCGAACGCCGTATTCCTCGTGCCCTGGGCTATCGAGCCGACCGCCCAGGTGATCCACGACACCTACGACAAGATGGGCAATCCCATCGAGCTGTCGCCGCGCAACATCTTGAAGCGCGTCCTGAAGATGTACGCCGATCGCGGCTGGCAACCCATCGTCGCGCCGGAGATGGAGTTCTACCTGACCAAGCGCTGCGAAGACCCGGACCTGCCATTCCAGCCGCCGGTCGGCCGTTCCGGCCGTCAGGAGACCGGCCGGCAGTCGTTCTCCATCGATGCGGCCAACGAATTCGACCCGCTGTTCGAGGACATGTACGACTGGTGCGAGGCGCAGGGACTGGATCTGGATACGCTGATCCACGAGGAAGGCACTGCGCAGATGGAGATCAACTTCCGTCATGGCGAGGCGCTGCACCTGGCCGATCAGATCCTGGTGTTCAAGCGCACCATGCGCGAGGCGGCGCTCAAGCACAACGTCGCCGCCACCTTCATGGCCAAACCGATGACCGGCGAGCCGGGCAGCGCGATGCACCTGCACCAGAGCGTCGTCGACCTCAAGACCGGGCGCAACATCTTCTCCAATGAAGACGGCTCCATGAGCCAGCTGTTCCTGCACCACGTCGGCGGCTTGCAGAAGTACATCCCCGAACTGCTGCCAATGTTCGCGCCGAACGTCAATTCGTTCCGCCGCTTCCTGCCGGACACCTCGGCGCCGGTGAACGTGGAATGGGGTGAGGAGAACCGCACCGTTGGCCTGCGCGTGCCGGATTCCGATCCGCAGAACCGCCGTGTCGAGAATCGCCTGGCCGGCGCCGACGCCAACCCTTACCTGGCCATCGCCGCGAGCCTGCTGTGCGGCTACATCGGCATGGTCGAGCAGCTGCCGCCAAGCCAGCCGGTCAAGGGCCGCGGCTACGAGCGGCGCAACCTGCGCCTGCCACTGACCCTGGAAGCGGCGCTGGAGCGGATGGAGACCTGCCGCGAGCTGGAGAAATACCTGAGCCCGAAATTCATCACCGGCTACGTCGCGGTCAAACGTGCCGAGCAGGAGAACTACCACCGCGTGATCAGTTCATGGGAGCGGGAATTCCTGATGCTGTCGGTGTAGGGCCGCTTCCGCCGGAGCCGGTCGTAGGGTGGATGACGCTTTGCTCGTCCACCGAACATGCACGAACTTTATCGAGAGGTGACTGATGAGCGATTCGCAAACCCTGCACTGGCAAGCGCTGAGCCGCGACCATCATCTGCCGCCGTTCACCGATTACAAGGCGCTGAACGCCAAGGGCACGCGCATCATCACCAAGGCGTCCGGCGTCTATCTGTGGGACAGCGAGGGGCACAAGATCCTCGACGCCATGGCCGGGCTCTGGTGCGTCAACCTGGGCTATGGCCGCGAGGAGCTGGTCGAGGCTGCGACCAGGCAGATGCGCGAGCTGCCGTACTACAACCTGTTCTTCCAGACCGCCCACCCGCCGGCCGTGGCCCTGGCCAAGGCGATTGCCGACATCGCGCCAGCCGGGATGAACCATGTGTTCTTCACCGGCTCGGGCTCGGAGGCCAACGACACCGTGCTGCGCATGGTGCGCCATTACTGGGCGATCAAGGGCCAGCCGGCGAAGAAGGTGGTCATCGGTCGCTGGAATGGCTATCACGGCTCGACCATCGCCGGCGCCAGCCTGGGCGGGATGAAGGCCATGCACGAGCAGGGCGACGGCCCGATCCCCGGCATCGAGCATATCGACCAGCCCTACTGGTTCGGCGAGGGTGGTGACATGAGCCCGGAAGAGTTCGGCGTGCGCATCGCCGACCAGCTGGAGCAGAAGATTCTCGAGGTCGGCGAGGACAAGGTCGCCGCCTTCATCGCCGAGCCGATCCAGGGCGCCGGCGGCGTGATCATTCCGCCGGAGAGCTACTGGCCTCGGGTCAAGGAAATCCTCGCGCGCTACGACATCCTCTTCATCGCCGACGAGGTCATCTGCGGCTTCGGCCGTACCGGTGAGTGGTTCGGCAGCGACTACTACGGTCTCGAACCGGATCTGATGCCGATCGCCAAGGGCCTGACCTCTGGCTACATCCCCATGGGTGGCGTGGTGGTACGCGACGAAGTGGTGCAGACGCTCAACGAAGGTGGCGAGTTCTACCACGGCTTCACCTACTCGGGGCACCCGGTGGCCGCCGCGGTGGCGCTGGAGAACATCCGCATCCTGCGCGAGGAGAAGATCGTCGAGCGGGTGAAGACGAAGACGGCACCCTATTTGCAGTCACGCTGGCAGGAACTGCTCGAGCATCCGCTGGTGGGCGAGGCCCGTGGGGTCGGCCTGCTCGGCGCGCTGGAACTGGTGAAGAACAAGAGGACCCGCGAACGCTTTGCCGACCCCGGCGTGGGCATGCTCTGTCGCGAGCACTGCTTCCGCAACGGCCTGGTCATGCGTGCGGTTGGCGACACCATGATCATCTCGCCGCCGCTGGTTATCAGCGAGGAGCAGATCGACGAGCTGATCGGCAAGGTGCGTCTGTGTCTGGATGCAACGGCCAAGGATGTGTTGGGTTGAGCGTGCGGCAGTTGGCGCCGCTCAGCTAAGGTTGTCGATTGCAGGTTGGTATGCGTTCGGCTTGTTGAAAAAAAGCCTCTGACCTTGCCAGACTGCGCGCGTGCTGGAAGCCAGACCTAACCAGGGGTGTGTCGATGCCGGCACACCTCCAGGCCGTCGCGCTGTTCATGGCCTGTTCCACTGCCCCGACATTAATGATGACAACAGGAGCTGCACGGATGAATCCCTTCGCCAAGACCCTACTTGCCATGACGCTGGCCGGCACCGTTGCCGGGGCTGCGCAGGCCCAGGAAAAGGTACTGCACGTCTACAACTGGTCCGACTACATCGCCGAAGACACCTTGGAGAACTTCACCAAGGAAACCGGCATCAAGGTCGTCTACGACGTTTTCGACAGCAACGAGGTGCTGGAAGCCAAGCTGCTGGCCGGTAGCTCCGGTTATGACGTGGTGGTGCCGTCCAACCCGTTCCTGGCCAAGCAGATCAAGGCTGGCGTGTTCCAGAAACTGGACAAGTCCAAGCTGCCGAACTGGGAAAACCTCGACAAGGATCTGCTCAAGGCGCTGGAGCCGAGCGACCCGGGCAACCAGTATTCGATTCCCTACATGTGGGGCACCATCGGTATCGGCTACAACGTCGACAAGGTCAAGGCGGTGCTGGGTGACAACGCGCCGGTGGACTCCTGGGATCTGGTGTTCAAGCCGGAAAACATCGAGAAGCTGAAGTCTTGCGGTGTCGCCTTCCTCGACTCGCCGACCGAGATGCTGCCGGCCGCGCTGCACTACCTGGGTTACGCCCCGGACAGCGGCAAGGCCGACGAGCTGAAGAAGGCCGAAGACCTGTTCATGCAGATTCGTCCGCATGTCGCCTACTTCCATTCCTCCAAGTACATCTCGGACCTGGCCAATGGCAACATCTGCGTGGCCATCGGCTACTCCGGCGACATCTACCAGGGCAAGTCGCGCGCCGAGGAAGCGGCCAACGGTGTCAATGTCGGCTACAAGATTCCGAACGAAGGTGCCGGCAGCTTCTTCGACATGCTGGCGGTGCCGGCCGACGCGAAGAACGTCGAGAGCGCCCATGTCTTCCTCAACTACCTGATGAAGCCGGAGGTGATGGCCTCCATCACCAACTACGTGCAGTTCCCCAACGGCAACGCTGCGGCCACGCCGCTACTGGACGAGGCGATCCGTACCGACGAAGGCATCTACCCCAGTCAGGCGGTGCTGCAGAAGCTCTACACCTTCCCGGACCTCGATCCCAAGACCCAGCGCGCTATGACCCGCAGCTGGACCAAGATCAAATCCGGGCGTTGATCCGGCCGCTCCTGTGTCGGGTCGCATGAGTCGTGCGCACCCGGCATGGGAGGCCGGTCAGCTGACTGCCGTCCCGGTGCTGCGCACCGGGCTGGTGCGGAATGACAGGGCGAAGGCGTCTGCCGGCGGTTCAAGCATTTCCGTTTATTCCCGCAACTGCACCGGTAATTACACCAAATCTGTTGATTTTTAGAGGTTTTTCCAATAAACAGCCCGCCTTTCCCGCCGGGATCACGCGCGGCCTGTAACAAGAGGACTCATCCATGCGCTCGACCCTCAAGTCGCTGATCGTCGCCGCCGCCGTAGTAGCTGCGACCAGCGCCCAGGCCGCCTCCGTGCACATCTACAACTGGTCTGATTACATCGGCGAATCGACGCTGGAAGAGTTCGAGAAGGAGACCGGCATCAAGCCCGTCTACGACGTCTTCGACTCCAATGAAACCCTTGAAGGCAAACTGTTGGCCGGCCGCAGCGGCTACGACGTGGTGGTGCCTTCCAACCATTTTCTCGGCAAGCAGATCCGTGCCGGTGCCTTCCAGGCACTGGACAAGAGCAAGCTGCCGAATTGGGAGAATCTCGACCCGGCGTTGCTCAAACAGCTGCAGAAGAACGACCCCGGCAACGCGCACGCCGCGCCCTATCTGTGGGGTACCAATGGCATCGGTTACAACGTTGAGAAGGTCAAGGCGGCGCTGGGCGTCGATGAGATCGACTCCTGGTCGGTGATTTTCGAGCCCGAGAACGCGGCCAAGTTGGCCAGCTGCGGTATCGCCTTCCTCGATTCAGCCGACGAGATGATCCCGGCCATGCTCAATTACCTGGGCCTGGACCCCAACAGCGAGAACGCTGCCGATTATCAGAAGGCCGAGGAGAAGCTCCTGGCGGTGCGTCCGCATGTGCGTTATTTCCACTCGTCCAAGTACATTTCCGACCTTGCCAATGGCAATATCTGCGTCGCCGCCGGGTTCTCCGGTGACGTGTTCCAGGCCGCCGCGCGCGCCGAGGAAGCCGGCAAGGGCATCGAGATCGCCTACGCCATTCCTACGGAGGGTGCCAACCTCTGGTTCGACATGCTTGCCATCCCCGCAGACGCCAGCAATGTCGAGCAAGCCCATGCGTTCATCAACTACCTACTGCGCCCCGAGGTGATTGCCGCGGTGAGCGATTACGTCGGTTACGCCAATCCTAATTTGAAGGCAGGCGAGCTGATGGACCAGGAGGTGCGTGCGGATGCCTCGGTGTATCCACCGCAGGAGGTGCTCGACCGCTTGTATGTCTCGGCCGAACTGCCGCCGAAGATTCAACGGCTGATGACCCGCACCTGGACCAAGGTGAAGTCCGGCAAGTGAATCCCGGAGTCCGTTCCATTTCGTCCACGGTGCTGCCAGGACGAAGCGGGGCGGCCTGAACGAAGGGCGCGTCCGATGACGCGCTCGTTGCAACGACCACTAGATA
This sequence comes from Stutzerimonas decontaminans, assembly GCF_000661915.1. Lineage (NCBI taxonomy): Bacteria > Pseudomonadati > Pseudomonadota > Gammaproteobacteria > Pseudomonadales > Pseudomonadaceae > Stutzerimonas > Stutzerimonas decontaminans. The sequence goes on along the minus strand of NZ_CP007509.1, from coordinate 4,632,508 downwards.
CCCGGCCCAGGCCGGCCAACCTTTTTCATTTCGGGAGTTCGCGCATGGCCGTTGCCTCCAGCGCCTACAAGAAAGCCCTCAGTGGCGAGAGCAAGAACAAGCAGGTGCTGCTGAAGATCGACCGCGTCACCAAGAAATTCGATGAAACGGTGGCGGTCGATGATGTCTCGCTGAGCATCCATCAGGGCGAAATCTTCGCGCTGTTGGGCGGCTCCGGCTCGGGCAAGTCGACCCTGCTGCGCATGCTTGCCGGTTTCGAGCGGCCCACCGAGGGGCGCATCTTCCTCGATGGCCAGGACATCACTGACATGCCGCCGTACGAGCGGCCGATCAACATGATGTTCCAGTCCTACGCGCTGTTCCCGCACATGACGGTGGAGCAGAACATCGCCTTCGGTCTCAAGCAGGATGGCCTGCCGAAAGAGGAAGTCGAGGCGCGTGTGAAGGAGATGCTCGGTCTGGTGCAGATGACCCAGTACGCCAAGCGCAAGCCGCATCAGCTCTCCGGCGGCCAGCGCCAACGCGTGGCGCTGGCGCGTTCGCTGGCCAAACGGCCCAAGCTACTGCTGCTCGACGAGCCCATGGGTGCGCTGGACAAGAAGCTGCGCTCGCAGATGCAGCTGGAGCTGGTGCAGATCATCGAGCGCGTCGGCGTGACCTGCGTGATGGTCACCCACGACCAGGAAGAGGCCATGACCATGGCCGAACGGATCGCCATCATGCATCTGGGCTGGATTGCCCAGGTCGGCAGCCCGATGGACATCTACGAAACCCCGGCGAGCCGGCTGGTCTGCGAGTTCATCGGCAACGTCAACCTGTTCGAAGGCGAGCTGATCGAAGACATGGGCGACCACGCCGTCATCGCCAGCCCCGGCCTGGAAAACCCGATCTACGTCGGCCACGGCATCAGTACCCGCGCGCAGGACAAACAGATTACCTACGCGATTCGCCCCGAAAAGCTGCTGATCGGCACCGAACTGCCGGAATTGGAGCGCCCTGGCTACAACTGGGCCAAGGGCGTCGTCCACGATATCGCCTACCTCGGCGGTCATTCGGTGTACTACATCAAGCTGCCGTCCGGCGGCGTTTTGCAGGCCTTCATGGCCAACGCCGAGCGTCACGTGAAGCTGCCGACCTGGGAGGAAGAAGTGTACGTCTACTGGTGGGATGACAGCGGCGTGGTGCTGCAGGCATGAAGCGCTCGCCGTTGAATAGCGGACGCCGACTGGTCATCGGCGTGCCCTTCCTCTGGCTGTTCCTGTTCTTCCTGCTGCCGTTCGCCATCGTGCTGAAGATCAGCTTCGCCGAAGCGGATGTGGCGATACCGCCGTACACGGACATCTTCGCCTACGCCGACCAGCAGCTGCAGGTGCTGATCAACCTCGGCAACTACATCTTCCTCAGCGAAGACGAGTTGTATCTGGCGGCATATCTGGGCTCGCTGAGGATCGCCTTCTTCAGCACCTTGCTCTGCCTGTTGATCGGCTATCCCATGGCGTACGCCATCGCCCGGGCGCGCAAGGATCTGCAGACCGTGCTGCTGCTGCTGATCATGATGCCGACCTGGACGGCGATTCTGATCCGCGTCTACGCCTGGATGGGCATTCTCAGCAGCAACGGCCTGCTCAACAGCCTGCTGCTCGGCATGGGGCTGATCGACCGGCCGCTGCAGATACTCAACACCGATATCGCCGTGTACATCGGCGTGGTCTATTCCTATCTGCCGTTCATGATCCTGCCGCTCTACGCCAACCTGGTGAAGCACGACCCGAGCCTGCTGGAGGCCGCCTCCGACCTGGGCGCGCGCAACCTCACCAGCTTCTGGAAGATCACCGTGCCGCTGTCGAAGAACGGCATCATCGCGGGCTGCATGCTGGTGTTCATCCCTGTGGTCGGCGAGTTCGTCATCCCCGAGCTGCTCGGTGGTCCGGAGACGTTGATGATCGGTAAAGTGCTGTGGCAGGAGTTCTTCAACAACCGCGACTGGCCGGTGGCCTCGGCGCTGGCGGTGGTGATGCTGGCGATCCTGCTGGTGCCGATCATCCTGTTCAACCGGAACCAAGCCAAGGAACTGGAGGGCAAGCTATGAAACGCTGGAGCTTTTCCAACCTGATCCTGGTGCTCGGGCTCCTGTTCATCTACCTGCCGATGGTGATTCTGGTCATCTACTCGTTCAACGCCTCGCGGCTGGTGACGGTGTGGGGCGGCTGGTCGCTGAAGTGGTACGCCGGGCTGCTCGACAATTCGCAGCTGATGGGTGCGGTGATGCGCTCGCTGGAAGTCGCGGCCTACACCGCGATTGCTGCGGTGGCGCTGGGCACCATGGCTGCCTTCGTGCTCACGCGCATCCCGGTGTTCCGTGGCCGCACGCTGTTCGGTGGCCTGGTCACCGCGCCGCTGGTAATGCCGGAGGTGATTACCGGTCTGTCGCTGCTGCTGCTGTTCGTGGCTATGGCGCAGCTGGTCGGCTGGCCGGCGCAGCGCGGCCTGGTGACCATCTGGATTGCGCACACCACCTTCTGCTCGGCCTATGTCGCGGTGGTGGTGATGGCACGTCTGCGCGAGCTGGACCTGTCCATCGAGGAAGCGGCGATGGACCTTGGTGCGCGACCGTGGAAGGTGTTCTTCGTGATCACCATGCCGATGATCGCGCCTTCGCTGGCCGCTGGCGGCATGCTCTCCTTCGCCTTGTCGCTGGACGATCTGGTACTCGCCAGCTTCGTCTCCGGGCCGGGCTCGACCACCCTGCCGATGGAGATCTTCTCCGCCGTGCGCCTGGGTGTGAAACCGGAGATCAACGCGGTGGCCAGCCTGATCCTGCTCAGCGTTTCGCTGGCGACCTTCCTTGCCTGGTACCTCACCCGCCGTGCCGAAAAGCGCCGTATCCGCGCGATGCAGCAAGCGATGGATGAAAGCAATGCCAATCCCACCTGGCGTCAGGTGATCGACAGCCGCAAGGTGCTGGTACCGCCCTCGGCGCATAGCTGAGCGTCGGTTTGAGCACTAAACGACAAGGGCGCTTCGATGCGCCCTTGTCGTTTCAGGTAGTCCGTCCCCGCAATTGCGCGAGCCGTAGGGTGGATAACGCGAAGCTTGCCCACCGCTGGGCCTTCTCCGTCCTCGAGTCCGCCTTCATGGCTCGGTTTTCTGTTCGCAGCAACGATTCCCGCCCGGCGATGCAGAGCACCGCGAGAGGACTCCGGGTGTCAGCAGATGCGTCTGAGCACGATCAACTTTGTGGGCCGTACTTTACTGTTGCCAGTCGCAGAAACAGGCCACCGCCAGCGAGTGGGTGGCGCGGACCTTGCGCCCGGCGAGCACCGCATCGAGGATCGGCTCGACGAAGCTGTTGTCCGAGCTGCACACCGCGCCCTCGCTGTACGGGCCGATATAGACCAGTTCGCCGTTCTGGTCCCAGATGCCCACGGCGGGGCTCGCCGGCAATTGCTCGGCACCGGGCAGCTCGCTCAGTGGCTTCAGCGAAGCCAGCGGCGCGGGTAGCCGGCCTTTGCTGCCGGCCTTGCGCACTTCATAGAACTCGACGGGCTGCCCGGCGAAGCGTTTGAGCAATTCCTCAAGGTGCTGTTGATTGCCGACGTTGCATGGGCAACCCGGATCCCAGAAGTGCACGAAGCGCACCGGCCCTGGCCCCTGCAGTTCGGCCGGCAGGCGCAACGCGTCGCCGGAGAACAGCTCGGCACGCTCGCCGTCGAAGGTGCGCAGGTAGCGCGCTTCGAACCACCAGAACGCGGCCAGCATGGCGCCGCCCCAGAGCAGGGCGATCAGGGCGGCGATCAGGTATTTGCGACGGGCACTCATGGCTGGCTCCGATGTGGGTGCGCAAGCTTGCCATGACGCGGCCCAGAGCTGAATATCCCGAGTCCCAACCGTTCAAAGAAAGCCCATGCCTTCGCGTATCCAGCCCGATCGTCTGCGCAACAGCCTGCCTGCCCTGGCGGATGCGGCTGGCGCCTCCGCCGAAACGTTGCACTACCAGGCCTATTACGGCCTGGACATGCCACATCGGCGCAATGTGCAGCGCCGGCTGGGGCGTTTTCGCGTGCACGATTACGACGTGGTCGCTCAGGCCTGGTGGCCCGAACAGCCCCATGCCAGCCTGCTGATCCTGCACGGCTACTACGATCACATGGGCCTGTACCGCCATGTGGTCAACTGGGGACTTGAGATGGGCTTCGCCGTGCTCGCCTGCGACCTGCCCGGCCATGGCCTGTCCAGCGGTCCGCGGGCGAGCATCAACGAGTTCGATGAATATCAGGCGGTGCTCAGCGGGCTGTTCGAGCAGGCGCGTCAGCTCGATCTGCCACGTCCCTGGCATCTGCTCGGCCAGAGCACCGGCGGTGCCATCGCGCTGGATCATCTGCTGCACCAGGCCGACAATCCGGATCTGGGCCGTACCATCCTGCTGGCGCCATTGATTCGCCCGCGTGCCTGGTTGCGCTCGCGCATCAGCTACGAGTTGTTGCGGCGTTTCGTGCAGCAGATACCGCGCACGTTCAGCGAGAATTCCGGCGATCCGCGCTTTCTGGAATTCGTCCAGAGCCAGGACCCGCTGCAGCCGGACATCCTGCCCACGGCGTGGGTCGGCGCCCTGTCACGCTGGATCCCGCGTATCGAAGGGGCAGCAGGCAGCACGCACTCGCCGCTGATCATCCAGGGCGAGTCGGACATGACGGTGGACTGGCAGTACAACCTGCCGATCCTCGAGCGCAAGTTCGCTGGCGCGGAGGTCCTGCGCCTGCCCGAGGCACGCCATCATCTGGTGAACGAACGCGAGGAGCTGCGCCGCGCCTACTTCGACTTCCTGCGCGAGCGGCTTAAGTAACGCCGCTCAGATGCCCTGCTGCGGCTCCAGATCGGCGCCGCTCATGCCCACTGCCAGCCCGGCCCGCAGCGCCTGCAGCGCGGCCTGGTAATAGGCCTTGCCCGTGTCGGACTGGGCGAATTGCACGTACTCCTCCAGCTCGGCGTCGGACAGGTCGCGATAGACGTACAGCAGCGTGTTGTCGAGATCGGCTTCGATCTGCTCGATCATCCGCTTGCGCTGACTGCTCAGGAGGTTTTGCGCCTGATTGCCGCCGAGCAGGCCGGGAATCATCTGACTCAGGCTGTCGGCAGCGACACCGGCGAGCGCCAGGCTGACTTCTGCGCCCGCCTCGCTGGCAGGAATGGCCGTGGCCAGATGGCGGATCAGCAACTGCCGATTGCTGCCGGCTTCGACCCGCGGCAGCCCGTTGCTATGCTGAGCCAGTTGCTCGCGCCGCGCGGCCAGCACTTCGGCAGAGACGATCTTGCGGCCCAGGGTCGATTGGAAGAATTCCAGCGCCGCTTGCGGTTCTGGAAGATGTTCCCGCAACGCCCGTTGCGCGCGCTGGTCGATGGCATGGGAGGCGAAACGGCGGTTGCTGTTGGTCACCAGCGCCTGGAATACCGCAGGCGGCAGGGTGTCCTTGTAACGCTGCTGGGCGGCGCTCAGTGCATCGGCGAAATTGGCCCGCTGCTCGGTCCAGCCGGCGGTTTCGTAGAGTTCTTGATGAGTGTCGGCGAAGCTGGCGAAGCTGAAGGTCAGCAGTACACAGGTTAAAAGGGCGCGCATGGAAGCTCCTGTCTGGCGGGCGGTTCATTTTCCGTGCCCCGGCGCATGCTTGTCGAGGCGCGCGAGTGCTGCAGCCATCTGGCGCAGCGACGGTGCTTGTGGCGGGGTCGTAACAGACCCTAGACTCCTGCGGTATCCCTTCGGAGTCACTTCCTTGCAGTTCTCTTCGATCATCGACGACCTGGCCGAGCGCGGCTGGTCGCTGCAGAGTTCTTTTCTTCCCAGTGATGTGACCCACAAGCTGGCCGACGAGTGCCGCAGGCGCGAGGCCGAGGGCGCGCTGGCGCCTGCAGGGGTAGGCCGTGGCGAGGCACAGGCGGTGCGTGAAGGTATTCGCAGTGATCATATCCAGTGGCTGGAGCCGGGCCAGGCGGCGGTCTGCGACCAATACCTCGGGCTGATGGACGAACTGCGCCAAGCGCTCAACCGCGAGCTGTTTCTCGGCCTGGAAGAATTCGAGTGCCATTTCGCCTTCTATCCACCCGGGGCTTTCTACCAGACCCACCTGGATCGCTTTCGTGATGACGACAGCCGTTCGGTGACCGCGGTGCTCTACCTGAACCCGGACTGGCAGCCCGCCCATGCCGGTGAGCTGCGCATGCACATGCCCGACGGCTCGCAGCTCGACGTGCCGCCGCTGGCCGGCAACCTGGTGGTATTTCTCTCCGGCCATTTTCCCCATGAAGTGCTGGTCACCCAGGCCGATCGCCTGTCGCTGACCGGCTGGTTCCGTCGCCGCCCGGCGGACGTACTCGCCCTCTGACGAACCTGTTCTTCAGGCGAAAAAAAGCCCGGCGCAGGCCGGGCTAAAGGGAAGTAAGCGCTACGGGCTACATGCCCAGCCAGTTCGGCAGTGCCAGGGAAATCGACGGCACGTAGGTGATGATCATCAGGAAGCTCAGCAGCAGCGCCAGCCACGGCATCACGGCGCGGATCACCTGCGTCACCGGCATGCCCGTTACCGCCGAGGCGACGAACAGGTTCAGGCCCACCGGTGGCGTGATCAATCCGATCTCCATGTTGACCACCATGATGATGCCCAGGTGGATCGGGTCGATACCCAGCTGGATGGCGATCGGGAAGAGGATCGGCGCGAGAATCAGGATGATCGCCGAAGGCTCCATGAAGGCACCGGCGATCAGCAGCACGATGTTCACCACCAGCAGGAACATCCACGGTTGCAAGCCGGCCTCGATGACCCATGCGGTGATCGCCTGTGGAATCTGCTCGGTGGTCAGCACGTGGGCGAAGAGCATGGCGTTGGCGATGATGAACATCAGCATGATCGACAGCTTGCCGGACTCCAGCAGCACCTTCGGGCAGTCGCGGATGCGCAGGTCTTTGTAGACGAACAGCGCGACGAAGGCCGAGTACACCGCGGCCACCGCGGCGGCTTCGGTCGGTGTGAACATGCCGGAGTAGATGCCGCCGAGGATGATCACCATCAGCAGCAGGCCCCAGACCGCCTTGCGCGCGGCGGAGAGCCACTCGCGGAAGGTGGCGCGCGGCAGTGCCGGGAGGTTCTTCTTGATCGCGATGATGTAGATCGCAACCATCAGGCCCAGGCCGAGCATGAGGCCGGGGATGACACCGGCCATGAACAGCTTGCCAACCGAGGTTTCGGTAGCGGCGGCGTAGACCACCATGACCACCGACGGCGGGATCAGGATGCCCAGCGTACCGGCGTTACAGACGATGCCGGCGCCGAATGCCTGCGGGTAGCCGGAGCGCACCATGCCGGCGATGGCGATGGAGCCTACGGCAGCCACGGTAGCCGGCGATGAACCGGACAGTGCGGCGAACAGCATGCAGGCCAGCACCGCGCCGATTGCCAGGCCGCCACGGATGTGGCCGACGCAGGCGTTGGCGAAGTCGATGAGGCGACGGGCCACGCCACCGGTGGTCATGAAGGCACCGGCGAGCAGGAAGAACGGGATCGCCAGCAGGGTGTAGTGCTCGGAGGTCTCGAACAGCTTGATCGCCAGCGAACGCACCGAGTCCTGGCTGAAAATCATAATGGTCAGCGAGCCGGCGAGGCCAAGGGATACGGCCACCGGCACACCGATGAACATCAGCGCGAACAGGGCGAGGAACAGGAACAGAATGGTCATTACTTGGGCTCCTCTTCGCCGAGCTTGGCCGCTTCGGCCGCTTCATCGGCGAGGCCGAGTCCGGTCTGCTCGTTGCGCAGGATGCGCACGAAGATTTCGGCGAAACGGATGAACACCATGGCGAAGCCGAATGGCACGATCATGCCGATATGCCACTGCTTGATGCCGATATGGCCCAGGTCTTCCGCACCGATGTTGGCGATGAACAGGGTCTGGATCCATTCGAAGCTGGCCACCGTCAGCAGGCCGGCGTAACCCAGGCAGAACAGGCAGGCGATGATGCCGATGACGCGCTGGATATGCCGCGGTGCCAGCTTGACCAGCGCATCGACACCGATGTGGCCGGCAGTGCGCACGCCATAGGCGAGGCCGGAGAAAATCAGCCAGGCGAACAGCGCCTTGGTCAGCGCGGTGCTCCAGGTCATGGCCTGGGCCAGCCCGATGATGAAATCACCGATGGCGAACCAGAAGTCGGCGCTGCCTTCGAACCGGTCGCCCAGGTCGTAGAAGAGCGTGTAGAGGTTGTTGAGGATCACGTAGACGAAGGTCACCAGTGTCATGGCGGCCAACAGAAAGGCGATGAAACCTTCCTCGAAGTGGTCCCAGACGCGCCAGAGGGCGTTCATGGATGACATCTCCCGATGGACTGCTGTTGTGCGAAGGCAGCACGAGGTGCGCCGTGAACCAGCCGGGGCAGGCTGGGGACAGAGCAATGAAAAACTCTTGTTGTCACTGTCGAAGCGGCGTAGCCGGGGGATCACCTTGGCCAGGCCTGTCTGCCCTTGGTGCGGGCTTCGCCTTCGTCAGCTGCTATGTTTTTTCACTGAGCTGTCGAGTGTTTCGGGTGGTGCAGCAAAGGGGCGGGAGTACCCGCCCCTCGGCAAGGCTTAGTTAGCCTGGTTGGCTGCTTCGGCAGCCTTGATCAGATCAGCACCGATCTCGCCTTCGAACTTCTTCCAGACCGGCTTCATGGCTTCGCGCCACATTTCGCGCTGCTCCGGAGTCAGGTTGATGATCTCGGTGGTGCCAGCATCGACGATGCGCTGCTTGTCGGCCTGGTTCAGCTCGTCAGCCTGCTTGTTCACCGCGACGGTCACTTCGTCCAGGATGCTTTCCAGCTCGCCGCGTACGTCAGCCGGCAGACCGTTCCAGAACTTGGTGTTGGTGATCACCATGTAGTCCAGCAGACCGTGGTTGGACTCGGTGATGTACTTCTGCACTTCGTGCATCTTCTGCGAGTAGATGTTCGAGTAGGGGTTCTCGGCACCATTCACCACGCCAGTCTGCAGGCCCTGGTAGACCTCGGCGAAGCTCATCTTGCGCGGGTTGGCGCGCACGGCCTTGAACTGCTCGTCCAGTACGGCGGAAGCCTGTACGCGGAACTTCAGACCACGGGCATCCTTCGGCTCGCGCAGCGGCTTGTTGGCCGACAGCTGCTTCATGCCGTTGTGCCAGTAGCCCAGGCCGGTGATGTTCTTGTCTTCCATGGAGCGCAGCAGGCTCTGGCCGGCCTCGCCTTTCTGGAAGCGGTCGACTGCCGCGATATCGTCGAACAGGAACGGCAGGTCGAAGACCTGAACGCCCTTGGAGTAGTGTTCGAACTTGGCCAGCGACGGCGCGATCAGCTGAACGTCGCCCAGCAGCAGGGCTTCCATTTCCTTGCCATCACCGAACAGCGAGGAGTTCGGGTAAACCTGTACCTCGACCTTGCCGGCCAGACGCTCTTCCACCAGTTTCTTGAACATCAGCGCGCCCTGGCCTTTCGGCGTGTTCTCGGCGACGACGTGGGAGAACTTGATGGTGATCGGGTCAGCCGCATTGGCCAGACCAGCGATGCTCAGCGACAGGGCGCATGCCAGCGCCTTGGCAGTCAGTTTGAACATTGATGTTTCCTCTTGTTGTGGGTGGGAAGCCGCAGGGCATCCCGGCAGTAACCAGCAGGGCAAGTCTAGGCGCTCAGGCCTGGGTGCGATGCTCTATCGCTACTCGATCCGGCCGGTTCATTGAGTTTCAGGAGCAATGCCTGTGCCAATAGCTGGCAGAGCCGCCTGTGGGCAGCGAGTTTACCCAGCAATAGATGAAGGTTTGAATGGCCAATTGCCCGCAAGCGCGTCTAAGTCGCACCTTTGCGCGGGATTATCGGTACTCGCTAGGGCCGCGGCCTTACGACGGTCATTGCTGACTGGCGCAGCGCAAGCGGGCGGCGGTGATGGCGGTTTTCCGCCATCTATTCGCTTTCATCGGGCGGGCTTCCGCCAGCATCGGTGAAACTCAGGCCATGCTTGCGCAGCTTGTCGTGCAGCGTCTTGCGTGGCAGACCCAGCGCCTCGGCGACGCTGCGCAGCGAACCGTGCGGTCGGCTCAGTTCGGCGGCGATCAATGCGCGCTCGAAAGCCTCGACCTGCTCGCTGAGGTTGCCAGCGCCGGCGATGCCGACAGCCGGTTCGCCCGCCGACTGATCGAGCCCCAGGCCGAGGCCCAGGGCGAAGCGCTCGGCGGTGTTCTGCAGCTCGCGCACGTTGCCCGGCCAAGCGTGACGCAGCAATGCAGCGCGCTGCTCGGGCTGCAGTTCGCGAACCGGCAGGCCGTGGCGCTGGGCAGCGGCTTCGGCGAAATGCTGGAACAACAGCAGGATGTCCTCGTTGCGCTCGCGCAGCGACGGAATCCGCAGCGGTGCGACGTTGAGCCGGTAATACAGGTCGGCACGGAAGCGGCCTTGGTCGGCGGCTACGCGCAAATCCTCCTTGGTCGCGGCGATGACGCGGATATCCAGCGCGATCGACTGGTTGCCGCCGAGCCGCTCGACCACCCGTTCCTGCAGCAGCCGCAGCAGCTTGACCTGGACATCCAGGCTCATGCTCTCGATTTCGTCGAGAAACAGCGTGCCGCCATTGGCGAACTCGAACTTGCCGATCCGCCGCTTCTGCGCGCCGGTGAATGCACCCGGCTCATGACCGAACAGCTCGCTTTCCACCACCGATTCGGCCAGCGCCCCGGCGTTGATTGCGACGAAGGGCCCGTTACGCCGGCTGGACAGGTCATGTAAGGCACGGGCGACCACCTCCTTGCCGGCGCCGGTCTCGCCGAGGATCAGTACATCGGCCTGGGTGCCGGCCAGCGCGCCGATCTGTTCGCGCAAACGCAACATCGCCTTGGATTGGCCGAGCAGGCGCGCCGAAAGCTGCTGGCGGTCCGCCAGGGCCAGGCGCAGCGAGCGGTTGTCCAACACCAGCTGGCGCAGTGCCAGGGCACGCCGCACGCTGTCGAGCAGCGCTTCGCTGGCGAAGGGCTTTTCCAGGAAATCGTAAGCGCCGGCGCGCATGGCCTGTACCGCCAGCTGGATGTCGCCATGCCCGGTGATCAGGATCACCGGCAGCTCGCCGTCGCGGCTGCGCAATTGCTGCAGCAGCTCCAGGCCGTCGATCCCCGGCATGCGAATGTCGCTGACCACCACGCCCGGCCAGTCCGCCGGCAGCCGCGCGGCCAGCTCGCGGGCATCGCCCAGGCTGACCACCTGGAGGCCGGCGAGGTCGAGGGTCTGGCTCAGGGCCTGACGCAGATGCGGATCGTCGTCGATCAGCAGCACCTGCGCCTGGGCGCTGATCGGCTGGTCACTGCTCATTGAAAGTGGTCCTCGGTGGGGAAGGCGACGCCAGGTTCGGCGCAGCGCAGAAACAGGCCAAGTTGTGCGCCACCCTCGGGATGATTGCTCATGCGCAGCTCACCGCCGAGGGCGCGGGTGAGGGTATCGCAAATTGCCAGCCCAAGGCCCAGGCCCTGGGCGCTGGTCTTGGTGGTGAAGAATGGCTCGCGGGCACGCTGCAGCGCTTCCTCGCTGAAGCCGGGGCCGTTGTCGCGCAAGCTGAGCAACACGCCATCGCCCTGCTGCTCCGCGCGCAGCCAGATGCGCCGAGGTTGCGGCCGTTCGGCCAGTGCATCAAGGGCATTGGCCAGCAGATTGGCAAGGATCTGCCGCAGCCGCGTCTCGCCTGCCTGGACCCAGAGGGTGGCCTCCGGCAGATCGCGAATCAGCTCGACGCCCATGGCCTGGCGGCGCTTGGCGAGCAGAGCTAGGGCGTCGTCCAGCGCCGGTTGCAGCGCGACCCGTTCCGGTGCGTGCTGATCGCGCCGGGCGAAGGCGCGCAGGTGGGCGATGATCGAGGCCATGCGGGCGGTCAGTTCGCTGATCAGTCGCAGGTTGTCGCGTGCTTCGGCGTTGCGCTGCTGGTCGAGCAGCACCCCGGCGTTATCGGCATAGCTGCGAATGGCTGCCAGCGGCTGGTTGAGTTCGTGGCTGATGCTCGCCGACATGGTGCCCAGGGCCGATAGCTTGCCGGCCTGCAGCAGCTCGTCCTGGGCGCGCACCAGTTCCTGCTGGGCGTGTTCGCGCTCGAGCACTTCTACCTTGAGCCGACTGTTCAGCGCCTCCAGATCACGGGTGCGCTCCAGCACGCGCTGTTCCAGCTGCTGGCGCGCCTGGGTATCGAGGGCGAGCCGCTCGAGGAAATGGCGACGGCGCTGCATCAGCAGGCCAATCCAGAGCAATAGCGCCAGCAGCGTGGCCGCGCCGATGGCGACCACGGTGCGTACCGGTCGCTCGATCAGGTTTATTGGCGCGAGGATGCGCACCGTCCAGCCGGTCTCCTTGAGCTCCCGGCTCTGGATCAGCCAGGCATCGATGTTCAGCGTCAGATCCTGCGGATACAGGGTCGGATAGGGCTGATCGACGGCGATCTGCTCACGTTCGTCGACGCCCAGCCCGCGGGTCGCGCGAAAACGCCATTCCGGCCGCGAGGTGAGGATGACCACACCGAAGTTGTCGGTCACCAGCAGCTGCTCGGGTGTGCTGCCCCAGAGCGTTTCGGTGTGGTCGAGGTCGACCTTGACCACCAGCACGCCGAGGACCTGGTCGCCGTCGCGCACCGCCGCGCCGAAGTAGTAGCCGCGCTTGCCGGAGGTGGTGCCGAGGCCGAAGAAGCGGCCGAGGCGCCCTTCCATGGCCTGGCGAAAATACGGGCGGAAGGCGAAGTTGCGGTCGACGAAGCTGTCTTCCTCGTCCCAGTTGGAAGCGGCGAGGGTGTTGCCGTCCGTTCCCATGAGGTAGATCACGTCGGCGCCGGTCTGGTTGCGCAGGCGCTTGAGCAGACGGTTGGCGTTGTCACGCACCGCGGGTGAGTCAGCCTGCAGCACGGTGCGCAGCGCCGGCAGGTCGCCGAGAATGCGCGGTAGCACTTCATAGCGATTCAGTGTGCCGAGCAGGTTGGCCACGTAGAGGTCGAGGGTCTGTCGGTTCTGTTCGGTCAGTTCATTGCGGTAGTAGCGCTCGGCGAGCTGTTGCAGCGGCCAGAGCAAGGGCGCCAGCAGCAAGGCCAAAAGGGCGAGGTTGCGCCAGCGAGGGCGACGGGGAGGATGCAGTGCGGTCATGCGTGGGCGCCTGGGTGTCCGGCGCATTATGCACGCACAGCGTGCCGGCGTTCAGCGTCGATGATCGAGCCGGCTCCGTAGCGGGTGGGCCGAACGACAGCTGACAGATTGCCGCCGCCAAGCCGCCATGCGGGCTCAGCGACCGGCTGCGGCGGCCTGTGGGGGGGTAATAATGCCGAAGTCCTGCGACTGGGCAAGGCAGTCATGCATCGCAGTTTCCCAATCCGGTAGGCGGATGCCCCAGTCGCTCTGCAGGCGTGCGCAGTTGAGACGGGAGTTGAGCGGGCGCTGCGCCGCGGTGGGGTAGTCCTTTGACAGGATCGGCGTGATCTTGGCGCGTAGACGGCCCTGCTGGCGCAACTTCTCGGCGATGCTGCAGGCGAAGCCATACCAGGATGTCTCGCCGCTGGCGGTGAGGTGATACAGGCCGCTCGGGCCTGCTTCGCCTGTGCTGCGCTTGCGCACCATCTCGGCCGTGGTACGAGCGATGGTGGCGGCCCAGGTCGGCGCACCGATCTCGTCGCTGACCACCGAAAGCGCATCGCGCTCCTGCAGCAGACGCTGCATGGTCAGCAGGAAATTCTTGCCGTGCTGTGAATAGACCCAGCTGGTCCGCAGGATCAGGTATTCCCCTCCGACCGCCTGAATCGCCTGTTCTCCGGCCAGCTTGCTGGCGCCGTATACGCTCAGCGGCTGTGGCACGTCCGCTTCGGTATAGGGTTCGCCCTTGCGGCCGTCGAACACGTAGTCGGTGGAATAGTGGATCAGCGGCACGCCCAGGCGCGCGGCTTCTTCAGCGAGCACTCCGGGCCCGCGCGCATTGACCGCAAAGGCCAGCTCACGATGAGTTTCTGCCGGGTCGACGGCGGTGTAGGCCGCCGCGTTGATGATCAGGTCCGGCCGCACCAGGCGCACCTGTTCGCGGATCTGGTCCGGATCAGCGAGATTCAAGGCGTTGTGCCCGAGCGCCAGCAGCTTGCCGGCGCCCGCCAGCTCCAGCTGCAGTTCGCGGGCGAGCTGCCCCTGGCTGCCGGTGATCAGGATCTTCATGGAAACAGCTCCGCGTCGCTGAGGCGCTTGCCAGCCTGGTCCTTGGCGGACAGTTGTGGCGGTTCGTCGAACGGCCACTCGATGCCGAGCTCCGGATCGTTCCACAACAGGCTGCGCTCGTGCTCCGGCGCGTAGTAGTCAGTGGTCTTGTAGAGGAACTCGGCACTTTCGCTGAGCACCACGAAACCATGCGCGAACCCTTCGGGAATCCACAGCTGGCGTTGGTTCTGTGCACTCAGGTGCGTGCCGAACCAGCGGCCGAAGCTGGGCGAGCTTTTGCGCAGGTCGACAGCGACGTCGAATACCTCGCCGGCCACCACGCGCACCAGTTTCCCCTGCGGCTGCTGGATCTGGTAATGCAGGCCGCGCAGCACGCCACGCTGGGACTTGGAGTGGTTGTCCTGGACGAACTGGCGCTTGAGCCCCGTGGCCGCCTCGAAGGCGGCCGCGTTGAAGCTCTCGTAGAAGAAACCGCGTTCGTCGCCGAAGACCTTGGGCTCGATGATCAGTACGTCGGGAATGCTGGTTTCGATGATCTTCATGCGTCTTCACCGGCCAGTTTGAACAGGTACTGGCCGTAGCCGGTCTTGCCCAGGGCATCGGCGCGGCGCAGCAGCTGCTCGCGGTCGATCCACTTGTTCTGGTAGGCGATCTCCTCCAGGCAGGCAACCTTCAGGCCCTGGCGGTGCTCGATGGTCTGCACGTACTGCGAGGCCTCCAGCAGGCTGTCGTGGGTGCCGGTATCCAGCCAGGCGAAGCCACGGCCGAAGCGCTCGACGTTGAGATCGCCGCGCTCGAGGTAGGCCATGTTGACGTCGGTGATCTCCAGCTCGCCGCGTGGCGATGGCTTGATCGACTTGGCGATCTCGATCACGTCGTTGTCGTAGAAGTACAGGCCGGTCACCGCGTAGCTGGACTTGGGCTTCTTCGGCTTTTCCTCGATGGACAGCGCCTTGCCGGTCTCGTCGAAGTCGATCACGCCGAAGCGCTCCGGGTCCTTGACCCAGTAGCCGAACACGGTGGCGCCGCTCGGCTGGGCCGCGGCGCGCTGCAGCTTCTCGGTGAAGTGCTGGCCATGGAAGATGTTGTCGCCGAGGATCAAACACACCGAGTCGTCACCGATGAATTCTTCACCGATCAGGAACGCCTGGGCCAGGCCATCCGGCGAGGGCTGCTCGGCATAGCTGAAGTTGACACCGAACTGGCTACCGTCACCCAGCAGGTTCTTGTACTGCGGCAGATCCTGCGGCGTGGAAATGACCAAAATGTCGCGGATGCCGGCGAGCATCAGCACCGAAATCGGGTAGTAGGCCATCGGCTTGTCGTAGATCGGCAAGAGCTGCTTGGATACGCCAAGGGTGATGGGGTGCAGACGGGTGCCGGAGCCTCCGGCGAGGATGATTCCTTTCATGCGTTCTCCAGTGCGCCAAGGCGCTCGCGTTGATAGCTGCCGTCCTGAACGCGACGGCACCATTCGAGGTTGTCCAGATACCACTGCACGGTCTTGCGCAGGCCGGTCTGGAAGGTTTCCTGTGGCACCCAGCCGAGCTCACGCTCGATCTTGCTGGCGTCGATGGCGTAGCGCAGGTCATGGCCTGGGCGGTCCTTGACGAAGGTGATCAGGTCTTCATAGCGGGCGAGCCCGGCCGGCTTGCTCGGCGCTAGCTCTTCCAGCAGCGCGCAGATGCCGCGCACCACCTCGATGTTCTTCTGCTCGTTGTGGCCGCCGATGTTGTACGTCTCGCCAACCACGCCTTCGCTGACCACCTTGAACAGCGCGCGGGCATGGTCTTCGACGAACAGCCAGTCGCGAATCTGCGAACCGTCGCCGTACACTGGCAGCGGCTTGCCATCCAGCGCGTTGAGGATCACCAGCGGGATCAGCTTCTCGGGGAAGTGATACGGGCCGTAGTTGTTCGAGCAGTTGGTGATCAGCACCGGTAACCCGTAGGTGCGTTGCCAGGCGCGAACCAGGTGGTCCGACGAAGCCTTGCTGGCCGAGTAGGGCGAGCTGGGCGCGTAGGGTGTGGTCTCGGTAAACAGGTCATCGACGCCATGCAGGTCGCCATAGACCTCATCGGTGGAGATGTGGTGGAAGCGGAAGGCCTCGCGGCGTTCGGTCGGCAGGCTCTGCCAGTAGGCGCGGGTGGCCTCCAGCAGCTGGTAGGTGCCGACGATGTTGGTCTGGATGAACTCCGCCGGGCCGTCGATGGAACGGTCGACGTGGGATTCGGCGGCCAGATGCATGATGGCGTCCGGCTGGAAGTCCAGCAGCGCCTCGCTGACCCGCTCACGATCGGCGATGTCGGCCTGGAGGAACTGATAGCGCGGGTTGTCTTCCACGGCTGCCAGCGACTCCAGGTTGCCGGCATAGGTCAGCTTGTCCAGGTTGAGCACGCTGTGCTCGGTATCGAGAATGAGATGGCGGATCACTGCGGAGCCGATGAATCCGGCCCCGCCGGTAACGAGAATGCGCATAATGATTGGGCTTCCTTGGCGCGCTGTCGAGCGTCAGGCTCTTAGCATGTCGGCACGATAGACCGGCCGTCGATACAAAAATTCCCGAGCGGTGTCGGTAGCGGATGGCGATTACGGTGCGGCACGGCTTGATGGTTAATCGCGGTACCGGGCGGCCCCGCGTTGCAGAGCAATCGCTCGATGGCCTCGAATGTTCCGAGATGCTCGCAAAGGAGATTGGTCTTGTCGCAGCTTCCGCCAGCAGGTGCTGACCACGATACGCACGCGGTGCCAGCGTCCGGCGAGCAGAGTCATGGTGTCGCCAGCATCCTCGACCGCCTCGATGCGCTGGTTTACGTCTCCGACATGCAGACCTACGAATTGCTTTACCTGAACGAGTACGGCCGCAACGTTTGGGGCGACTACCAAGGTAAAACCTGCTGGCAGGTATTGCAGGCCGACCAGGACGGGCCATGCCGCTTCTGCAGCAATGGAAGGCTGCTCGATGCTCAGGGGCGGCCGGCGGGCGTGCATGTCTGGGAATTCCAGAACACCGCCAACGGTCATTGGTACCAATGCCGGGACCAAGCGATACCCTGGCCGGACGGGCGCATCGTGCGGCTGGAGATCGCCACCGACATTACCGCGCGCAAGCGCATCGAACAGGAACTGCATCTGGCCGTGACACGCGCTGAGGCGCTGGCGCGAACCGACGAGCTGACCGGGTTGAACAATCGTCGGGCATTCTTCGAACTGGGCGAACGGCTCTTCCCGCACAACCGTCGGGCGCGGCCGATGGCAGTCATCATGTTCGATATCGATCACTTCAAGCAGGTCAACGATACCTATGGGCATGCGATAGGCGATCAATTGCTGTGTTCGGTAGGTGAGGCGCTGCGTCCGTTGGTGCGCCCGAACGATGTGCTCGGGCGTCTGGGGGGCGAGGAATTCGCAGTGATTCTCGCCGATACGACGTTGGAACAGGCGGCGGCCACTGCCGAGCGGCTGCGCGCGGTAATCGAGGCGGTACAGGTGGCGGAGGGTGATCGAACAGTACGCTGTACCGCGAGCTTCGGTGTCGCTGCATGCAATTGCGCCACCTGCAACCTCGACGCTGTGCTCAGCGAGGCCGACGGCGCCCTGTTCCGGGCCAAGCACAGGGGGCGTAATCGCGTTGTGGCAGGTAGATCGGCCTAGCGCAACGACACCCGCAAGCGAGACAGTGCGCCAAGAAAGAACACCGCGCCGATCACCACCAGCGCCAGTAGCTGCGGCCAGACGATCGCCGCGCCGGCATTGCGGAACAGGATCGCCTGGGCCAGCTCGACGAAGTGCGTGGTTGGCGCTACCAGCATGATGTTCTGCACCAGCTCCGGCATGCTCTCACGCGGCGTCACGCCGCCGGAGAGGATCTGCAGCGGGATCAGGGTGAGGATCACCAAGAGACCCAGTTGCGGCATGGAGCGCGCCACCGTGCCGAAGAAGATGCCCATCGAGGTGGCGGCGAACAGGTGCAGCGCCGCGCCGCCGGCGAACAGCCACAGCGAACCCTGAATCGGAATATCCAGCCAGCCTTCCACCACGAAGCGCAGGGCGAACGCCGCTGCGGCCAGCACCACCAGGCCCATCGCCCAGACCTTGCCGACCATGATTTCGAATGGCGTCACCGGCATTACCAGTAGGTGTTCGATGGTGCCGTGCTCGCGTTCGCGGATCAGCGCCGCGCCGGTGAGGATGATCGCCAGCATGGTGATCTGGTTGATCACCTCGTTCACCGCGCCGAACCAGGCTCGGCTCAGGTTGGGATTGAAGGCCGTGCGCACCACCGCCTCGACTGGCAAGGCATCGCTGCTGCGATAGCGGCGGACGAACTCGGCGGTCTCGCTGGCGATGATCTGCTGGATATGCCCGGCGCCGGTGAACGCCTGGCTGACCTGGGTGGCATCGACGTTGAGCTGGATGGTCGGCTGGCGGCCGGCGAGCAGGTCCTGCTGGAAGCGCGGCGGAATGTTCAGGGTGAAGGTGTAGAGGCCGTCGTCCATGCCGCTGTCCATTTCCTGCAGGCTGATCGCTTTCGGCTCGATGAAATAGGGCAGCTGGAAGGCGTTGATGATGCGCAGCGAGGCTTGCGAGCGATCCTCGTCGACTACCGCGATGCTCGCCCGGTGCGGTGCCTCAGGCACGGCGGTGGCACCTTCGTAGATGGCCAGGGTGAACGAATAGATGATCAGCACCAGCATCGCCGGGTCGCGGTAGAGGCTGCGCAGCTCCTTGAGGCCGAGCTGGAAGATGTTGCCGAGTTTGCGTTGCAGGTAGCCCATGTCACTTCTCCTGCTTGCGCAGCCCGGCGACGCTGAGCAGGGTCAGCAGCGGGATGGCCAGCAGCATGGGGATGAAGTAGGGATACAGCTCGGCCAGCCCGAGCGCCTTGGAGAACACCCCGCGGCTGATGATCAGGAAGTGACTGGTCGGGTAGAGCTTGCCGATGAAGGCGCCGGCGCCCTCCATCGCCGAGACCGGGTGGATCAGTCCGGAGAACTGGATGGCCGGCAACAGGGTGACGATGGTGGTGCCGAAGATCGCCGCGATCTGGCTGTTCAGGATCGACGACATCAACAGGCCCAGGCCGGTGGCACAGGTCACATAGAGCAGCGCGCCGAGGCAGAGGGTGAACAGGCTGCCCTTGATCGGGATGCCGAAGACGAACACCGCCAGCAGTGCCAGGGTGGCGAAATTGAACATGCCCAGCGCGATGTACGGCAGCTGCTTGCCGAGCAGAAATTCCAGGCGGGTGGTTGGCGTGACGTAGAAGTTGGTGATCGAGCCCAGCTCCTTTTCGCGCACCACACCCAGGGCGGTGAGCATCGCCGGGATCATCATCAACAGTAGCGGGATCATCGCCGGCGCCATGGCCGGCAGGCTCTGCACGTCGGGGTTGTAGCGATAACGGATGGCAACGTCGGCTGGCGACACCTGCCCATCGACACCTGCCTCGCGGGCCAGCTGCTGCAGATACGTCAGGTGGATGCCCTGCACGTAGCCCTTGATGGTGTCGGCGCGCATCGGCATGGCGCCATCGATCCAGAAGGCCACCTGAGGCACCGCACCCCGTTTGAGATCGCGGCCGAAGTTCGGCGGAATCTCCACGGCCAGGCTGATGTCGTTGCTGCGCATGCGTTGATCGAGTTCGGCATGGTTGGCCAACGGTGCCTTCTCGATGAAATAGCGCGAACCGGCCATGTTCAGCAGGTAGTGCTGGCTGGTGGTGGTCTGGTCGCGGTCGAGCACGGCATAGGTCAGGTTCTCCACGTCGAAGCTGACGCCGTAGCCCATGATGAACATCAGCAGCACGCTGCCGAGCATCGCCAGCGTGGCGCGGATCGGGTCGCGGCGCAGCTCCATGGCCTCGCGACGGGTGTAGCTGAGCAGGCGGCGCAGGCTGAAGCGGGCCTGACGGCCATTGTTGCCGGCCGGTTGGATCGGGTTGCGTGTCGCGGCAGGAGGCGCTGCTGGCTGTTCGGCGGCATGTGCGGCGGCGGCTTCCTCCAGGTAGGCGATAAAGGTCTCTTCCAGCGTCGGCAGGCCGCGCTTGGCCATCAAGGCCTGCGGAGTATCACTGTCGAGCACCCGCCCGGCGTGCATCAGCGAGATGCGATCGCAGCGCAGCGCCTCGTTCATGAAGTGGGTGGAGATGAAGATGGTCACGCCGTCTTCGCGGGACAGCTGCACCAGCAACTCCCAGAAACCGTCGCGGGCTACCGGATCGACCCCCGAGGTGGGTTCGTCGAGGATGAGGATTTCCGGGTTGTGGATCACCGCCACCGCCAGCGACAGGCGCTGGCGCACGCCCAGCGGCAGGCTGCTGGGCAGGCTTTCGGCATCGCCGGTGAGGTCGAAGCGGGTGAGCATCTCCTGAATGCGCGTGGCGCGCCGCTCCACCGGCAGGTGGAACAGTCGCGCATGCAGCTCGAGGTTCTGCAGCACGGTCAGCTCGCTGTACAGCGAGAAGGCCTGGGACATGTAGCCGACGCGCTGGCGGGTCTGCATGTCGTGCGGGTCCACCGGTTTGCCGAACAGCAGGGCGTCGCCCTCGCTGGCCGGCAGCAGGCCGGTGAGCATCTTCATGGTGGTGGTTTTGCCACAGCCATTGGAGCCGAGGAAGCCAAAGATCTCGCCGCGGGCAATGCGGAAATTGACCTGATCCACTGCGACGAAATCGCCGAAACGCATGGTCAGGCCGTGAGCCTCGATGGCAATGCTGTCACTGTGCGGCTGCGGAGGGATGACCAGTTCGCGATGCTGGCTGCGTTTGGCCTCGGGCAGCAGGCGGATGAAAGCCTGCTCAAGCGACTCGCTGTCGGTGCGCGCCAGCAACTCGGCTGGCGTACCGGTGGCGAGTACGCGCCCGGCGTCCATCGCCACCAGATGATCGAAGCGCTGCGCCTCGTCCATATAGGCGGTGGCGACCAGCACGCTCATCTGCGGGCGCTCGCCGCGGATGCGCTCGATCAGCTCCCAGAATTGCGCGCGCGACAGCGGGTCGACGCCGGTGGTGGGCTCGTCGAGGATCAGTAGGTCGGGGTCATGGATCAGTGCGCAGCAGAGGCCGAGCTTCTGCTTCATGCCACCGGAGAGCTTGCCCGCCGGGCGGTCGACGAAGGGGCCAAGGCCGGTGCTGCGGGTCAGTTCGGCGATGCGCCAGTGCCGTTCCTCGGCGTCCTGGCCGAACAGCCGGCCGAAGAACTCGAGGTTCTCGAACACCGTCAGCGTCGGATACAGGTTCTTGCCCAGCCCCTGCGGCATATAGGCGATGCGCGGGCAGACGGCGCGGCGGTGGCCGGCATCGGCCATGTCGCCGTCGAGCACCTGCACATGGCCCTGCTGCAACTTGCGCGCACCGGCTATCAGCGCCAGCAGGCTGGATTTGCCGACCCCGTCCGGCCCGATCAGGCCGACCATGCAGCGCGCCGGCAGGGACAGGCTGAGGTCGTCCAGCGCGCGAGTCTTGCCGTACTCCAGGCTGACCCCTTCCACTTGCGCCACAGGCGCGAGCGACTGGCTCATGAGCCGACATTGATCTGCAGGTGCGCCGGCCACTCGGCCTCAGCGTCGAGCTTCAGATAGGCCATGCCCGGCAGCCCGGTCTTGACCTGCTCCATGTGCTTTCTCAGCAGCTCCGGGTCGATGCGTGCCTTGACGCGGAACATCAGCTTTTCGCGCTCGCTCTCGGTCTCTACGGTTTTCGGCGTGAACTGCGCGACGCTGGCGACGTAGGTGACCTTGGCCGGAATCACGTACTGCGGCGCTGCATCGATCACCAGGCGCACCTCGCTGCCCATCGCCACTCGGCCGGCCTGGCGCTCGGGAAGGAAGAAGGTCATGTAGACGTCGGCCAGATCGACCAGATTGAGCAGCTTGCCGCCGGCACCCAACACCTCGCCCGGCTGTGCCACGCGGTACTGCACCCGGGCCACACGATCGGTTTTCAGCTCACTGTCGCTGATGTCTGCCTGCAGCCGCACGACGCTGGCCTGGGCCGCTTCCAGAGCCGATTGCGCTTCGATGACCTGGGATTTGGCGGCGGCGATGCCGGCATCGGCCGAGAGCACCTGCGAACGCGAAGCGGCCAGAGCGGCCTGCGCGCTTTGCATGGCGGCGAGGTCGTCGTCCAGCTGCTGGCGCGGCAGGGCATTGCGTCCGACCAGGGTTTCGGTGCGCTGGTGGCGCTTCTGCGCAGCGGTCAGTTCGGCGCGCCGTTGCAGTACCACTGCCTCGGCCGTGGCCTTTTCGCTCTCGCGCTGGGTAACCAGCGCCTGGGCGGTGAGGATGGCGTTCTCCGCCTGACGCACCTGGGCACGGGCCTGGTTGAGCTGGGCCTCGAGCACTTCGGTATCCATGCGAGCGATGACCTGGCCCGGTTGGACGAAGTCGCCTTCGTCGACGCTGATCTCGCGGATTCGCCCACCGAGCTTGGTCGCCACGTCGATCTCGGTCGCCTCGATACGCCCGTTACCGCTGGCGAACCCGTCGCCCAGGCCATCCGTGCGCAGCTCCGACCAAGCCAGCAGGCCGATGACCACGAGCGCGACGAGCGCGAACAGCACCCGGCGAAGATTTTTCTGGGCTGGCGCTTTCATGAGCGTTCCTTACGTGAAGCGATAGTTCGCATGCTAAGCGATTGCCATGAAGCTTGCGTTTAGCCTGCGTCAATAAAACTGCGGTTCAGCGCCTTTAATCGACTTTTTCGCCGGTTTTCACTGCGCGGGATGGCTTTTTGCTACCGCCACGACCCAACCTTGCAACTGCTGACTCAGCTCGTCGCTGGCCTGGGCGAAGGCATCGACGACGCTTTCCAGTTGTGGGCTGTGGGCGGGCTGGAGAATGTCGAAGCGGCGACTGGCGAGAATCCGCTGGTCAGCGGTCGAGGCGAGCTGCGCGTCGAGACGGATCCGCACATGAGGGCGGCCGTCGATGTATTCGCTTTGAAATGCCCTCAGATCGCTGAACAGCTCCAGCTCGGCGAACAGGTTGCTGTCTTCGCTGCTCACCGGCGTCGTTCCGCTCTGTCTGAACTGTTCGATTAGCCGATCGCGCAGCAGTGTCGGCGCGGCATCGCCCCAGCGCGCGCCCTGATAGCTGCTGATCTGGTTGCCATCCGGCACCACGGCGATGCGTGGCCCGGCAAGGATACGGCTGGCATGTGGGGTGTGGATGCGCAGCGCCTGCTGCAGCGGCGTAGCGGATTGGTTTGTGGGTGCGTCCGTGATCGGCAGCAGGTAGACCCGGATAGGCTCCGCTTCTGGCAGCAGCGTGCAGGCCGAGAGCGCGCCGAGCAGCGTCGCGAGGGCGAAGGAACGGATCTGCGCTATGCGGCTCATGGGGTGAACTCCTGGATCTTCTCGCGACCGAGCAGGAAGCCGCTCGGGTTGTCTTCGAGGCGCTGGGTGACACGACGCAGCGCCCCGAGGGTGCCGCGCAGTTCATTGATTGCCGGACCGAGGTCGCTGAAGCCCTGCAGGCCGTTGTTCAGCGCGCCCTGGTTGTCGCTCAGCAGCGTGTCCAGGCGCGACGTGGCACGCTCCAGCGCAGCCATCGACTCGCCGGCGCGGCTCAGCAGCTGGCGCCCCTCCTCGTCGATCAGACCGTTGGCGTTCTGCGTCAGGCGAGTGATTTCCGCCAGTGCGGTGTTGGTCTGCTGCCCCAGTTGGCCGAGCTGGGTCAGGGCCTGGCTGAGGTCGCCCCGTTGTTCGGCCAGCACGCTGGTCGCCTGTTCCAGATTGGCCAGGGTGCGGCCGATGCGACCGGCATTGTCCTCGGAGAGCATCAGGTTGGCGCTGCGCAGCAGGTTGTTGATGTTGGTCATCAGGTCTTCGCCGTTCTCCAATAGCGCGCTCAGCGGCGATGGATCGGCGATGATCAGTGGCGGCTCGCCGCGCTTGCCCTCCAGTGGCGGGCTCTGCGGCGTGCCGCTGTGCAGCTGGATGATCATGCTGCCGGTGATGTTGGCCAGCGCCAGGCGCGCTCGGGTGTCCTGCTTGATCGGTGTGCCGGAATACACGCGGATGCGCGCCCGCACCTTGCGTGGGTCGTCCGGCTCCAGCCACAGCGCTTCGACGTCACCGACCTTGATGCCGCTGTACTCCACCGAGCTGCCATTGGACAGCCCGCTGACCGCGCGATTGAAGCTGATCTCGTAGTAGTTGTACTCGCGGTCCATGCTCGACTTGCCAAGCCAGAGGGCGAACAGCAGGGCGCCGCCGACTGCCAGTACGGTGAACAGGCCGATCAGCACGTGATGGGCGCGGGTTTCCATGTCAGTTCTCCTGCAAGTCGGCAGCCTGTTGCGCCGCCCGGCCACGCGGGCCATGGAAGTAGTCGCGAATCCAGGCGTCGTCGGTGGCTTCCACCACCTCCAGTCGATCGGCCACCAGCACGCGCTTGCGCGACAGCACGGCGACCCGGTCGCAGATGGTGTAGAGCGTATCCAGATCGTGGGTCACCAGAAACACGCTCAGACCCAGCGCGTCGCGCAGCGTCAGGATCAGCTGGTCGAAAGCCGCCGCGCCGATGGGGTCGAGGCCGGCGGTGGGCTCGTCGAGAAACAGCACCTCAGGGTCGAGCGCCAGCGCCCGAGCCAGGGCGGCGCGCTTGACCATGCCGCCGGACAGCTCGTCGGGATATTTGCAAGCGGCATCCGCCGGCAGGCCGGCCAGTGCCAGCTTCAGCCGCGCCAAGTGCTCGGCGTCGCGGCGGTCGAGCCCGGCGTGTTCGATCAGCGGCAGGGCGACGTTCTCCTGCAGATTCAATGAGGTGAACAGCGCGCCGCGCTGGAACAATACGCCGAAGCGCCGCTCCACCTGCGAGCGGCGCTCGGCCGACAGCTCCAGCAGGTTCTCGCCAAATACCGTTACGCTGCCGGCGTTGGGCCGGCGCAGGCCGACGATGCTGCGCAGCAGCACCGACTTGCCGGTGCCCGAGCCGCCGACCACGCCGAGAATCTCGCCACGGCGGATGTCCAGGTCGAGATTCTCGTGCACGGTCTGGCTGCCAAAACGATTGACCAGCCCGCGTACCTGGATCAGCGCGTCGTTGGTCACCAGCCCATCTCCATGAAGAACATTGCGGCGATGGCGTCCAGCAAGATCACCATGAAAATCGCCTGGACCACGCTGGAGGTGGTGTGCTCGCCCACCGACTGCGCGCTGCCGCTGACCTTGAAGCCCTCCAGGCAGCCAATTACCGCGATGACGAAGGCGAACACAGGCGCCTTGGCCAGCCCGACGAGGAAATGGCTGACGGCAATATCGCGCGCCATGATGGTGAAGAACATGGTCGGGGAGATGTCCAGCGCCAGCACGCAAACCACCAGCCCGCCGGCGATGCCGCTGAGCATGCCGACGAAGGTCAGGATCGGCAGGGTGATCAGCATCGCCAGCACCCGTGGCAGCACCAGCAGCTCGATCGGGCTCAGGCCGAGGGTGCGGATGGCGTCGATCTCTTCATTGGATTTCATCGAGCCGATCTGCGCGGCGAAGGCGCTGGCGCTGCGTCCGGCGAGCAGGATCGCCGCCAGCAGCACGCCGAACTCGCGCAGGAAGGAGAAACCCACCAGGTTGACGGTGTAGATGGTCGCGCCGAAGTCGGCGAGTACGGTCGCGCCGAGAAACGCCACCACTGCGCCGACCAGAAAAGTCAGGAGCGCGACGATCGGCACCGCGTCCAGCCCGGTCTGCTCGATATGCACAGCCAGTGAGGTCAGCCGCCAGCGCCGCGGCCGTGGCAGCGTCAGCAACAGCGTCTGCAGGGTCAGGCCAATGAAGCCGAGCAGGGCGCGCTGCTGTTTCCATATCGCCGCTACGGTGCGGCCGATATGTGCCAGCACATCGCCAAAGGCATAGCCGCGGGGCGGCTCGGCGATGTCCGGCTTATCCAGGGCGGTGGCGACGGTGCGCAGCAGCGCCAGGCGTTCGGCCGGCAACTGCGGCGCCCAGGCTTCGATGGCAGCGATGCGCTCGCGGCCCAGCAGCTCCACCAGCAGGCCAGCGCCTGCCGTATCCAGGGCACCCAGCCCGCCCAGCTCGATCTGGCTGCGCTCGTCGATCCGCGCCCTGAGCCGCTGCACCTCTCGACGCAGTGCTGCGTAATGGGCGAGGGTCCAGTCACCGACGATGCGCGCCCGCAATGGCGAAACCCCTTGATCAAGGGTCACCGAACCGGGAGACGAGGACAGGGTGGCGCTCATCTGCTGCAAACGGGTGCCTATGTCGGGCGATGGGAACCTGATTGATGCTAGCAGGGCTCTGCCCGGCAAGACAGGATCAGGTGGCCCTGGGTCGGCAATCGGCGGCAGGCGTCGGCTGCTGATCCATGGACCACGACGATCGTGTCAAAGTGCGCCGTTACGCTCGAGCCGATAGCTGCTGATCGCCTCGTACACCGCCTTGCGCAGCCGATTGATGCCGCCGATGGGGCGATGTTCCGGCAGCGCGTGCCAGGGGTCGAAGCTGAGGTTGTCGCAGGCGAGGTTCTGCTCGGGGCTGTCGAAGTCCTGCGGCGGCAGATGGATGTCTGCGACCGTCTCGAATGGCGCGATGGCTTCGTCCCACTCGATGCTGGTGTCCTCGATGGGCATGTAATGCTCGGCGTTCTGCCGCTGCACCTGCAGGGCGAAGCAGGCGGGGGCGCGGTCGAGGGACAGCTGCTGGTAAAGCGCGCTGCGCAGGAAATTCGGCAGGTCGCGATTCTGCTCGGGCAGTTGGTAGGTTGGGCAGTTTTCCGGTGTTGGGATGACCCGGTACTTGATGTTGTGCGGACCGAGCTTGTACGGCGCCACCGAGCTGTAGGTGGTGGCAACCGGGCTTTCCGGTGCAGGCGCCAGGGTCTGTAACGCGATAAAGAGATGGCGCAGCTCCCAGCTGCGCGGATCGATGCTGGGGAAGAACGCCAGCGCCTTCTTGCCCTGCGCCTGGGCGGCGAAATTGCTGCGGTATTCGGCGACGTCGCGGACGAAGAACACCGGGTGGTTGAACATCACGAAGTCCTGCTCGCCGGCGTGGCGCGGGTCGCGGCTGAGCTTTTCCCCCGGCACGTCGAGCAGCTTGATCGCCATACCGCGGGCATCCCGGATGCGGTCGAACTGCGGGTAGGCGTTGCCGTTGGACAGCCTCACCCAAGCCTGCCAGGTCTTGCCCGGCTCGCTGAAAACGCCCTGACGCAGCATGGGCTCCAGGTCGGCGCGCACGCTGACTTCGGCACGAACGCAGCCGTGGGCCTTGGCATGGGCGTCGCGCAGCACACGGGTGTTCTCGCTGTGCTGCTCCACCACGGCAATGGCGTCGGCGATGATCGCCTGGGTGTCGGCCGCTTCGCTCGGCGCGATGGCTTCTTCGCTGGAGACGGGGCCACGATGGGTGAGGTGAAAGTGCACGGCGGCAATCGCCCAGCCGGCCAGGCCCAGGATGGTAATGGCAAGCAGCAGCCGGCCCAGCAGGCGGCCGATCCAGAGCCAGAGTCTTGTCAGCATGAGGCAGATCCTTGTGCGAAGGGCAGTTCAGGGGCAGCGTGGGCCGGGGTTGTGGGGGCGCGCCGGCAGTTCCTCGAGGTGCGGTTCGAAGCGGGGATCGCCGAGCACTTTGAGGTACTCGACCAGCGCCCAGCGCTCATGCGGTGCCAATGCCCGGCCGATCACGCCATTGCCGCGACAGCCGGCGCGGAATTCATGGCCGCGGTTGCTGTTGCCGGTGATGGCGGTATTCAGCAGAAAGCCGCCGTCGAAGCGCTCGGTGCGGATGCCCAGGTGCTGTGGATCGTATTCGCGGCTGCCGACCCAGAACTGCTTCTGCCGTTCGGCAACCGGCGACAACAACTGGAACAGCGTCGGCACCGAGCCGTTGTGCAGGAAGGGCGGCGTCGCCCAGATGCCGTCCAGCGGGCGTGCCTTGTAGCCGCGCAGTTCCTGCACGCCGATCGGCAGGCCGAAGCCGTCGAATTCCGCGCGCTCGGTCTCGTCGATGCCGGCGTCACGGTAGGCGCGCTCCTCGACATAGGCGGTGATATAGGCCAGCCCCTTGGCGCTGGACAGGCTGGCGAGATCGAGCGGGCCGGATGGCGCGCCATACAGCTGGACGTCCAGACGATCCAGCTCGTCCTGAGTCCAGCCCAGGCGGGTCAGGTCGAAGCGGTGGTCGGCAATATTGTCGGCTGTGGTCGGATCGGTACCGACGAAGGAGGTGGGGATCACCTTCACGCGCCACTCGGGGTCACGTTCGGCAGCGAAACGCTTGTCGACCGGCTTGGGCCTGGGGTCGTGGCAATGCGCGCAGTTTTCCTTGTACAGCGCGCGACCGAGGCTGGCCTGTTTGAGATCGATCGCGCCCAGCACGTCTTCAGGCCAGCGAGGCGGGGCCAGCTGCATGAGAGTGGTTTCCAGCCTGTGCAGGTCGCGTACGCGAACGCCCGATGCGTAGCGCTCGGCTTCGGCGATGGGCTGGCCGTTCTCGTGCAGCAGCCGCAGCGTGGCGCCAACACCCAGCGCCTCGCCGATATTGCGTGCCATCGGCTGCATGGCCGAGCCGTTCCACTGCACCCAGTCGAACTTCCAGATATCCCACAGATGCGGGTAGTTCACCGGCGCGTTGGCCACGCGGTAGTTTGCTGGATCGATGGCGTCGCCGAACACGCTGTTGGCGATGCGGCCAAACGCATCGGTACGGCCGAAGCCTTCTTCGGTGGGGTAGAGCCCGTGGTGCCAGTCGTTGTAGGCGGTGCCGAGCAGACGGTCGAGCACCTGCTTGAAGTCGTGGCGCAACTGCGCGCGGTCCTGCTCGTAACGCTCGCCCAGCACCTGCTCGGCGAAGCGACGGAACTTGAGCGGGTTGTAATAGGTGAAGGCCATGCTCATGCCCAGCGCCTGGCCAAAGGCGCCACCGCGCAGGGTCGGCACGGTGGAGGCCAGCGAATGCATCGCCGCGCCACCGTCGATACGAATGGCCTGCCCCCCGTAGCGCAACTCGCCGGTGTGGCAGGCCGCGCAGGTCACATCCAGATAGGCGCGACCGGTCTCATCATCCTCGTGGCGGGCAAAGCCGACCGGCAGGTCGCCGGGGTTCAGCGCGGTGGCTTGTTGCGCGGGATCGACCAGAAAGCCGAAGCGGGCGAGGTAGTCCGGCGTGGCGAACTTGTCCCGGCTGAAGGGCAGTTCCAGCGCACGGAACCAGTCGTACTCCAGCCCCTTAACCTGGGTGCCCTGCGGCGTGTAGTAGTAGGTCTGCCGCTGCGTGGCGTCCCACTGCTCCAGATAATGCAGCGCCTCGGGCGCTTCGTACTCTGGAAAGTTCGGGTAGGCCACAAAATACAGGGCGGTTGCAGGGGCTGAGTGCAACACGGTTATTGAATTGAAGCAGGCGCATCATGCCGCATAGCCATGGCTTCCTGCATCACTTTGCCCATAACTTCAATTGGGCATTTGAAGTCGAAGCGCTTACGTGGGCGCATGTTCAGTTGCAGTGCGATGGCATCCAGTTCTTCCTGGCTGTGTACCGACAGGTCTGTGCCTTTGGGCAGGTACTGGCGGATCAAGCCATTGATGTTTTCGTTGCTGCCGCGCTGCCAAGGGCTGTGCGGGTCGCAGAAGTAAATGGCCACCCCGGTCTGCTGAGTGATTTCAGCATGCCGCGCCATTTCTCGGCCCTGGTCGTAGGTCATGCTCTTGCGCATCGCCAGCGGCATGCCATTGAGCGCTGCACTGAAGCCTTCCATCGCCGAGGTCGCCGTCGCGTCGTTCATCTTCACCAGCATCAGGTAGCCACTGGTGCGCTCCACCAGCGTACCTACAGACGAGGCGTTGGCCTTGCCCTTGATCAGGTCGCCTTCCCAATGCCCTGGCATCAGCCGGTCTTCGATCTCCGGCGGACGTACATGAATACTGACCATCTCAGGGATCTGACCGCGCCGATCCACACCGCCAGAGCGCGGCCTGCGCGTCGTCTTGCTTTGGCGCAGGCAGATGATCAGCTCCTTGCGCAGTTCACCGACCGGCAGGGCATAGATCGCGTTATAGATCGTCTCACGACAGACGTAGGCCTCTCTGAGGCTGGGAATGTTCATGCTGCGCAGCTTGCCGGCAATCTGCTCGGGAGACAAACGCTCACGCAGCATATGAACCACCAGCTCAAAGCGCTCGCTACCCGGCAACAGCTTTCGCATCGGTCGACACACCTGGCGGCGGGCTTGCATCTGCTGTTGGGCTACACGGGCCGAGTAGCCACCACAGGCATCTCGATTGCGGCGCAGCTCCCGGCTGATGGTCGAAGGGGATCGGTTGATCAAGCAGGCAATCCCACGCAGGCTGAAACCTTGGGCATGACCGATTTGAATGGTGGCGCGCTCTTCAACGCTGAGTTCGGTATAAGACATGGGGGCAGCACCGTACCGGAAAGGTCAGGTGTTGCACTCAGTTTTTGCCGCCGCCAGCCCGACCCCCACGGCCAGCACGGCCAACAACAAGACAGCCCCCAGGGCTTGGCGCAGCAATCGCATCGGTACATCCTTGTAGCGTCATGGCGAAAGCGCGGTTATGGCAGGCTTGAGGGGTGATGGCAATATGTGCGGGCATTATTGGGTCTGCATTGCTGAGGTATTTCAACTGTAAGGGCATCGTTCGGTTCCACCTTTTTTAACTTGAGCGATGTGCTGTCGTGATTTGTACAACGACTGTATTCGTGTTTACCGGTCAGAGGCTAAAAGCGGCTCCGAAGGTCTGGTAGGTTTTTGTTTAACAGTTGAACTCAAAGACAAGGTAACGTGCCGGTCCTCCGATTCGTTGTAATCTGAATGATGCACTGCTTAACCTTGGTGAGCGTGACACTCAGGCCGCCAGCGGTGTATGCCATACGGAGCTCGATAAAGTCGTCTGTTGCAGCATCTGGGCGACGCCTGAACGTCGGGAGAACAGGGATTCAGCAGAATTGGCGGGTTAATCTTGATCCCCCTGTCCTTACCTGGCGCGCTGCGGGCACGAATTAGCGTAAGTTGGCTACAGACGACTCCTTGTCTAGGTTTTGTTTGAACTTGAGCGCTATAAGCCATCAGCTCCCATCGGCGTAAGATACTTTTGCTCAAACTCTTCCTGGCTTATTGAATTAGTTATGGTTGTATTTGTTCTGACATTGGTTACGCGTTCAACTCCCCTAGGCTTCTCATACTCATACTCATACTCATACTCATACTCATACTCATACTCATACTCATACTCATACTCATACTCATACTCATACTCATACTCGGCAGAGTGCTTTTCGTTGCCCACCGACTTGGAGGCAATGTAACGGCAACAGCCATCTCGAGATAAGGATAGTATGGCCTTTTCGCTATGCAGAACCTTTGGGCTCGACAGCATTGAAATTTCCTTGGAATGTTCAAATGCTCTTTTGCTGGGATCGTAAGTCCAGACAATATAAGTCCTATTGGATCCGTTGCTGGTCTCGAGTACTCTCAAGTCAGGGAGGCCGTCAAAGTTATGGTCCTCAAAAAAGATTGATATCGTATCCGTTAGAGTATCTATTTCAAAAGCTTGGCTTCTGCCGTCAATAAAAGTAATGACTATCTTAGTGCTTTCGTTGTTCTTGAAAACGTCTATTCCGCCAATGAGATTTTTGTAGCTTTTGCTTAGAGCGCTGGCACGAAAGCTGTGGCTAGCCTTGTCACTTTTCCAGATACCTTGTATCAATCGGCTATTAAACTCGGCAGTTATCTCTGCTTCGCTATAGGCTGTCTTTTCCGTCAGAGTAATATGATTTTTTTCGATTGAGCCTCGCAGCGGTATAGTTGTGCCATATCTTGTATAGTGGTAACTGCCCACGATACCGCCGTTGATCTCGGGCAGAGTCATAAAAATGTCGCTTTCAGCAATCTTACCTTTATAGGCAATGATCTCTGTGACAGATGCATTTTCAGCATGACATATATGCAGATAAGCTAACGCGAGAGTTGCGACGACTATTCTCTCCATAAAATTCCTAAAGCTCGCTTCGCTCGATCTGTAGAAGCGCCTCAGCAGTCGATGCGCAACGATGTGTTCAAAGGTTCGTCCGCGGACAGCCTGCTGCCATACCAGTAATTGTCTCATTCTGAGGCCCCTCCCGCTTCAAACGGGCTATGCGGTTTAGGCCTGCGGTATTGCCTTGGCTACGCAGCTCTCGATGAATCCGGATAGATCCATATGTTTGGCGGCTATTGAGATGAGCGACCTCAATCTGGCTTAGCAGCGTGCGGTTTGCTTTGGAGCGCCGAGACTCTGCTCTGTTACGCCGCACGTAGTATCTGCTTGGCGAAGCCTGCGGATCGGATACTGCTCAGCATGATCGCGGACGAAGGCGTACTTCACACGAGGCTCTTGGCAAAGTACGCACGTGCCGAACTGGTATTGGACATAGCTTTTCATGTGTGGCGGGTCTCTTCTTTACGACCATTATCGGCACTGTGCCAGTGCGCAATCACGTTCGGGCTGTTCAAAGGTCTCAGCCATAATGCTCACGTTGATACCGGAGTCATTGTTCTCACCCCGTGTCCAGTTGAGTGGCAAGGCCTACTGCACCTCGTGCAACCTGATGCTTTTGCTCAGTTTCTTGAAGCGCGGGATGACCTCTTCTGGTGGTGGCGTCAGCTCAGTCAGGTTGTCCGTACCTTTCTGAAAGGTGAACATCTGCACCGCCAATAGCGGTGAGCCCGTCCCACCTCGATGCGCCAGGGCGAACCAGGCTCGCTCCTGCTCGCCGGAGCCCGGCTTGGGATCCAGACGCCAGCCCTCCAGGCCAGCCAGGCGCTTGCCGAGCTGGATGCGCTCGGTGAAGGAAGTCTTGCGCCATTTCTCGGCGTCATAGCCGGGGCGATAGTCGCTGTCGTAAGTGCCCTGCGTGGGTTTGGTCTGCCAGGGGTCGTTGGCCGAGGCCGTGAGCAGGGTGAAGATCACATTGGGCGTTTTAGTGAAGCGCAGGCTGTTCTTGATGCTGTAGGCGGTCTTGCCATCGTCGGCGATAAAACCGTAGGGGAAGCAGAAGCCTGGGCCTTTGGGTACTTCATAAAGATTGCGGGTTCGGAAGCGCGCCATCAGCGCCTTGATACGCTCGGCGGAGTCGGGGCCGGCCTTGGAAAAAGAGAAGTAGTAGACGCGATTGTTACGCCAGAGCAAAGCTTTGCCAGGGGCGAGATGCCCTCCCAGGAAATAGGCGTCGGGAATGCCGAGGTCGTATTCGTGGATTTTGGTTATAGGGATCTTGCGTTCCACTTCTTCTATATTCTTCGCAAACCTTTTTACTGCTTCTCTGGTCGTTTTTGTATTTTCCATTCTGTCAAGCTCCTTTAATTCCTCAAGCGCATTTTTTTTTCTGGCCGCCTCTTTGATCAGTTCCTCTTGATACAAGCTCGCCGTGCCTTTGATATATCTTGCAGCCCCATCAAATGTGTCACGCTCGACAATATCGCTCACTCGAATGGCCAGGCCGTCATAGTCATAACTACCGCCATCCCCTTTGGCTGTTACTTTGGGGGTAAATAAATGCCCCCCCCATACATCGGTGATTCGGTCGATTCGTTGAGCGGAATAGGTTGCCCATTGCATGTCCTCGGGCACATCGAAGGTCATGCGTCCAAGGCACTCCTGTCGTGGTTCATTGGCCAACGCCATGCCTGCAGGAATCATCAGGCCGAGGCTTAGATACCGGAAAAAGCTTTTCATGTGCGGCGGTTCTCTTCGTTACGTCCGTTATCAACCTGCGCCAGGGCACGATCACGTTCGGAATGCTCAAAGGTCTGAGCCAGAATACTCAGGTTGATACCTGAGTCGTTGTTCTCACCCCGCGTCCAGTTGACGGGCAAGGCGCAGATAAAGCCCTGCACACCGACGGGTGGCGAGAACATCTTCACGTCAGCCAAGGTATTGGAGCGCCAGAAGCGCTCTTCATGGGGCATAGGCTCCAGCAGCTCCCCGCCGCGATTGATAAAACCTAGATCACGGTAAGCCCAGGTAGGCCACGTGGAGGTGGGGAATCCGTCCAGATAACCGGTCATATCCGGAGTTTTGCGAGGCTGTACCTGGCTGATGTTTTGTGGAATGAAGTCAAAAGAACCGTTGTAAAAATCCGTATTCGTTTGCGCGCGCGCCTGTATCTCCTTCCACGTTTCCTCCGCTGCCGGCTGCTCCAGATACTGCGCCAGCCCGGTGGCGGGGCTGACGCCGGAGGAGCCCCCAGCCATGGACAAGCCAAAGTGCTTCTTCCATAGATCGACCCGTAACTGATGCACGGCCTTACCGACGGTATGCGGCTGCTTACCATCGAGCTTGACCTGTACAGGCGAGCTATCACGCACGATGACCGCCAACTCTGAGTCTCGCGAACCCAGCAAACTGCGGTCATTGATATTGGCGCTGCCGAGAATGGCCACACGGTCATCGGCGATCAGCAGCTTGCTGTGCACGTAGATCTGTTCGGTGACCACACGTCCCTTGAGGTTTTCCCAGGTACGCAGGTTGAGCAGGGTCAGGTAGCGGCTCCAGTCCTGCTGTTCGTAAACGGGCCGGCCGCTCGCGTCCTTGTGCTCGATGATTTTGAGCGCCTCCTCACGACTCGCCTTGCGATCCAGCAGTCCACGCAGTGCCATGCGCTTCTGGATACGTTTGATCAGACTATTCTCGCCAAAGACCAGGCTCTGCATGGTGAGCGTAACCTGATGCATGATATTGAGGACGTTCAGCGCGCCTTCCGGATGCACCGGCAGAATTATGTAGACGTGAAACGGGCGTTTCTCATCGATGGCACGGCCAATGCGATTGGCCAGGGCTTCGCCAATCTCGTTGAGCAGGCCCGACTGGGCATCGCCAAGTTTATGGGTGAGCCAGCCCTGGGCATTGACGCCCCACATGGCTTGCAGACTTTTCAGGAACTGGCGGGCTTCGGTACTGGGTTCCTTGGCGATAGCATCGATTTCTTTCCAGTCCAGTTGCCAGATGTTCTCGGCCGCCATCGCCTCACGTAGCCGCACACGGGCGACGTAGTCCTGGCGCAGGCTGGCAGGGTCACGCAGGCTGGCCATCGGGCCGGAAAGCGGAGCATCATCAAATATTTCGCGCGCTTCACCATACGCACTCTGAAAGAACTGGTTCTCGATATAGATGAAGTGCTGCGCGCTGGAGATGGCCTGCAGCATCGCCGCCTTGCAGTTGGCCTGCACGCCGCCAGTGTCGATACCTGCCGGTAGGGGCAGGTTGACGCCCGCCTTACTACGCCCCACCTGCTCCTGTTGGGTCATGCTGCTGGAGGCGCTGCGCAGAACCTGCACGCTCATGCCGCCCGGCTGGAGGCCGGGCGCCACGGGCAATTGTGTGGGCGCGTTGATCCATACCGGCTGTGACTTGGGAAAGCTCAGGCGTGGGGCTTCATTCACCGTGAGCCCCATGCCCAGACGGTCGAGGCCTGTCTCACTGACCAAGGTATTGAGCCAACGCACGACGGCTTCCAGCAGATTACGCACCAGCGTGGTGTCCTGCAGCGCCGGCGCATCGGCCAGGTAGGCCTGCTGTCCATTCCAGCGGTCGATGAAGTTACGTGCCACGTCATAGACGGAGGGGCCTTCGATACGGCAGTGCACATCCTCCCAGGGCATACGCGGCTGATATTCGGCCAGGCGCCCATTATCCGGCGAGGCCAGTGGCTGCGGCTTCTCATGCAAATAGGCATAAGGCTCCAGATGCTGCCCCGAGCGCTCCTGCAGCAAGTGATAGATAAACCAGAGCATCGAGCTGGCCAACTCGTTGGTGCTCTCCCGGTATGCGCCAGGAATATCCTCGAAGCTCTTGCCGCTGAGCACGGTCAAAACGCGGCCGAGTTCAGTCTCACTCATCCACTGGCTGATCAGTTCGATGCTCTTGATGCGCAATGACTCGGAAAGATTACCTGCCGCCTCACGCAGCTCCTGCAACCAAGCTTGCAGACGCAGCTTCAATCCCTCGGCCATCGGAACGTTATCGAGGTTGTCGCTGATCAGCCTGGCCATCGCCTGAATGCTTTTACCCACCATCTGGCGCTGGGCAGCGCTGAGCCGCTCGAAACCCTCATCGAGATTTTCCTGAGCGCTGTTCTTGGCACGATTCAGCCACTGCAGAGCGGAAAACGGAGGGCTGCGGAAAAGGTCCGCAATATGGCTCGCGCCATTGAGAGCCGTACTCCTGCTCAGTGGAATGAGGTTGCTGCCCGACACGGGCTTTGAAAGATCGAACAGTGTGGCCATCATCAGCCCCATCGAGCTGACATGCTTGTCTATATCCATCCAGCCCAGTTTCGGTAGCCCTGGATTGTAGGCATCGTTGCCTTGCCTGCTACTGGCGTCCAGGCTGAAGTTATTGTCATCACGGCGCCCGTAGGCCAGGTCAATGCCCCCGACATAGGCGATGCAGTTGTCGACTACGACTGATTTCTGATGGTGAGAAAATGCAACACCGAGCCCCTTCATGTCGCTTTGTTGGATCGCCGGAGTGCAGAAGGCACGAGGGCCGCCAGTCAGGCCCGCATTGAGCTGGAAGACTGCCAGCATGGTCTCGAAGTCGTAAGTGCCAAGGCTGCCAGAGGGGCTCAGCCAGGGCATGACATAAACTCTCAAGGTCGGCTGGTGTTTGAGAGCCTGATGCAGGCACTGCCAAAGGCTTCGCTTGCCATCAAGCAATACGTCGTAGTTGACCTGCCAGCCGGTTATAAAAATGCATCGAGCGGCCTGATCGATGGAGGCCGCAACGTCCTTGAAGTAATCGCTGCCGGTCGTGAAAAAACGAACCTGATTCCCCGTGCGCTTGGGAGCGAATAGATTCGCTTCGTTCAAAAAGAAATCGGGGGCGGAATACGCCGCATAAGCCTTTCCGTCCTGCGTGTTGATCTGGTTGAGTTCCTTTGCACGAACGCCGTTGTAGGCAGAGTCAGTTGCCATGGCCAATCATTCCTTGGATTGCAGGTGGGTGTAGAGGTCGCTGCTGCACTGGCTATCCTGCTGGCTGCGTTCTTTTTCCAGCAGCGCATTCCCTGTGGTATTGCGACTGAGGCAATTGCTGAAATCCATCGCGCCCAGGGCATAGCGCTCACTGTCCCAACCCTGTCGCTCCAGATGAACCCGCAGGGCTATCCGTTGACCGGGATAGCTGAGCCAGAGACTCCCTGGTGCCTGAGCGTAGGCCTTCGCTAGCTGCTTTTGCTGAGTATCATCCAGCAGCACGCGGCCATCGGCATCGGTCTCTCCCTGCAGCAGCACGTTGTCATCCTCACCTAACTCAATGCCCCATGGGGTATGTGCCAAGGGAAATCCTTCGTCGCCTGGTACATCCTGAAGACGAATATTGAATCGGTACCCGCGCGCTACCACAGCGGCCGATTTGGACAGGCCGCCCTGTACCTGCTTCAACAAGCGCCCCGCCTTGTCGCTATCCGCCGCTCCCGGCAGCACCGGTGGCTTGATCTTGATCCCTGAGCCCTTGCCCGGTGCGCCGCCGGCGTTGATCCGCGCCAGCGGGCCGGAGACGGTGATGCCGCCCGGGTCGAGCTTGATGAAGCTTCCTCCGGCCTTGAGGGTCAGTTCGACGCCGGCTTCGATGACCATCTTTTGCCCGGCCTTGAGGTGGATCTCACGGCCGGCCTTGGTCAGATGGGCAGTGCCGAGCTTGATGTGCTGGGTCTGGCCGACAGTGAGGTGGTCGTCGGGTTTGACTTCGACCTTGCGATCGCCGGCAACGATCAGGTGTTCTTCGGCCTTGAACTCGCTGTAGCTGTTGGCCTTCACGGTGTCGTGACGTTCGTGGCCGACGCGGATCTTCTGGTCGTGCTCGATGTTCTCGTCCCAGTCGCGCTGGGCGTGGAGGTAGATCTGCTCGGCGCCCTTGCGGTCTTCGATGCGCAGTTCGTTGTAGCCGCCACCGCCGGGGCTGCTCAGGGTCTTGAACACCGTGCGGGTCTTGTTCGCCGGCAGGTCGTAGGGGACCTGGTGTTCCTTGTGGTACAGGCAGCCGGTCACCAGCGGTTGATCGGGATCGCCTTCGAGAAAGGTCACCAGTACCTCCATGCCGACCCGTGGGATGGCGATGCCGCCGTAGCGGTCACCGGCCCAGCTGGAGGAGACGCGCAGCCAGCAGCTGGTCTTGTCGTCGGCCTGGCCTTCGCGATCCCAGTGGAATTGAACGCGCACGCGACCGTACTGGTCGCAGTGGATTTCTTCGCCCGCCGGGCCGGTGACCACGGCGGTCTGGCTGCCGAGGATTTTCGGTTTCGGATGGTTTATTGCCGGGCGGAAAGGGATATCCCAGGGCGTAGCGGTGAAGTGGTTGCGGTAGCCCTGAGTGAAACCGACACCGGTACCGACATGGCTGGTGACCGACTCTTCCAGCACCTGCGGCTGCTTGCCCTCGTGCAGCACTTCGGTAAGCAGCCACAGGTCGTTCCATTCGCGGCGCGGGTGGTCGGAGATTTCCAGCAGATGGCCACTGACCAGCCGCGGCTGGTCACTGTTGCCCTCGGCCAGGCGGTAGTCGTGGCGGTGGCGCTCCAGCGCGCGTTGCGAGAGGTGTTTGCCGCGGGCGCGCTCGGTAAAGCGGCCGGGGTAGTCGTAGTCCTCCAGATCGGGTTGCGGCATGGCGTTCGCCGCCGGCTCGCCGCGGTGGGCTGCCTCCATCAGCAGCCTGGGTTGTTCGAAGTCGTAATCACGGCGGCTTACCCGACTGGTGCGAGTCGCGACGCGCACGGCGAAGCGCTTGATCACCGGCTCGTCAGCCGTCATGCCGTTGTCCTGCAGATAGGCGGTCGGCTGGCCGAGTCGGGCGAAGCTGGTCTGGTCGTCGCCGAAGACCAGCACGTGGCCTCTGGTGCTGTGCTCGAAGTGGTAATGGATACCTTCTTCCTCACACAGGCGTTGGATGAAGTGCAGGTCAGATTCGTCGTACTGCGCGCAGTAATCGCGCTCTGGGTAGATCACCGGGCCAAGCCCGAAGCGGTAGGCATCGGCCTGGATGCCGTGTTCCTCGAGCACCTGGGCGACGATCTGTGGCACGCTCAGGTGCTGGAAGATGCGCTGGTTAGTGCGATGGGCGAGGTAGGCCAGCTGCGGCACCAGCGTGAGCCGATAGCGGGTCAGGCGCTTGCCCGATTCACCCTGGGCGATACGGTGGACCAAGCCGTGGATGCCCATGCCGGCGGGGTCGACGGTGAGAAAGGCGGGCTTATGCAGCAGTGCCTGCAGATCAAGGTCGGGGCGCTCGCTGACCAGTTCCAGGTCGAAACGATAGGGCTGGCTGATGGCCTCGCGGCCCCGGAATTCGAGCACCTTAAAGTCGTGATCGACGCCTTCGAGGGTCAGGCTGAAGTGGGTTTCATTGGCCGCGTTGAACATTGGGCTGTCCTTGTCCTGATGTCATCCGTGGGAGTGGCCGAACCAGCGCTGCCAACGGCTCGGTGCGGGGCGGCTGAAGGCGTGCAACAGGCCCGCCGCATCGATGCTGCGCTGCGCTTCGTCGAATGCCAGCGCCAGACGCAGCGCCGGCCAGCAGTGCGCGGGCAGCTGCGGCGGCCGTTGCAGCGCGCGATCCAGCTCCATGGCCTTAGCCTGGCGGGCGCTGAGCCTGCGATAAGGGTGGCTGCCGCTGGCCAGTTCATAGAGCACGCAGGCCAGGGCGTACACATCCGCCGCCGCGGTCAGCTCGCCGCCGTCGAGCAGTTCCAGGGCTGCATAACGCGGCGTCCAGGCGGCGAAGCGCGTGCGGCACAGGCGCGGTAAACCGGGCAGCAGGCCTTCCAGCGGTTGGCCGAGGCCATAGTCGAACAGGCGCAGGCCGTCATCGGCGAGCATCACGTTGCTCGGTTTCAGGTCGCCATGCAGTACGCCCAGGCTATGGGAGTAGGTCAGCGCTTCCAGCAGTGGTAACGCGATGCCCTGCAGTTCGCTCCAAGGCATGCCCTGCAGGCGTTCGCAGAGCAGCTGGTCGAGGGTTGGCCCCTTGAGCAGCTCCAGGGTGATGAAGGCGCGCTGGCTGTTTGGGTCGATCTCGAAGTTGTACAGGCGCACCACATGCCGATGGCTGAGGCGTGTGGTCAGTGCGTACTCGCTGTAGAGCAGCGCGCTGGCATCGGGGTATTCGGCGAAATCCTCACTGAGCGTCTTCAGCGCTACGTAGGGTTCCGGATCGCCGAACTGTTCACGCAACAGGTCACGGGCGCGATAGACCGCACCCATGCCGCCGACGCCGAGCAGGCGTTCGATCCGGTAGCGGCCACCGAGCACGTCCGGCAGTTCGCCGACAGGCGTCTTCGGTTCCACCGGCACCGGCGTGGCCGCGGTGGACGCGAGCGCAAAATAGGTGAGATCGCAGGCGGGCTGGGCATTCATCGGCGGATCACCACGGCGCTGAGATTGTCTCGCGCCGGGCCCTTCAGTGCCTGGCGAAACAGCCGTTCCAGCGCCAGCTGCGTGGACGGCAGACTGAGTGCGGCGCCGAGCGCGTCGGCGGACATGCTCTGGTAGAGCCCATCGCTGCACAGCAGCAGCGTGTCGCCCGGGAATACGGCGAATTCGAGGATATCCAGCTCCAGCTTCTCGCTGGCGCCGATGGCGCGGGTCAACGCATGGGCGGCTGGGTGTTTGGCGGCTAGCTCGGGGCTGAGCTGCTGCTCGTCGATCAGTTGCTGCAACAGCGAGTGGTCGCGTGACAGCTGATAGAGACGGCCGCTGCGCCACAGGTAGCAGCGGCTGTCGCCGGCCCAGATGCACGCGGCGCGGTCACCTTCCATGAGCAGGGCGACCACGGTGCTGCCGATCACCGGATCGGGGCGTTCGGCGGTGACCGTCAGTTCCTGGCTGAGCCGGCGATTCAGCTCATGCAGGCAGCGCCGCAACGCCAGCAGCCGCTCTGGCAGATCGCCCGTAGTGGATAGATCGGCCAGCTGCTCAATGATCAGGCGACTGGCCAGAGCGCCGTTCTGGTGTCCGCCCATGCCGTCGGCCACGGCCCATAGCCCGGCCTGCGGCAGGTCGAGGAAGGCATCCTCGTTGCGCGCCCGCACCTTGCCGGTGTCGGTGCGCGCTGCGCTGCGCCAGCTGCATGCCGTTGCGTTCATCACAGCGTCGCCGGCAGCTTGAAGCCGCGCAGCAGCGCGAGGTCGAACGGATTCGGCGAGCGCTGCGCATGCAGCAGGTAGTTGGCGCGCAGGCCGCCGAGATCGGCCTTGAGCATCAACACGTCGCGGCCGCTGTGGTAGTCGACCTGCATCAGGTCGATCAG
Organism: Stutzerimonas decontaminans; assembly: GCF_000661915.1. Taxonomy (NCBI): domain Bacteria; kingdom Pseudomonadati; phylum Pseudomonadota; class Gammaproteobacteria; order Pseudomonadales; family Pseudomonadaceae; genus Stutzerimonas; species Stutzerimonas decontaminans. The sequence goes on along the minus strand of NZ_CP007509.1, from coordinate 4,591,053 downwards.
GCGGAACAGCGACCAGGGCCCGGTGTTCTTCTCGATACCCACGCGACGGCCGCCGAGTTCTTCGACCACCAGGCTGGTGCGTCCGTCGTCGGCTTCGGCCGGCCAGCGGAACGCGGTCTGCACGATCGGCCCGTGGCGGTATTCCATCTGCTGGTTGCCGAAGCGGAAGTCGGCACGACCCAGGCTTGAATCCAGCGAATAGGGCTCGAGTTTGAACAGGATCAGCGGCTCGTTGGGGTTCTCGGCGAAGAAGCTGCGGCGAATGGTCTGCGCGCGGCTCATCTGCGCGAGGAACTGCTCGGACAACGGCAGGCCGCGACCGTCGACGCGGCGTAACCGGTACTGGCCGGCGCTGCCGCTGACGAAGGGCTTGAGGTAGCGCTCGAAGAAGCTGTCCGCCAGGCCCTGGGCCTTGAAGAACTCGCGGAAGTCGGCGAGGGCGACGTCGCTGGCGCTGTGGGCGCTGAATGGGTAACGCTCGCGCAGCGAACCGCGGTAGCTGGCGTAGAGCTCGTTGCGATAGCGCTGGTTGAGGTAGTGATAGGCGTCGCTGAGCACCAGCGACCAGCTGTCCTCTGCCAGCAGACCAAGCCACTTGCCGACCGGTTGCGGCAGACGAGCAGCACTGCTGCGCAGCTGGTTGATGGCGTCGCGCTGACCGCCCATGCGCGCCTTGGCCATCTCGAATGCGGCCTGTTCCGGTGCGCTGGCGTGGGCCAGCGAGGCCAGTTGCAATTGCAGAGCATCAAGTGCCTGCAGGCTTGCCGTCAGCTCCGGGCCAGCCGCGCCGTTTTCGTCGAGCAGCTGGTGCAGCGGCGCGAAGCGGCGTTCGAGGGTCTTGCGTGCGGTGTCCGGTACGTTCTTCAGCAGAGCAGCTTGTGCCTGCTCCGCCGCGGCGGTGGCCAGCTTGGCCGCCTTGCCAAGCTTGCCACCAGCGTTCTGGGCAGCAACGGCCAGTTCGCCGGCCTCCACAGGCGCGTCCGCGAGACCAGCGAAGCGGGTGTTTTCGCGCACCGCCAGCAGTAGTTGCAGCAGCGGCGAGTTGGCAGCGGTGAGTCCGGCGAGCTGCGCGGCACCCTGCGCCGCACTGCCGGCCGGGAGGACGTTCAGCTGGGCGATTGCTTCGCTCCAGTGCGTGGCGTAGTCACGGAAGTACAGCTGCTCCATTTCCACCAGCAGGCGGCCCAGGTCCTTGGCACTGAGGCTGTCACCTTCGCCCAGCACCCAGTTGTCGCGCAGGATTTCGCTTACCAGCTCGGCGCCTTGGGCGACGAACAGCTTCTGATAGCCGCGCTGGGTGTAGAAGCCGGGAATCGCATAGTCGCCGCCGACTAACAGTGACGCTTGCGGGCCGAGCTGCGTGTTCAGTCGATAGTCTGGAAGGTTGCGTGCCTGATCGCGCAGCATGCGGTACACCACTGCCGCCAGCGATTCGCTGCGTAGCTGGGCGCGGGCCTTGGCCACCAGGTTGTCGTTCAGCTGATAGGGCGCGAACGACTTCTCCAGCAGGCGGGCAAAATGGGTGTTCAGGCCTTGCTGGGCAACCGCGTTGCCGCCATGACGCAGCGACCAGTCGGCGGCCAGCCAGTCCTTGAGGAAGGCCGCATCACGGCGCTCGGCAAGGTTCAACATGAGGTACGCGCGCAGGCTGCCGAGCAGCTGTTCGCGGTCGTTCAGGTTGGCGCGAATCTGCGCTTCCAGCTGCCGACCGACACGTGGCAGCAGCAGCGTTTCCAGATCGCGGCGGTAGGCGTCGTGCAATGTCGGGTCGACCGCCTCGCCCTGATACAGGCCACCACGGCGTAGCCAGGATACATCGTCCCTGGGCGGATAGACCTGAGTTGCCGCGTAGCTGCCATCCAGCACCTTGAGGGTACGCAGTGCTTCGTCTTCCGCCTCGATGGTCTTGCGTTCGCCGCCCAGCGTCTGGGCGATGCCGCGCAGTTGTTCGAGGCGCTCGTGGTTGCTGGAAAAGCTCAGTGCCCAGGCGCCGCCGAACAGCACCAGGCAACCGAAGGCGCCTGCATAAAGCGCGCGCTGGCCCCAGTCGATGCGGCGGACCTCGCGCTGGTCGAGGCCCGCCAGTTCGGCTTCGGGGAAGATCACCCGGCTGAGTAGTTGATTGATGAAGCGTGCACGACCGCTGCGGAAGGTCGGCAGTGCGCTGCTGGCCAGGCCAAGCTGGCGGCCGATGCCGGCAGTGAGCGGGTCGAGACCTTCGCGCAGTTGCGGCGCGCTGGTCAGGTAGAAGCCACGCAACTGGCTGGCACGCTGGTAGCGGTTGCCTGCAAACGCGAGTTCGATGAACAGGCTCAGGCGCTCGCCGATCTGCCCCAGCTGATGGGGAAAGTCGAGGATGCGGCCGCGGCGCTGGGTGTCACGTTCCTGGTGCATGCGCATGATCACCTGGCTGTTCAGCCGGCGCAGGAGTTCCTCGAACTCCTCGCGCACCACCTGCGCATCGCTGCCATTCTGCTCCTTACGGAAGCTTGCACCGAGCACCTGATCGCTTTCCTCGCGGGACAGCTGATCGAAGAACTCGTCGAAACCGAGAATCCGATCGGCCTTGCTCAGCACCAGATAGACGGGTGCATCGACGCCCAGGCGCTGGTGGATTTCATGCAGGCGCTGGCGGGCCTGACGGGCAAGGTTTTCCAACTCCAGTTCATTGCCGCCTAGCAGCTGATCCACCGGCAGGTTGACCAGCACGCCGTTGAGCGGTCGGGCACGGCGCTTGCGCAGCAAGCCGAGCAGGGTGTCCCAGGCGCTACCGTCGACGACGGCGTCGGACTGCGTCAGATAGCGGCCGGCGGTGTCGATTAGCACGGCATGATCGGCGAAGTACCAGTCGGCGTAGCGGGTACCGGAAACGTCCTTGGTCAGGCGCTGCTGTTCGCTGCGGTTGAGCGGGAAATCCAGGCCGGAGAAGTCCAGCAAGCTGGTCTTACCGCTGCCCTGCGGGCCGATCAGCAGGTACCAGGGCAGCTCGCTGCGCCATTTTTCGCTGCGCCCGCGGTAGAGGCTGGAGGTTTTCAGGGTGCGCAGCGCCTGCTTGAAGCGATGGCGCAGTTCCTGTTGCTCCTCGCCGATCAGACCGTCGCGGCGCAGCTGCTCCTGAACGTCCTGGTCCTCGGCGTCGCGCTTCTTGCGTGCGCTGGCGCGCCAGCTGGCGAAGACCATGGCCAGGCCCCAGCCGAGAAACAGCACGCTGATACTCAGCAGACGGCTGCTGGATGACTCCCAGAAACGGTGGTCATTCACCGCCAGCAGCGGCCCGACGAACCACACCAGAACCGCAAGCAGCAGGACCAGCAGCAGGCTCCAGACCCAGGTTCGGCGCAGCACGGCGCCGAGTTTGCCGAAGAACGTCTTCATCTCATTTCATCCCTGAAAAGGTGGAACCGCCGGCATCCATGTCCAGCGAGCGATAGGGTTGCAGCACGCTCTCGCGTTGTTCGCCCAGCACCCAGGCGAAACCGCCGTAGATCACCCCGAGGCACATCAGGGTGAACAGCGCGACCATCCACCAGGGCACGATGCGCACCAGGCGCCGACGGGTATCCTTCAGGCCCTCCCAGTGCGGCGACAGCTCGCGCGGTATGTCGCCACGCATCTGCCGGATCTGCCGGTAGAGGCTATCGCGCACTGCTTCCAGTTCGAGCATGCCGCGCGGCAGCACGCGGTACTTGCCCTCGAAACCGAGGGACAGGCACAGGTACATCAGTTCGAGCATCGGCAGGTGCTTGACCGGGTTGCGCGACAGCCGCTCGAGCAGCTGGAAGAACTTCTCGCCGCCGAAGGTCTCGTTGTGGAAGCTCGACAGCAGGCTCATCTGCGACCACTCGCTTTCGTTGCCCCAGGGCGTGGTCACCACGGCCTCATCGAGAGTGGTGCAGAGCACGTAGCGCGCTGCCATCACCTGGCTGCTTTCGGCGCCGTCATGCAGCGCGCGATGCTCGAACAGCTTGATCGCGCTGCTCAACTGGCCATGCAGGGCCTGCAGGTCTTCGCTTTCGAGGCTGTGCTTGAAGCGCACCACTTCCGACAGCAGCGGCGAGGCGGCAGCCACCAGCGGATTGAGGCTGATGTTGAAGGTTTCCGCCGGGCGCAGGCGCGCGGCGTAGATCATCCGCTCCTCCAGCTGCTCGAAGCGCGGCGGGGTGTCGAAGTCGGTCAGCGGGCTCTGTGCCGGCGCCTCTCCCGCTCGATTGACGATGACCGTGCGGTCGTCCTGTCCGTAATCCATTTCCTTGATCATGTCGCTCAGTCCCTGACCGCCCAGAATTTCAGTTCGAGCCCGGTGAAGTCACCGGACACATGGAAGGCAAAGCCGCCGGAGCGCTCCAGCTGCGCCTGGTCCTCGGCGCTGAGCTCCAGGGCGAAATAGGTCTTGCCGGCATGGAAGGGGATCTGCCGCGGCGCCACCGGTAGCGGCTTGAGGCGGATGCCCGGCAGATGCAGGTTGACCAGCTGGCGGATGCGCTCCACGGGGCCGATCTTCAGGTGCGCCGGCAGCCGCGTACGCAGGGTTTCCGAATCGCACTGGGCGCTGGCGGCGAGCACGAAGGACGCCGTGCCGAGCAGCTTGTGATCGTGCAGCGGCGATACCTGGATGCCGTACTGACGCTGCTGCAGCAACAGCTCGATGGCGTGCTGTTCGAGCACCATCGACAACACCTGGCGAATCGCGTCCATCAGCTTGCGGAAGCTCGCGCCCTGGTCGCTGTGTTGGTAACGACCGTCCAGGCGTGGGCGCTTGCTCTCGCTGGAGAAGGTCGCCAGTTCGCCGAGCAGGCCAAGCAGGTCGCGGTAGATCTGCTCCGGATGCACCTGCTCCACGCCCAGGTAGTGGCGCAGCACCGGTTCGTGACGGTTGATCAGCTGCAGCATCATGAAGTCGCCGACCTCCGCGCCACCGACCTTGCCGGTGGCGCTGATGCGCTCGGCGAGGGTATCGCCGCGGTGGGCGAGCATGCTGATCACTTCCTTCAGGCAGGACAGCAGGTAGCCGGAAGCCTGGAAGTTGACATAGGTGGGGATGAACTCGGGGTCGAGGCTGATGACCCCGTCCGGCGTGGTGTCCAGCACCTCGCACAGCTGCAGCTTCACGTAGGCCTGGTCGCTCTGCTGCTCGCCCAGCAGCAGGCGGAAATCCGGCAGGCCGGTGCTGACCTGGCTGGTGCTGCTGTCGCCGGCATTGGAATCGGCGACCTCCAGCTCATGGGCGGTGTAGCGCGCCAGCACGTCCTTCTGCTCGGGCCGGCGGGTTTCGATGTGGTTGCCGGTGACCAGCGGCAGTGCGAGATAGACCGGTGTGCTGCCGGTATTCGGCGGAATGTCCAGGGCCAGTGGCTCGCGTTCGCTGCCCAGCTCGAACAGGGTACCGTCCGGGAGGATGCCGCTGGCCTGGCTGAGTACCAGCTTGCCCATGTTGAGGAACTGGCGGTCGATCTCCAGGTTGAAGAACCCCCAGGCATAGCTGCCCAGCTTCTGGGTACGCGCCTTGAGTTGGTGATCGTAGTAGCGATCGCTCTGCTGGAAGTGCTGCGGACGCAGCAGCATGCCTTCCTGCCAGACAACCTTGTGCAGGCTCATGCTTATTTTCCTTCTTCGGCGAGCGGGTCGAACAGCGCGATGCCGCGCTCGTCCAGGCTCAGGGCGACACGGGTGCGTTCTTGCGGCGGCACGGCGATGACGTAGCGCCAGCTGGCTTCCGGTAGGTCGCGGTAGGCCGCCAGTACGCCGACATAGCGGCTGCCGTCCTGCACCGAGAGCTTCAGCTCGCGGCTTTCGCCGGGGCGCAGTTCCAGTTCCTCGGAGGTCACCAGGTCCGGCGCCAATGCTTCCTTGGGCCGCTGGTAGAGGGCGAAGAAGTCGCCGTTTTCGAACGCCACCGGATGCTTGAGCTCCAGCAGGCGCAGCACGATCGGCGACGGCCGTCCGTTGAGGTCGGGGTTGAGACGGTCGCTGCCGTGCAGCTCGAGGTCCAGCTTGGTCAGCTTGGAGTACGGCGACAGTGCCGAGCAGCCGCCCAGTACGAGCAGCGAGGCCAGCATGGCCAGGGTGATGCGACGAGGCATGGGATCATCCTTGATGGGTTGAATCGAGCGTGGCGATCAGGCGCACCTGCTCCTCATAGGTCTTCGCGAAGTCGCGGGCGAACAGGCGTTCGCTCCAGTCGGCATCCTGGCCGAGGCTGTGATGCAACCGGCGATAGGCGCGCCAGCGACTGCCGGCGGTGGCGATCAGCGGCTTGCGGCCTTCGCGTTCGAAACGCAGTGCCAGTTGCTCCGGCGCCAGCTGTTCGAACATGGCGTGAACGGCGGCGCGGCTGGCCGCCAGCAGTGCTACCTGATGCGCCTGCAGATCGCGGAAGGCGCGACCGATGGCCTGTTCGGCCGGCAGTTGGCCGGGCTTGCTAGCGCGCAGCAGGGCGCTCAGCGCCTCGCCCGCATCGGCGCTGTGCTTGAGTGGGTTGTTGCCGGCGCTCTGCACGGTGGTCAGCGCCAGGCGCAGCTCGTTCTTCAGCTCGCTACGGGTGCGCAGGCTCTGCTGCAGACCGCCGATGCTTTGCTTGAGCAGGCGGGCGGCATTCAGTGCCAGTGCTTGGCGCTGGTCCTCGTCCAGATCCTTGAGATCGACACCCAGCGCGTCGCCGAAACGCTCCCAGAAGCCGGCTGGCAGGCATTCGGGCTCTGGTTCGCGCTTGGGTTCGGTTGCCGCCGGCGGCATGACCAGCTCCGGCAGCGGCAGGCTTTCGGTGTCGATGCGTGCGTAGTCGCGCTGCTGGGCCTGGCGTTGCGGTGCCACCAGCGTCAGGTCAAGGTCGTCGACTTCGGCATAGATGCGCTCCTGCTGATCCATGGCGACCAGCGGATCGAGGTCGAGGAAGGCATCGTCGGGGATGATGGTGCCGGCCGGCTGCGGGCGGCCAATGTCGCCTTCGAACAAGGCCGGGTCCTGGATCAGTCGGGCGCGGATCTCGAAGTCGCCCAGGCAGTAGACGCTGCCGTGTTCGATGCGTTGCGGCTGGCCTTTGACCAGACTGGCGCCGCTGTCCTTGAGCTGGATGCCATTGCTGCTGGTATCGGTGAGAAAGAAGCCGCCGTCGCGGTAGCTGATCACCGCGTGACGCCCGGAGAGGACGCGCTTGCGATCCGGGATCACCCAATCGCAGCCTTCGGCCCGGCCGATCACGCCGCCGGCCTGCTTGAAGGTTTTGGTGGTCAGCAGCCCGGGCACGAATTGCTGGGCGCCTACCATATCGAAGACCAGTTCCATGGTCGTGTCGCTCCTTGCGGTTACTTGCCGCGATTCAAGGCTTGCGGGTCACCCAGCGGGCGATAGTGGTCATCGTCGAATTTGTAGTTGCCGGTGCAACCGGCGAGCAGCGCGGCGGCGATGAGCGAAACGAGGGCGTAATAGCGCACGGGCACGCGATTTCCTCCTTGAAGTCGTGTGTGGGGGCAGGGAGCGCATGGCGCGACCTGAGCGAGGCATTGAAGTTCAGTTCTCGTGCAGGCTCGGTGAACGGGTTCACAGAACACCCGACGGATGCGTCTAAAACGAGCGTGAGGTCAGGTTGAGGCGGCTCGGTGACGCCGCATGACAGGTTTGCCTTGCGCCGGCCGGTCGTAGCTGGCAGGCGATTTGGCGATCGCTGACAACGGACCTGTAGAAACGACAAAGCCCGCAGTGAGCGGGCTTTGTCGGAACGCTTCGAGCGGGACTCGAAACGACTAGCTATATGGCGCATCCGGCGGGATTCGAACCCACGACCCCTGCCTTCGGAGGGCAGTACTCTATCCAGCTGAGCTACGGATGCGTTGCGGGGCGCAATCATACGCATGTCATTGACGGGCGTCCATGCTGGTGCGGCCGGGCGGATGCGCCCAGGTGCGGCTTTTTCGCAGCTGCCTGGGGCCGGTCCGGCTGGTACCCTTGCGTGTCGCGGCCGGGGGTCGTGGTTGTTCGGATGGCGAGGGGAAGGGGATGTCGGGCCATATCAAACTCTGGGACGCGCCACTGCGGCTGTTTCACTGGTTGTTTGCCGGGGCGGTTATCGCGGCCATCGTCACGGGCTGGATCGGCGGCAGCCTGATGCCGTGGCATGGCCGACTTGGCCTGCTGGTGCTGGGCCTGCTGGTGTTCCGCCTGATCTGGGGCTTCGTTGGTTCGACCTACGCACGCTGGGCGCGGATCTTCGCTGCCACGGTTGGCGTGAAGGACTATCTACAGGGCAACTGGCGCGAAGCCGGGCACAACCCACTCGGCGCGTTCTCGGTGCTGGCGATGCTACTGCTGGTGGGCTTTCAGGTGACCAGTGGCTTGATGGCGACGGATGACATCGCCTTCCAGGGCCCGCTTTATGCACTGGTCAGCAGCGAAACCGGCAGCGCGCTGAGTGGCCTGCATCGGCAGGCGAAGTGGCTGCTGCTGGTGCTGATCGGCATGCACATCGCAGCCATCATCTATTACACGCTGGTGATGCGTCGTCCGCTGGTGCGCGCGATGATCGCGGGAAAGACGCAGCGCGAACACCCGACCCAGCAGGATGCCCGCGGTGGCTCGCTGTTCGCGGCGGTACTGGCGATTGCGCTGGGTGCGGCTTGTGTCTGGGGTGTGCAAGCGGTGGGGGAATGGCTGCGGCCTGAGCCGGCGGCGGTGGCGCCCAGCCTGGACTGGTAAGCCAGCCGACGGCAGGTGTCGGCTGGCTGCGCGCGATCAGTCGGCGCGGAACTTGTCGTGGCAGGACTTGCAGCTGCCGCCGACGTCGCCAAAGGCTTTCTTGATGGCGGCCTGATCGCCTTCTGCGGCGACTTTGGCGAGCTGGTTGGCGGCGACGGTGAAGTTGCGACCGATCTGCCCGGCTTCGTCGAGGTTCTGGAAGAACTCAGGCTTCAGGCGAGTCGCCTTGCCCAGCTGCTCGGTCGTGGTGTCCGGGCTGTACAGGCTGCCCATGCCGGAATTGGCGATGGCGGCGATGGCATTGGCGGCGGCGGCCACCTTGGCCTGATCGTAGGGCTCCTTGCCATCGACTACCTGGGCCTTGATCTTGCCCATGTTCCACGACATGAACTGGTAGCCGGCCTGGCGGGTTTCGACCATCTCTTCCGGCTTCATCTGCGCTTGGACGGCAGCGCTGGCCAGCAGGGCGGCGGCCACGGCGCCTGTCATCAATGCTTTCACGGTAACTCCTTATCGATCCTTGGTTGTCGGCGACTGGCGCCGCTCGCGCGCAACTATACCCCGGCCAGTAGCAGGGTTTGGGTAACAAGTCGTGACAGGCCGTGCGATGCATCAGGCTGGTCAATGGCGCGACAACGTCATGCGTCATGAGCTTGCCGGGCCAGTGGCTGCGGTCCTAGCATGGCCGTTCGCAGTGCAATGCGGCGACAGGAACCGGGCGGCGAAGGACGGTTCAGATGAGCGTCGTATCAGCCAAACTTTCCGCAGCGGGCCTGCCGCTACGATGCCCGAGGAGACTGCCATGCAACTCAAAGACACCGCTCTGTTCCGTCAGCAGGCCTATATCGATGGCGCCTGGGTCGATGCCGACAGCGGCCAGACCATCAGCGTGAACAACCCGGCCACCGGCGAGACGCTCGGCACGGTGCCGAAGATGGGCGCTGCGGAAACCCGCCGCGCCATCGATGCCGCCGAGCGGGCGCTGCCGGCCTGGCGTGATCTGACCGCCAAGGAGCGTTCGCAGAAGCTGCGTCGCTGGTTCGAGCTGCTGATGGAGAACCAAGACGACCTCGGCCGCCTGATGACGCTGGAGCAGGGCAAGCCGCTGGCCGAAGCCAAGGGCGAGATCGCCTACGCCGCCTCGTTCATCGAGTGGTTCGCCGAGGAAGCCAAGCGCATCTACGGCGACACCATTCCCGGGCACCAGAAAGACAAACGCATCATCGTCATCAAGCAGCCGATCGGCGTGACCGCGGCCATCACACCGTGGAATTTCCCGGCGGCGATGATCACCCGCAAGGCCGGCCCGGCGCTGGCGGCCGGCTGCACCATGGTGATCAAGCCCGCGTCACAGACGCCGTTCTCGGCACTGGCGATGGTCGAGCTGGCCGAACGCGCCGGCATTCCCAAGGGCGTGCTCAGTGTGGTCACGGGTTCGGCCGGCGACATCGGCAACGAGCTGACCGCCAACCCGAAGGTACGCAAGATATCCTTCACCGGCTCCACCGAGGTCGGCGCCAAGCTGATGGAGCAATGTGCGCCGGGGATCAAGAAGGTGTCTCTGGAGCTGGGCGGCAACGCGCCGTTCATTGTCTTCGACGATGCCGATCTGGACGAGGCGGTGAAGGGTGCCGTGCAGTCCAAGTACCGCAACGCCGGGCAGACCTGCGTCTGCGTCAATCGCATCTATGTGCAGGACGGCGTGTACGACGCCTTCGCCGAGAAATTCCAGGCGGCCGTGGCCAAGCTTCGGGTTGGCAATGGCCTGGAGGAGGGTACCGATCTCGGCCCGCTGATCGATGATCGCGCCGCCGCCAAGGTCCGCGAGCACATCGAGGATGCCGTCGCCCAAGGGGCGCGGCTGGTAGCGGGCGGCCAGGCCCATGCACTGGGCGGCAGCTATTTCGAGCCGACCGTGCTGATCAACGTGCCCGATAGCGCCAAGGTGGCCAAGGAAGAAACCTTCGGCCCGCTGGCGCCGCTGTTCCGCTTCAAGGACGAGGCCGACGCGATCGCCAAGGCCAATGACACCGAGTTCGGCCTGGCTTCCTATTTCTATGCGCGCGATCTGGGCCGGGTGTTCCGCGTCGCCGAGGCGCTGGAGTACGGCATGGTCGGTATCAATACCGGGCTGATCTCCACCGAGGTGGCGCCATTCGGCGGGGTGAAATCCTCTGGCCTCGGCCGCGAGGGCTCCAAGTACGGCATCGAGGATTACCTGGAGATCAAGTATCTCTGCATGGGGATCTGAGCCGAGCCACCTGCGACAGCTAGCCTCAGGGCCTGAGGCTGGCTGTTTGCCATCATTCCGTGCAAAATCGCGCCCCCACTGGCGCGATCCCTTCTCGTGAAGACCGTCGCCGCCTACCTATGCCGCTGCTAGGCTGTGGTGACATCTTCAACGAGTAGCGCAGTGAGCATCTCGGCCCAAGTCTCCTTCGTTCTGGTTGCCTACAACGAACCCTGGCGCGCGGATCAGCTTTGTCAGCTGGTGCGTGAATTGCGCCCTGGTATGCGTGTGCAGCCGGCGGCGGATGGACATGCTGCGCTGGAGCTGTGCAAACGACAGGTGCCCAGCCTGCTGATCGTAGATGGTGAACTGGATGGCCTCGATGGCCGCCAGCTGCTGCGCGAACTGCGCCGCTACGGTCCGACCCAGCGACTGCCCTGCGTGCTGATCAGTGCGCGTACCGATACCGCCAGCGTGCGCACCGTGCTCCCGCTGACGCCGGCTGCCTATCTCGGCAAACCCTACGATCTCGCAGACCTGCGCCAGCGGCTGGACAAGCTGCTGCCGCGATCGGCCGGATGGAGCGGCGCGTCCGTCGTTGCTGCTGTAGACGATCTCGATAGCTTTCTCGAGCGTATGCGTCCGTACAACCGTGGAGCGCCGCTGCTGGACGCGGTACTGACGGCGCTGCAACGCTTGCAGGGCGGCGATCAGGACTTCGCGGAACTCGAAGAACTGCTGTCGCACGATCCACAGGTCACGGCGAGGCTGATCAGCGTCGCCAGCAGCGATTCGCAACAGGCGAGTCCGTGTCTTAGCCTGGCGCAGGCGCAACGGCAGCTGGGTGCCGCGCGCAGCTTGCAACTGGTAACGGAGCTGGCCCTGCAGCACAACGCCAGGCTGGTGGAACCGCGTCTTGCCGAGCTGGCGGCGCAGCTGAGCGTCCAGGCGCTGCAGACGGCCCGCCTGGCGCAGTGGCTGGCGCGCCAGTTGAAGCTGGATGCCGAGCTTTGCTTCAGCGCCGGACTGCTGCAGAACATTGGCGAACTGGCGTTGTTGCGCAGCCTTCAGGAGTGGCTCGACAGCGGCGGTGTGCTGGATGAGTCACAGCTGCAGCGTTGCCTGCGCGAGCGTGCGGCGGGCTTCGGCTCGGCGCTGCGTGCGCAATGGGCGCTGCCGCTGGAGCTGCGCCAGGTGATCAGTGCGTACTACGCTCTGGGTGCCGGCGCGCTGCGCCGCGAAGCGCTGGTGCTCAATCTCACGCGATTGCTGATCGAGCTGCCCGGCGATGCCGAGCCGGCCAGCCTGGCTGGCGAGCGCACGGTTCGCCTGTTGCGTATTGACCCCGACTTGCTCGCCCGCGCCCCTCGTCACGCGGTTGGCGGCTGAAGCTTCGGCGTCCGCTTTGGCGCCGACATTCCCCTGATTGATAGTGCTGCCCGTTGCCAGTCGGACTGCCTGCAATATCAAGCCTTACGTGCGCTACGCCTGCGTTTCCGCGATCACATGCCTGACGGCGAAGGCCTATCGACACGCGTAACATGACTCCTTTATTCTGCTGTGCGAAACATGATTCCGTGAAATTACAATTCCAATTAGCATTTCACACAGCGGAGGCCAGTCATGACAGATGTCGTACGGCTCGAAGTTCAGGGCGAGATCGCGCTGATCACGGTCAACAATCCACCAGTCAATGCCCTTGGCCAGGCGGTGCGTGAGGGGCTGCAGAAGGCCTTTCAGCATGCCGAAGCGGACCCGCAGGTCCGTGCCGTGGCGCTGGTCTGCGAGGGCAACACCTTTATCGCCGGCGCTGACATCAAGGAATTCGGCAAGCCGCCGCAGGCGCCGAGCCTGCCCGAGGTGATCGAAATCATCGAAGCCTGCAGCAAACCGAGCGTCGCGGTCATTCACGGCACCGCGCTAGGTGGTGGGCTGGAAGTCGCGCTGGGCTGCCATTACCGGATCGCCCGGCCGGACGCCAAGGTCGGCCTGCCGGAAGTGAAGCTGGGTTTGTTGCCCGGCGCCGGCGGCACCCAGCGGCTGCCGCGTCTGGCCGGTGTCGAAAAGGCGCTGGACATGATCGTCAGCGGCCAGCCGATCAGTGCGGCCGAGGCGGTCGAGCACAACATCGTCGACGAGCTGTTCGAGGGTGATCTGGTGGAAGCTGGCCTGGCCTATGCCCGTCGCATGGTCGAGGAAGGCCGCACACCGCGCCGTACTGGCGAGCAGACCCAAGGCCTTGAGGGCGCCGACAACGAGGCGCTGATTCGCGCCAAGCATGCCGAAGTGGCCAAGCGCTTGCCTGGACTGTTCTCGCCGCTGCGTTGCATCGCGGCGGTCGAGGCGGCGACGAAGCTGCCGCTGGCTGAAGGTCTCAAGCGCGAGCGTGAGCTGTTTGCCGAATGCCTGAACTCGCCTCAGCGTGGCGCTCTGGTTCATTCGTTCTTCGCCGAACGCCAGGCTGGCAAGATCAACGATCTGCCGGCAGACGTGAAACCTCGCTCGATCAACACCGCCGCGGTGATCGGCGGCGGCACCATGGGTGTCGGCATCGCTTTGAGCTTCGCCAATGCCGGAGTGCCGGTGAAGCTGCTGGAAATCAACGACGAGGCCCTGCAACGCGGCCTGCAGCGCGCCCGCGACACCTACGCGGCGAGCGTCAAGCGCGGCAGCCTGACCGAAGACGCGATGGAGCAGCGCCTCGCGCTGATCGAGGGCATGACCGAGTACGCCGCGCTGGCCGATGCCGACGTGGTGGTCGAGGCGGTGTTCGAGGAAATGGGCGTCAAGCAGCAGGTGTTCGAACAGCTGGATGCCGTCTGCAAGACCGGCGCGATTCTCGCTTCCAACACCTCATCACTGGATCTGGACGCCATCGCCGCCTTCACCAAGCGTCCCGAGGACGTGGTCGGCCTGCATTTCTTCAGCCCGGCCAACGTCATGCGCTTGCTGGAAGTGGTGCGTGGCGAGAAGACCAGCAATGAGGTGCTGGCCACCGCCATGGCTATCGGCAAACAGCTGAAGAAGGTCTCGGTGGTGGTCGGTGTCTGTGACGGCTTCGTCGGCAACCGTATGGTCTTCCAGTACGGCCGCGAGGCGGAATTTCTGCTGGAGGAGGGCGCCACGCCACAGCAGGTCGACGCTGCGCTGCGCAATTTCGGCATGGCCATGGGACCGTTCGCCATGCGCGATCTGTCGGGCCTGGACATCGGCCAGGCGATCCGCAAGCGTCAGCGCGCGACGCTGCCGTCGCACCTGGACTTCCCCACCGTCTCCGACAAGCTCTGCACCGCTGGCATGCTCGGGCAGAAGACCGGCGCCGGCTATTACCGCTACGAGCCGGGTAACCGCACCCCGCAAGAGAACCCCGAGCTCGCGCCCATGCTGGAAGCCGCGTCGCGGGAAAAGGGCATCGAGCGAAAGGCGCTGGACGAGCAGTACATCGTCGAGCGCTGCATCTTCGCGCTGGTCAACGAGGGCGCGAAGATTCTCGAAGAGGGCATCGCCCAGCGCTCCAGTGACATCGACGTCATCTACCTGAACGGCTACGGCTTCCCGGCCTTCCGTGGTGGCCCGATGTTCTATGCCGACAGCGTCGGCCTGGACCGGGTGCTGGCGCGGGTCAAGGAACTGCACGCACGTTGCGGCGACTGGTGGAAGCCAGCGCCGCTGCTGGAAAAACTGGCCGCCGAAGGCCGCACCTTCACCGACTGGCAGGCCGGGCAATGAGTGCCGCCCGCCTGCAAACCGAACGCAGCATGAGGACTTTCCCATGAACGTCAACTACACGGCCGAAGAGCTCGCCTTTCGCGATGAAGTGCGCGCCTTTCTGAAAAGCGAGCTGCCGGCGGACATCGCCGCCAAGGTCAAGCTCGGCAAGCACATGTCCAAGCAGGATCACGAGCGCTGGCAGCAGATCCTGGTCAAGCGCGGCTGGTATGCACCGGGCTGGCCGGTGGAGCTGGGCGGCACCACCTGGGGCCCGGTGGAAAAGCACATCTTCGACGAGGAGTGCTCGGCCTTCGGCGCGCCGCGTACCGTGCCCTTTGGCGTCAACATGGTCGCCCCGGTGATCATCAAATTCGGCACCCAGCAGCAGATTGACCATTACCTGCCACGCATCCTCTCCGGTGAGGACTGGTGGTGCCAGGGCTATTCCGAGCCCGGTGCCGGCTCCGACTTGGCAAGCCTGAAGACCCGCGCCGTACGCGACGGCGACCATTATGTGGTCAACGGCCAGAAGACCTGGACCACCCTCGGCCAGCACGCCAACATGATTTTCTGCCTGGTGCGCACCGATCCCGAGGCGCAGCAGCAGCGCGGCATCAGCTTCCTGCTGATCGACATGAAAAGCCCAGGCATCAGCGTGCGGCCGATCATCACGCTGGACGGCGACCACGAGGTCAACGAAGTCTTCTTCGACAACGTCCGCGTCCCGGTGGAGAACCTCGTCGGCGAGGAAAACCAGGGCTGGACCTGCGCCAAGTACCTGCTGACCCATGAGCGTACGGGCCTCGCCGGCATCGGCTCGTCCAAGGCAGTGCTGGCGCATCTGAAGCGCATCGCCATGAAGGAAGTCTGCGACGGCAAGCCGATGCTTGAAGACCCGCTGTTCCGCGCCCAGGTCGCGGAGGTCGAGATGCAGCTGATGGCCATCGAGATGAGCACCCTGCGCATCCTTGCCGCGGCGAAGGAGGGCGGCGTACCCGGCGCGGAGTCCTCGATCCTCAAGGTCAAGGGCACCGAGATTCGCCAGGCGATCACTCACCTCTTGCGCAAGGTCATCGGTCCTTACGCGTTGCCGTTCCTCGAAGAGGAGATGCAGCTGGGCTACGACGGCGAGCTTTTGCACGCCGACTACAGCGCGTCGCTGGCCGGCGACTACTTCAACATGCGCAAGCTGTCGATCTTCGGCGGCTCCAACGAAATCCAGAAGAACATCGTCTCGAAGATGATTCTCGAGCTGTAAGGGGGCACCGCCATGGACTTCAAACTGACTGAAGAGCAGCAAATGCTGCAAGACACCGCGGCGCGCCTGGTGCGCGACGCCTACCCGTTCGAACAGCGCGAGAAATTCAGCGAGTCGGAGCTGGGCTTTTCTGCCGAGTTCTGGGGCCAGCTGGGCGAGTTGGGCCTGACCGCCGTGCCGTTCTCCGAGGATATCGGCGGCTTTGGCGGCGGCGGCGTGGAAACCATGCTGGTCATGACCGAGCTGGGCCGTGGCCTGACGCTGGAGCCCTACCTGCAATCGGTTATCTATGGCGGCGGCCTGCTTAACCAGCTGGGCGGCGACGCGCAGAAAGAAGATTTGCTGCCGCAGGTCGCGGCCGGTTCGCTGCAACTGGCGGTGGCCTTCGACGAGCCGCAGAGCCATTACAACCTCCACGACGTGCAGGCCAAAGCCGAAGCAGTCGACGGCGGCTATCGCTTGTCCGGACGCAAGGCAGTTGTCATCGGTGGACACAGCGCCGGCAAGATCATCGTCTCCGCGCGCACTTCCGGTGACAGTCGCGATGAAACGGGCATCAGCCTGTTCCTCATTGATCCGAACGCCCAGGGCGTCAGCCGTCGCGTCTACCCGACCATCGACGGGCGCAAGGGCTGCGACTTGTTCCTCGACAACGTGCAGGTCGGAGCCGATGCGCTGCTTGGAGAGATTGGCAATGCCTTGCCCGCGATGCGCTACCAGCAAGGCCGCGCGATCGCCGCGCAGTGCGCCGATGCCCTCGGCAGCATGGACGAAGCCTGCAAGCTGACCCTCGACTACCTGAAGACGCGCAAGCAGTTCGGCGTGCCGATCGGCAAGTTCCAGGTTCTGCAGCACCGCATGGTCGACATGCAGACCGAGCTGGAGCAGGCCACCAGCATGGCGATCCTCGCGGCGACCTTTGCCGACGGTGAAGACAACGACGAGCGCAGCCGCATCATCGCCGCCGCCAAATACATCTGCGCCCGCGCCGCGCGCAAGGTAGCCGAAGAAGCGATCCAGCTGCACGGCGGCATCGGCATGACCTGGGAATACAACCTCGCCCACCACGCCAAGCGCCTGGTGATGATCGCCCACCAGTTCGGTGACGATGACCATCATCTGAAGGCGTACGCCAAGCTGATGCAGGTGGCGTAAGGCGCCAATCGCGGCACTACGACCGGGCCCCTTGGCCCGGTTTTGCTTTGCAGAGAAAGGCCGGGTGCTTAGCCGACTGCGGGCAGGTGTGGAGAGGCATCGTTTTCATTTTTTTGTTGGGCGGCGTTCCGCTTCAGCTCGCCGCCAGCGCGGTAGGGTGGAGGTCGCCTTTATATCCAAGCGAAGCAACTTGGGTCGTGTCTCGGTGGATTATCCAGCGGGCGGTGATTGCACCGCTGTGAGTCATTTGATCCAGACATAAAAAAGCCGGGCAAATGCCCGGCCTTTCTACGACACGATTAGCTAGCGATCAGATGCTGTCGAGTTGGGGGTTCAGGCGGTCCAGCAGTCGCTTGCTGCGGCGGCTGTCCTGCAGGTCGCCCAGATCTGTCAGGCGCACGCGATCCTTCGGCTCGACCTTCAACTCCACGCCGCTGACCTTGCCGAGCAGAGCCTTGCTGAGCAGTTCGCAACCGTCTTTCATGCCCTTTGGCAGGTCCTTGAATTCACGGCTGCAGTCCTTTTCGGTCTGTTCAACGACCTTCTCGTAATGCGTCTTGCGCTGTTTTTCGGCGCTGCCTTCGGTGGGGTTCAGCGGGGTGTTGTAGCGCTGATACAGGGCAATGCTGCGCTCGGCCATGCCGCGATCCTTGACGCTGAACGAGGCGCTTTGCAATTCGGCGCGCTCGACGCTCGATGCCAACTCGCCCAGCTCGCTCATGAATGCCCGCTGCCCCCGGTCGTCGCCACCGAAGCTTTCGCTCAGGCGCTGCAGCTTGCGATTCAAATCCCGCAGGTTGCTCAGCCGGTAGCTGACACGCGAATCGAACAGTTCTGGCAGATTGACCGCCAGCTCTGTCTCCAGGGTGCCAGCATCGTCATCGATATCCACGTAGATCTCGACGTCGTAGGGCTTGAGTTCGGCCAGGCCGCTGATCAACGCGGGTTCGAAGCCGCGAGCGGTAGCCATGCCTCGGCCGAAGCCGCCGCCGGCCATCGCGCCGAGGCTGCTCAGGCCGCCGAGGGCACGGTTATCGGCCTCGACGCCATTGAAGCGCAGGCGCAAGCGGGTCCGCTCGTCATTGATGGAGCGGTCGCTGATGATCAACTCAGCCACCTGCAGGCTTGGCTCGCGTCCACCGGCTTCCACTTGCAGCTCGGAGATCGTCACGCGGCCGCCGAATGGGCTGGACGAAACCGACTTCCAACGCAGGGTGTCCTCAAGCTCGTGCTCGTAAACCCAGTCTTCGATCAGCTTTTCTGCCTGGCTGCTGCTGTAGGCGCTCAGGCCGAAGTAGCCGGCCACCAGTACGGCAACGGCAGCGCCGGCGATCAGGGGTAGGCGCTTGCTCATTCGTCATCTCCTTGGAGCTCGGCACGTTCGGGCCAGGCTTGTTGTATCAGCGATCTGGCCTCTTCCGGCGTCCAGTCCGGGTCACCGATTTCATGGCGTGCAAGTTTCAGCGGGTCGCGTAGATCGGCGCAGCCCTTTTCGCTGCAGGCTTGTAGCGTGGTGGCGCTGATTAGCGTCAGCGGCAGGTTTTGCTCATCCTTGCGCGACGCGTCCAGCCGCGCCTCGCCCTTGACCAGGAACCAGCCCTTGTCGGCGCTTTGCTCGCTGTCTTTGGTATCCAGTACGGCGGCGTACGGATAGTCGACCTCCCAGCCACCATCGGTTTTGCCATCGATATGCACGATCTGGCTGTAGCGTTGCGCACGGCCTTGCATCATCGAGGCATAGCCGCCGCCACTGAACGGCGCGTAGCTGGCATCGCTGAGGATGCGTCCATAGAGCTCTTCGGGTTTGCGGGTTTCACGGCGCAGCTGGCGATACAGTTGCAGCTGTTGCTCTGCCTGGCGGGCAAGCAATTCGCGCTGACGCTGGGCTTCACGCTCGCGCTCCAGCTCGGCTCGGCGCTGCAGTTCAGCTTCCTTGCGCTCGTAAGCGAACAGGTGGTTATCGGCCCGAGCCGGGTCGTATTCCCACTTCTGCGTACGGTAATGACGTGACAGCGATATGTCGTAAAGCCAGAAATCGCGGTCGCCTTCGTGCAGTCCTTTTTCCAGATCCCGCATGCCGTAGAAATGGATCGCCCTGATCTTCGGCGCGCTCTTGTCCAGGTGTGCAGTGGCGAGGTCGATTGTCCGGCGAATGCTTTCCAGATCGCGGAAAAGCTCACGATTCTCGGTCAGTGCGATCAGCGTGACGCTGCCGGCATTCCAGTGGCCGTTATAGCTATGGCCCATGCGCAGCAGGTAATGCACCTTGCTGGCAGGTTCGCTATGCAACAGCAACAGCAGATTCTTGCGCTGGTCGATGCCCACTACCGGAAGCTGCGGCGCGTCGCCGTAGATTTCCAGGCCATCGAGGAAGCTGCCTTTGAACTGATGCAGACGCACGCCGTCGCGGCGGTTGAGCGTCAGCGAGCCGGAGCCCTGCGCATAGCCGTCCGGGCCGCACGTCACGCCGCTGGATGTCGCGGAGATATTCGCTATGTCGTCCTCCGGCTTGAAGCCCAGGCGGAAGCGACAGCCGTTCTGATCGACAATTGCGGTAATGAAGTCGGCCTTGGCGAATACGTCGCGGGCCAGTGGCGGTTGCCAGCCGTTGACGCTGAACTCTTTGGCGATAACGGGAGCGGCGGCCACGGCCTGCGCAGCCGGGACTGGCGCTTCTGCCCGCTCAGCGGGTTTGGCATCGGCGACAGCCGCTACCGGCGCAGGTGATGCAGCCGGGGCTTGTGGTGCTTCGGCCTGCGTCGGCTTGGCCGGTTCCGGCTCTGCACTGGTCGGAGCGGTCTCGCTCGCAACAGGTGCAGCGGAAGCGGGGGCCTCAGCCGGTGCTTGGGCGACGGTTGGCGCAGGTGCTTGCTCGACTGCAGGTTGCGGGGCTGCCGGGGCAGTACTCGTCGCTTGCGCCAGCCAGCCGGCGGCCTGGCTGGCGTTACCGCTGGCCTGGGTCTTGCCCGTGCTATCGACGCCGCTCCAGCTCAGTTGCGTGGCGCTCGAGCACTGGCTGGCGAACAGGCCACCAAGTTTTGGCAGCAGGCGGTTGATGGCGTCCTGATCGGCTGGGCCGGCAAACGCGAAACGCAGCTTCAGGTTGTCGCTGCACCAAGGTTGGCCATCGGCATGGTCAACGAAAACCTCGACGTTCTCCGCCTTGGAGTAGGCCAGGCGGTGGCTGGCTGCCTGGGCCGAAGCCGCTACGGCCAGGCTGATGGCCAGTAGGGAAATGTGGCGTACGTTCATCAGATCAGCTCCCAGGCACCGTCGGCCGCCTGGCACGCCTTGGCAGTCTGCTGCTCATTGCTGCCCTGGGCTGTCACGTCGTACTTGATCGTCCGGCAGGTGGTCTGAGCCGTCATGGCTTGCTCTACTGGCACAGCGTCCAGATCGATGGCGTCCAGGTCGATGCCCTTGGACGCTGCGCTGGCGACATCAAGGCTGTCGAGATCGGTAGCCGTTTCGGCTGCAGCGGTTTGGGTTGACTGGACCGGTTTTTTGACCTGTACCACCAGCGGCGCATAGACGTAGCCGATGGTTACGCCGCGGCGGCCCACCATGATCCAGTCATTGTCGGTGCGACCAATCGCGGTAAAGGTGGTGCCGGCTGGCAACCCTGCAACCTTTTCGGCTTTAAGGTCGGGCGCATTGCGTACGTTCGCCGATTTCACCGCCTGGTAGGGCTGGTTGATCAGCGTCATGTTCGCTACCGGCTGCACCTTGGGCGTGCGTTTGACCGCAACTTCGCGCTGCACGGTTTCGGTCTTGATCGGCGTGATGGTGGCTTTGGCATCGCTGTGGCTCGACGACCACTGGGTGGCTTGACCATCCTGCGTGTGCTGCAGCGCTTGCTGGGTCTGCTGGGCCAACGCTTCGCGATCCCGCGCATCGAGCTTCGCGCCGATGGTCTTGCCAAGGTAACCGCCGGCCAGTGCGCCTGCGATCATCGCTGCGGTGCGACCGCTACCGTTTCCGACCTGGCTGCCGATGAGGATGCCTGCTGCGGTGCCGACGAGGGTGCCGATGTTCTCTTTGTTCGCCCACTCGTTTTCGGCCATGTTGGCGCAACCGGCGCTGAACACGATGGCGCTGCTGAGCAGCAGCACACTGGTTTTTTTTGCGAAGCCCATGAAGTAGTCCTTGTCTGAATGGCTGGCAGGTAGCATTCAGGACTGACGCGACGGCCGTTGCAGTGCCGACGGGGCTGCCGTTTCAATCCCTGAAATGGCCGGCAATTACACACAAATATGGCCTGCATCACAAACCCAAAAGCGTCTAGGACGGCAATCCGAGTCCGAGCGGCTGAAGCGGCAGTGGTTTGGCAGTACCGTGGTGGTCGGTTTTCAGCTCAGTGGGCCGACAATCCTGGCGGGCTGAAGTTGACGCCGCACAAGGCTTATTGGGCAGTAACGATCTGACCGCCGGCGACCAGTGCACGCAAGTATGTACTGGCCGCCATGCGTCGATCTGTCACGCCGGGGCAGGTGTGGCTGCACCTTGCGGTTTCCACTCCTGCAGCCGATCCAGGCTGCCGCGGTAGTGCTTGAGGCCCATGCTGAGCAGGATCATGGCGCCGACTAGTGCGATGCCGGTGACGATCAGCAGCGAGTAGCGCAGGGCGTTGTCGTCGCCGAAGACGAAATCGGTGCCCAGCGCCACCGCGGTCGGGCCGATGCCCAGGCCGACCATGGTGATGACGAACAGGTACACCGCCGACGCCTGGCCGCGCATGGAGTTGGGCATGATTTCCTGGATCGCCGCCGGGCCGACGCCGAAGGGCATGGCGATGGTGAAGACGTGCAGGGCGATCAGCGCCAGCGCCAGTTCGCCGGTGCCGGCCAGGTAGGCGAGGTTGAGCGGCAGGGTCAGCGCGGCGGAGATGATGCCGACGCGCAGCGGCGCGTCGCGATAACCGCGGCGGTGCAGCAGGTCCGACAGCCGCCCGCCGGCGATGATGCCGATCGAGCCGGCCACCGCCACCACCGAGCCATAGAGCACGCCGACGTCGCTGGCCGACCAGCCGTAGGTGCGGATGAAGAACGTCGGGATCCACGCCGAACTGCCATAAGCAGCGAAGGCCAGGCAGGCGAAGCCGAAGTTGTGGCAGAGCACGGTGCGACGATTCTGGCGGATATAGCCGGCCACCTCGCTCAGCGGTACCTCAACGCCGGCACCGATGCCCTTGCGCGACGGCTCGCGGATCAGCAACAGCACAGCAGTGAACAGCACGCCAGCCGCGCCGAGTACGAGGAAGATCAGCTGCCAGGGGCGCACCATGCCGAGCACCGGCAGCTCCACATCGCCCTGTGCCGAGGCGAACTTGACCACCAGCCCGCCGAGCAGGAAGGCCAGGCCGGAGCCGATGTAGATGCCCATCGAATAGACGCTCATCGCGGTGCCGCGCAGCTTGGGCGGGAAGCTGTCGGCGATCAGTGAATAGGCCGAAGGCGACAGCGCCGCCTCGCCGACACCGACGCCGATGCGGAACACGAGGAACTGCCAGAAGGTCCGCGCGGTGCCGCACAGCGCGGTCATCAGGCTCCACACCAGCACGCCGATGGCGATGATGCCGCGGCGGCTCTTGCGGTCGGCCAGGCGTCCGATGGGCACGCCGCAGATTGTGTAGAACACCGCAAAGGAGAAGCCCATCAGCAGGCTCATGTGGGTGTCGGTGATATCCAGATCACGACGGATCGGCTCGACCAGCAGGTTGAGGATCTGCCGATCGACGAAGGACAGCACATAGGCGAGCATGAGGATGGCGACCGTGACCCAGGCGCGGGTTTGCGAGGGGTAGCCGTTATTGTTGTTGTGCATGGCAAGGCTCCATTGGCAAGGAGGGCTGTAACCAGCCCATCCTCACTTTTGTCGGAGATCCGCCATCCGGCAAGGTGAATAACCCCTGCATATGTTTCGAAATATGCTAGCAGTGTTCCGCTCTGCGAAATTAGTGCGCTTGGAGTCACGCCACCGTTTGTGGTTGGCTCGGCATCAGCTCTGGCAACAGATGCGGCGTCCAGAGGTTGTCGGCGAAACCGCGACGGAAGAAGCCGAAGTGGCCGATCCGCGCGGCGCCGATTTCCGCGGGCGCGATGCGCTGCATGATCTTCGGCGCCGAGCTGTAGAAGCCATGCAGGGATTCGGTGTTGCGCGCCGACATCATTTCGTCGTCGCTGAAGGACAGCGAGGTCAGCGGTGTGCGTACCGCCGCGAAGGCCTGACGCACGGGCTCGCCTTCGACACCGACCAGATAGTCCGGATGCAGGCACCATCGCCGCCACTGGCGAATGACCCCGGCCGGCAGGTCGCCGACCGCCCCGATGCGAGCGCCCGGGAAGTAACCCGCCACCGCAGTCAGCACGGGCGCCAGACCATGCCAGAGCAGCCACGCCTTGTTGCGGATCTGCGGGCTGTTCTCGCGCCAGTAGCCGCTGCCGGCGGCGATGGTGACGATGCGGGTCAGGCGCTCATGGCCTTTGACCAGCGGCAGAATCTGCGCGCCGACGCTGTGGCCGATCCAGTACAGCGGCAATTCGCCGGCGGCTTCAGCGGCCACGTCCAGCATCGCGCTGCAGTCATGGCGCGCCCAGTCGAGGATGTCCACGTCCAGCTGGCGAAGCGGCATTCGCCGCGAGCGGCCCATGCCCAGGTAATCGAAGGTCACCACCTGATAGCCGCGCTCGGCGAGCCAGGTGGCGAAGTCGGTGTAGAAGCGCTGCGGCACGCCCATCGCCGGCGCGATCAGCACGACGCCGCATGGCGCGCTGCTCGGCTGATACCAGTAGCTGGACAGGGCATGGCCGTTGCCATTGTCGATGGAGCGTTCTTCAACCTGTATCGTCGCCATCTTGTTGTTCTCCGCGCTTCTGCGATTGCTGCGATCGGTGCAGTATACGAGGGGTAGAAGGTAATTCTAGAAAAATATTCTAGTTCAGACGGGAGGCCGGATGGCCCGTAGTAGCCGCAAGCAGGAAATCCTTCAGGCCGCACTCGCCTGTTTCACCGAGTTCGGCGTCGAGGCGACCACCATCGAGATGATTCGTGATCGCTCCGGCGCCAGCATCGGCAGCCTCTATCACCATTTCGGCAATCGTGAGCGGATCATCGCCGCGCTGTATCTGGAAGGCATTGGTGAGTATGCCGCGCTGCTGGAAGCCGGGCTGATCGAGACGCTGGATGCCGAGGCCTGCGTCCGGCTGTTCGTCACCAGCTACATCGACTGGGTGGTGGCGAACCCGGATTGGGCGCGCTTCGTCCTGCACAACCGCGGGCGGGTCGAGGCCGGCGAGATGGGCGAACGGCTGCGCGAGGTCAATCGCACCCACGGCGAGCGGGTCGGAGCGATTCTGCGGCGCCATCGGGAAAGCGGAGCCTTTCGGCGTATGCCCGGCGACTGCTTTCTCGCGGTGGTGATCGGACCCTGCCATGACATGGCGCGCAACTGGCTGGCGGGACGTTCCCGCACCGCGCTGGCGGACTGCCGCGAGCTGCTCGCGGACATTGCCTGGGCCAGCGTCAGGGCCTGACGATCAGACGCCGAGGCTTTCGATATCGCGGGCGAGCATTTCCAGCTGGTGGGCCAGCGAGTTCTTCAGGGTGTCCTCGCTGAGCTGGAATGACGGTGCACCGCAGGTCAACGCCATGATGCTGCCGTCGGCCAGGTGCAGCGGTACGCCGGCGGCCATTACGTTGCGGTCCCAGTCACCGAGCGACAGGCAGAAGCCGTGCTGTAAGAACTCCTCGAACGAGGCGTGCAGCGACGCCTCGATGGCGGCCCAGCCATCCCCATACTTGGCCGCCAGCGCGGCCATCAGATGCTCACGTTCCTTTTCCGGCGTGGCGGCGAGAAAGGCGCGACCGGCGGCGGTGGTGGCAAGCGGCAGACGCACGCCGGCGTCCATGCGTAGGGTGGTGACCTCGGCCGGGCGGCAGTTTTCCACGTAGATCATCGACAGCCGGTCGCGGCAGGTCAGGCCCACCGTGGTGTTGGAGCGGCGGGCGAATTCATCCATGTACGGCTTGGCCAGCTGGCGCACACGCAGATTGGAGACGTAGGCGTAGCCGAGCGCCAGCACGCCGGAATCGAGCTGGTACTTCTCCAGCTGCTGCGAATAGCTGAGGTAGCCGAGCTTGGTCAGGGTGTAGGTCATGCGCGACACGGTGGGCTTGGGTAGCCCGGTGATGCGTGCGATGTCCTGGTTGCCCATCACCACCGAGCCATGGGTAAAGGCACGCAGCACGTCCAGCCCGCGGGCGAGGGCTTCGACGAACTTGCGATCCTTGGGTGTGCCGGTGTCTTCGATGTCGTCGCTCATGGTCTCGGTCTGTCTGGCTAGTGGGCAGCGGTGGCGAACGATAGCAGATCGCCCGATGCCGGGCAGTGCGGCCATTGGCGATCATTGCGACGGAAAAAGCGATCTACTACTATCGGATTCGACATCCAGTTTCGCACAGTAAAACAATAATTCATTTTGGAGAATGTCGATGTCCGCTTCCGCGCAAGGCTACGTGGCTGCCGAACTCGCCCGTGGCGGCTACCAGAACGTCCATGACCTGCTTTCTCAAGCCTGCGCGACGCATCCGCAGCGCACGGCATTTTCCTGTGGTGACGACCACCTCACGTACGCCGAGCTGGGCAGTCGTGCCGACGCCTTCGCGCGCTACCTGCGGTATCACGCGGGTCTGCAACCGGGTGACCGGCTGGCGCTACAGCTGCCCAATTGCTTGCAGTATCCCATCGCCGTGTTCGGGGCGCTCAAGGCCGGGCTGGTGATCGTCAACACCAATCCGCAGTACACCGCCGCCGAAGCCCGCCATCAGTTCCACGATTCCGGCGCCAAGGCGATCCTCGTGCTTGATCGTCTGTTGCCGCTGGTACGCGCGGTGCAGGCGGATACCGAGCTGCAGCAGATCATCCTGACTAGTGTCGATGACCTGCAACAGCCAATCTACGAAAGCCAGGAGGACGGAACGCTGCGCTTCATGCAGGCGCTGCGCCTGGGCGAACAGAGATCGCCGGTGCAGCGCGAGGCAGGTCTCGACCGCCTGGCGCTGCTGCAGTACACCGGCGGCACGACTGGCGTGTCCAAGGGGGCGATGCTCACGCACCGCAACCTGCTGGCCAACGTGCTGCAGACCATCGAGCTGTTCGACCAGCCTGGTCTGCTCGAGCCGGAAAAGGACGTGCGTATCGCCCCATTGCCGCTGTATCACATCATGGCTTTCGCCACGAACTGCCTGAGTTCGGTGGGCATGGGCCTGCATACCGTATTCATCCGCGACGGGCGCAATCTGGACGAAACCATCGGTGCCATGCAGCGCCATCCGTTCAGCCTGCTCAGCGGCATCAACACGCTGTTCGTCGGGTTGATGAATCATCCGGAATTTCGCCGCATCGATTTCTCCCACCTGAAGTGGGCGACGTCCGGCGGCGCGCCGCTGAACAGTGAGGTCGGCCGCCGTTGGCAGGCGCTGACCGGCGCACCGATTCGCGAAGGTTTCGGCCTGACCGAGGCGTCGCCGGTGGTCGCGACCGGCACTCAGCTGAGCCCCTACCGCGAAGGCTACATCGGCCAGGCGCTGATCGAGACCGAGCTGCGCACCGTGGATGACGAGGGCAACGACGTGCCGCCGGAAACGCCGGGAGAATTGTGGCTGCGTGGCCCGCAGGTCATGCAGGGTTACTGGCAGCGTCCGGACGAGACGGCCAAGGTGCTCACACCCGATGGCTGGCTGAAGACCGGCGATATCGCACTGCTGGATGCCGATGGCTTCGTCAAGATCGTCGACCGCAAGAAGGACATGATCTTGGTCTCCGGCTTCAACGTCTTTCCCAACGAGATCGAGGATGTGCTGATGCAGCATCCATCCGTGCGCGAATGCGTGGCGGTGGGCGTGCCGGATGCGCGCAAGGGCGAGGCGGTAAAGGTTTTCGTCAGCCTCAAGGACGATACGGTTGATGAGCGGGCCTTGCTCGAACATTGCCGGCAATACCTTACCGGCTACAAGATGCCGAGCTTTCTCGAGCTGCGCGACGAGCTGCCGAAGACCGCGGTCGGCAAGTTGCTGCGCCGGCAGCTGCGTGATGAGGCGAGTGCGGCTGCCAGCTAATCGCTACTTATATATAGATGAGCGAGGCGACGAGCGGGACTACCGGCTGCATGCGCCCCGTATGCATGCTGCCGGGGCTCGGTGAGCCGCGAGCAGTCGGGCGGAAAAATCAATCCGCGCTTGTTGCTCTGGGGGGTTTCTGATATAAAGCAGCGCTCTTTTCTAGGGGCCCGGTATCTTCGTTCGCAACGTGGCCGGTAAGACCCCCATGAAACGTGGCGCTGAGCGCCGAACTGACAAGTGAATTCAAGCGGCCAACCCATGCCGGGTTGGGCATGTGGTTTTAGAGGGCTGAGGCATGTCGAGAGTCTGTCAAGTTACCGGTAAGGGTCCGGTAACCGGGAACAACGTTTCCCACGCAAACAACAAAACCCGTCGTCGTTTCCTGCCGAACCTGCAGCATCATCGCTTCTGGGTCGAGTCGGAGAACCGCTTCGTCCGTCTGCGCCTGAGTGCCAAAGGCATGCGCATCATCGACAAGCGCGGCATTGACGTCGTTCTGTCCGAGCTGCGCGCCCGCGGCGAAAAGGTTTAAGGAGAGCAATCATGCGTGACCTGATCCGTTTGGTGTCCAGCGCCGGTACCGGCCACTTCTACACCACCGACAAGAACAAGCGCACCACCCCCGACAAGATCGAAATCAAGAAATTCGATCCGGTCGTACGCAAGCACGTGATCTACAAGGAAGCCAAGATCAAGTAATTGATCGGCCCTTGAAGAAAGAACCCGCCTCTCGGCGGGTTTTTTCGTTTTTGGTGCCTGGTCAGCGCCGTTCGTCACTGCTCCGGGTAATTTGACAAGAGTCATATGCTTCGCCCGGAAATTCGCTATCGTACGAGCTTTCGTTTATCCACTTTCGGCACGAGGATGCGCAGCGCATGGCGAAGACGGACGGGCCCATCGCGGCAGACAGCAAGAGCACTTCCATCGCCCTGCAGGCGGCTTCCGAAGACATCTGGGCGCAGAAATACCGGCTCACCAGCAAGGACGGCGCCCCCATCGACGAGAGCGTCGATGACACCTGGCAGCGCGTCGCCCGAGCCCTGGCCCACGTCGAGCCGGCCAAGCAGCGCGAGCACTGGTACGAACGCTTCCTCTGGGCGCTGCGTAATGGCGCCATCCCGGCCGGGCGGATCATCTCCAACGCCGGCGCGCAGGATTACAAGCCGGCGACCTCGACCATCAACTGCACCGTCTCGGGTTCGATCACCGACTCGATGGACGACATTCTCGGCAAGGTCCACGAGGCCGGCCTGACGCTCAAGGCCGGCTGCGGCATCGGCTACGAGTTCAGCACCCTGCGTCCGCGCGGCTCCTTTGTCTCGGGTGCCGGCGCGCACACCAGCGGGCCGCTGTCGTTCATGGATATCTTCGACAAGATGTGCTTCACCGTCAGCTCCGCCGGCGGCCGCCGCGGCGCGCAGATGGGCACCTTTGATGTCGGCCATCCGGACGTGCGCGAGTTCATCCGCGCCAAGCGCGAAGACGGCCGGCTGCGCCAGTTCAACCTGAGCCTGTTGATCACCGACGAATTCATGCAGGCGGTGGAAGCTGATGGCGAGTGGCCGCTGATCTTCCCGGTACACGCCAAGGAAGCCGGCGAGCTCGACCTGGCAGACGCCGAGCATGTGCTCTGGCGCGAATGGCCGGTGCATGACGGCTACATCGTCCGTGACGACGGCCTGGTGGCCTGCAAGATCTACGGGCGAGTCAAGGCGCGGCATCTGTGGGACATGATCATGGTCTCCACCTACGATTATGCGGAGCCGGGCTTCATCCTCATCGATCGGGTCAACCAGCTGAACAACAACTGGTGGTGTGAAGCGATCCGCGCCACCAACCCCTGCGGTGAGCAGCCGCTGCCGCCGTACGGGTCGTGCCTGCTGGGCTCGATCAACCTGACCAACTTCGTCATCGACCCGTTTGGCGCCGATGCACGCTTCGACTGGGACAAGTACCGCGAAGTCGTGCGCGTCTTCACCCGCATGCTCGACAACGTGGTGGAGATCAACGGCTTGCCGCTGGAGCAGCAGCGCCACGAGATCGAAAGCAAGCGCCGCCACGGCATGGGCTTCCTTGGCCTCGGCTCGACGCTGACGCTACTCAAGCTGCGCTACGGCAGCCCGGAAGCCTGCGTGTTCACCGAAGAAGTCGCTCGCGAAATGGCGCTGGTCGGCTGGGAACAGGCGCTGGAGCTGTCCAAGGAGAAGGGCCCGGCACCGCTGCTGAGCCAGACCTTCGAAGTCACCGCCGAGATGCTGCGCAAGCGTCCGGAGATGGCCAAGGACGGCTACAAGGTCGGCGATCAGATCGCCGGTCGCGTGCTGCACGCCAAGTATTCGCGCTACATGCAGAAGATCGCCGAGTACGCGCCCGAGCTGATCGAGGCGCTGGCCGAGCAGGGCGCGCGCTTCACCCACCACAGCTCCATCGCCCCCACCGGCACTATCAGCCTGAGCCTGGCCAACAACGCCTCCAACGGCATCGAGCCGAGCTTCGCCCATCACTATTCGCGCAACCTGATCCGTCCGGGCCGCAAGGCCAAGGAGAAGATCGAGGTGTTCAGCTACGAGCTGCTGGCCTATCGCACGCTGATCAACGAGCGCGCCAAACCGGGCTCCGACGAACCGGGCGAGAAACTGCCGGACTACTTCATTACCGCCGATGATGTCAGCCCGACCCAGCACGTGGATATCCAGGCCGCCGCGCAGAAGTGGGTCGACTCGTCGATCTCCAAGACCGCCAACGTGCCAACCGATTACCCGTTCGAGGCGTTCAAGGACATCTACCGCTACGCCTGGCGCCAGGGCCTCAAGGGCTGCACCACCTTCCGCTTCAACCCGGCGGCGTTCCAGGGCGTGCTGGTCAAGGAAGCCGATCTTGAAAAGACCCTGTATCGCTTCACCCTCGAGGACGGCAGCGTGGTCGAGCTCAAGGGCAACCAGGAAGTCGAGTACGACGGCGAGGTGAACACCGCCGCCAACCTGTTCGACGCCCTCAAAGAAGGCTATTACGGCAAGTACTGAACCGGACTGCCAATCGTATAAGCGCCGGGCCATCGCTGCGCCCGGCAGGAGAATCTGCACAATGACCGTAAAGATCACCCAGCGCATCAAGGGCTTCAAGGTCGTCGACGAGACCCTCGAACGCCCCGCGGCCGCTGCGGCCAACACCGATAACAAGGCGAGCAAGGCCGTCAACGTAGTGGAAATGGACGAGAGCCTGCAGCGTCCGGAAACCCTCATCGGCATGACCTACAAGATCAAGTCGCCGCTGTTCGAGCACGCCCTGTACGTCACCGTGAATGACATCGTGCTCAACGCTGGCACCCCGCATGAGCAACGGCGGCCGTTTGAGATCTTCATCAATTCGAAGAACATGGACCACTTCCAGTGGATCGTTGCGCTTACCCGCATCATGTCCGCGGTGTTCCGCAAGGGCGGCGACTGCACTTTCCTCGTCGAGGAGCTGAAGGCGGTGTTCGACCCGCGCGGCGGCTATCTGAAGAAGGGTGGCGTCTACATGCCGTCGATCGTCGCCGAGATCGGCGCGGTGCTGGAGCGCCATCTGATCGCCATCGGCATGCTTGAGGGCCATGCGCTGGACGAAACCCAGCTCAAGTACCTGGCCGAAAAGCGCGCCGCCTACGAAGCCAGCCAGGGCGCGGTGGCTGTCGAGCCGGGCGAAGGCTTTCCGGCCGGCGCGCAGCTGTGCAACAAGTGCAACACCCAGGCTGTGGTGCAGATGGACGGCTGCGCTACTTGTCTGAACTGCGGCAACTCCAAGTGCGGCTAAACGGCTTGCACTGATTTCGCCTGCTGCTCGTCAGGCCCGCTTTACCCGGCGGGCCTGGCTCTGCTAGGTTGCGTTGCATCGTCGTCAAGACAACCTTCCGGGCCACGCTCCCATGTCCTTCCCTGCTCACAGCCTGTTCCCCATGAAGCCAGCCGATCTCGGCGCGGCCCGGCTGTGCGCAATCGCTCCACCTCCTTCTGTCGTTGCCGATCTGGCAATCGCGCCACCACCTCCACAGGCGGTTGCGCTGGGCTGATCCGCCCACACTTCGCAGCTCCGGTTTTCGCTTCCGATCCTTCCGGGTCGGTGCGCGCTCGCTTTCGGCGTTCGCTGGAGCCTGTTTGGCTTCGACAGGTAATCACTGATGACTTTCAACAAATCGTTATGGACGTCCTATGGCGTCATGACTGTGTTCGTATTGCTGTGGGGCAGTGCGGCCATCTTCACCCGCTGGGGACTGGACCACGCTACCCCCTTCGCCCTGCTGATCGTACGCTTTGCTCTGGCGCTGACTGCAGTTCTGCTTATCGGCCTCTACCGTAGGCGCTGGCGGCCGGCGCCTGGCACTGCTTGGCAGACGGCGGCGACCGGGCTGCTGATGATCGGCTGCTATTCGATCTGCTATTTCCAGGCCATGGCCCATGGCGTGACCCCAGGCGTGATCGCGACGCTGCTCGGCGTGCAGCCGATCCTCACCTTGCTGCTTCTCGAAAGGCGCTTCTCACCGCTGCGCCTGCTTGGATTGCTGGTGGCATTGGCCGGGCTGGCCGCGGTGGTCTTCCAGAGTCTGGTACTGGCGCGTTTCTCGCTCGCCGGGATGCTCTTCGCCCTCGGCGCGCTGCTGTGCATGACGGTGGGTGCGATCCTGCAGCAGCGCGTTCGCCAGAGTCCGGTGGAGGTGCTGCCGGCCCAGTACGGGATAAGCCTGCTGCTGTGCCTGGCATTCGTACCGCTCCAGCCAATCCGCCTGGAAGCGGTGACCGGCTTCATCATTCCGGTGCTGTGGCTGGGCCTGGTGATCTCGGTGGCGGCGCAGCTGCTGCTGTACCGCATGATCCAGACCGGTAATCTGGTCAATGTCACCAGCCTGTTCTACCTGGTGCCGGTGGTGACCGTGGGGATGGATTACCTGTTCCTCGGCAATCAGCTGTCGCGCGTCGGACTGCTCGGGATGGGCGCGATTCTGCTGGGGCTGGCGCTGGTGTTCAGGGCCGCGCCGCAGCCGCATCGCGGATGAACAAAGGCCGGGCGGTTGCCGCCCGGCCTTTCGGCAGCTTCAGCTGACCACGCGGTAGCACGGCGTGTAGGGCACGCCGCCGGGCAGCTTCATGCGGTGCTGCTCGACGAAGGCCTGCAGCAGCTTGTCCAGCGGCTGCATGATCGCCGCGTCGCCGTGGATCTCGTAACGGCCGTATTGCTCGATGCGGCGGATGCCCTTGTCCTTGACGTTGCCGGCGACGATGCCGGAGAACGCGCGGCGCAGGTTGGCAGCCAGCTCGTGTGGCGGCAGATCGCGGCGCAGCGGCAGGCTGGCCATGGCTTCATGGGTCGGATCGAAGGGGCGCTGGAAGCCTTCCTCGATCTTCAGCAGCCAGTTGAAGTGGAAGGCATCGTTGCGCTCGCGGCGGAAGCGACGGACTTCGCGCAGCCCCTCGGTCATCTGTCGGGCCACTTCGGTGGGGTCGTTGAAGACGATTTGGTAGCGCTTCTGCGCTTCTTCGCCAAGGGTCGCGCCGACGAAATCGTGCAGCTGCTGCAGATAGTCTGCGGCATCGCTCGGGCCGGTGAGGATGACCGGGAAGGGCACGTCGCAATTGGCCGGGTGCAGCAGGATGCCGAGCAGGTAGAGGAATTCCTCGGCCGTGCCGACGCCGCCGGGAAAGATGATGATGCCGTGACCGACGCGGACGAAGGCCTCCAGGCGTTTCTCGATGTCCGGCAGGATGACCAGCTCGTTGACGATCGGGTTCGGTGCCTCGGCGGCGATGATGCCGGGCTCGGTCAAGCCCAGATAGCGGCTGCCGTTGCGGCGCTGCTTGGCATGGGCGATGGTGGCGCCCTTCATCGGCCCCTTCATCACACCCGGGCCGCAGCCGGTACAGACATCCAGGCTGCGCAGGCCCAGTTCATGGCCGACGCGCTTGCTGTACTTGTATTCCTCAGTGCTGATCGAGTGACCGCCCCAGCACACCACCATGTTCGGCTCGATGCCTGGGCGCAGCGTGCGGGCGTTGCGCAGCAGGTGGAACACATAGTCGGTGATGCCGTGGGAGGTGCTCAGGTCGATGCGTGCGCTGCTCAGTTCGCTTTCGGTATAGACGATATCGCGCAGGGCACTGAAGAGCATCTCGCGGGTGCTGGCGATCATCTCGCCATCGACGAAGGCATCGGCCGGCGCGTTGAACAGCTCCAGGCGTACGCCGCGATCCTGCTGCAGGATGCGCACCTCGAAGTCCTCGTAAGCTTCGAGAATGGTCTTGGCGTTATCGATTCGCGTGCCGGTGTTGAGGATCGCCAGGGCACACTGGCGGAACAGCTTGTGCGTGCTGCCGGAACCGACTTCGCTCAGTTGCTGTACTTCGCGTTGCGAGAGGGTTTCCAGGCTGCCTTTGGGGCTAACCGAGGCGTTGATTACGTTGCGTTGGGTCATTCGTCGTTCCCTGAAATACCGCCGTTTCGGCCGCATTGCGATGGTGAGCCCGCGGGGGGAAACCCCGGGGCTGCCGGTTCAAGGCGTGTCGAAGACGCTGGCTTCGCAAGAGCTCGTGAACGCGGCAGGGTAAAGGTGCGCCATCTTACCTGCCATCGTGGAACGCAGGCTGGCGCTCGATCGTGCATTGCATCCGCGGGTGGCCGGCAGCGTTCGCTCTGGCCGCAGGGCCGCGGCTGTCAGAATGCAAAAGGTAAGACACTCTGCGGGTGCTGGCGTGCGGAGAGCAGCCGATGAAATTCGCCGGGATCTTTCACCTGCACGTCCGTCTTGCCTTCGTGACGCTGCGCCGCGATCAGCCGGGATAGCCAGAAGCGCACGCAGGCCACGCGCAGCATCGGCTGCCAGAGTTCGGCTTCGGCCGGGGTGAAGCGGCGCAGTGCGGAGTAGGCCGCCAGCAAGGGTTCGCTGCGTTCACCGTCGATCTCGCCATTGGGGTGCGAGCACCAGTCGTTCACGGCGATAGCCAGGTCGTAGAGCATCGGCCCGGAGCAGGCGTTGTAGAAGTCGATCACGCCGGTCAGGTGGCTGCCTTCGAAGAGCACGTTGTCGCGGAACAGATCGGCATGCAGGTTGGCGCGGGGCAGGGCGAGCAGTTTCGGCCGTAGCTCGGCGATTTCCGCCAGGCCATCGCGCAACAACGGCAGCTGGTCTTCGGGCAGACTCAGTGCCAGGCTTGGCCCCTGTTCCTGCATCCAGTCCAGGCCGCGGTCGCTGGCGCGCTCGAGGATGTGTTCGCGGGTGGCCAGGTGCAGCCGCGCCAGCAGCCGGCCGACTTCGGCGCATTGGTGTGGATTGGGCTCCACCACATGCTTGCCCGGCAGGCGCGGTTGCAGCAACGCGGGCTTCTCCGCCAGTTCGCGCAGTGCGTCGCCATCCTCGCTGCGCAGCGCGTAGGGCACCGGCAGGCCGGCGCGGTGCAGCACGTCGAGCAGCTCGATGAAGAACGGCAGATCCTGGCGCGGACCGCGCTCGATCAGGGTCAGGACGTATTCGCCCTGTTCGAGGCTGACGAAAAAATTGCTGTTCTCGCTGCCTGCGACGATGCCCTGAAAGTCGCGCAGCCGGCCGAGCCGGTACGGCGCCAGAAAGGCCTCCAGTTCATCGCGCTGCAGGGGCGTGAATACCGACATGCTGTCCTCCCGGCGGTTGATGGCTTACCAGCTGAAGATCTTCCAGGAGGGGATCAGCATGTCCGGCTGGTCGGAACGGACGAAGTTGCCGTCGTTGCCGTCTGCGCGCACCAGGAAGTACGGTTTGCCATGCTTCGGCGTGACTTTCACGGCGTAGAGGAAGCCGTTGACGCGGTATTCCTCGACGGTACGGTCGCCCTCCTGACGGATGGTTACGTCGGGCTCGCCGTCGACCGATTCCTGGGCGAAACCGGCCAGGGGAGCGCACGCCAGCAGGCTGGCCAGCATCAGGTGTTTGAGAGCGCGCATGGTAACCTTGTCCCTTTGTCGATAAGTGGTCCTTGGCATTCTAGCTCCGGGCCCGCCGAAAAGGTTGATTCCGCTCATGAGCCAAGCTCCCCTCATCCTGGTGGACGGTTCGTCCTACCTCTATCGCGCCTTTCATGCCCTGCCTCCATTGACCACCTCCACCGGCAAGCCGACCGGCGCGGTCAAGGGCGTGCTGAACATGCTGCTCAGCCTGCGCAGGCAGTATCCGGACAGCCCGTTCGCCGTGGTTTTCGACGCCAAGGGGCCGACCTTTCGCGACGCGCTGTTCGAGAACTACAAGTCGCACCGCCCGCCGATGCCGGATGATCTGCGCTCGCAGGTCGAGCCGCTGCATGCCAGCGTCCGTGCCCTCGGCATGCCGCTGCTGTGCGTGGAAGGGGTCGAGGCCGACGACGTCATCGGCACCCTGGCCCGGCAGTGCGCGGCGCTGGGCCGTGATGTGGTGATCTCCACCGGCGACAAGGACATGGCCCAGCTGGTCTGCCCCCACGTCACCCTAGTCAACACCATGACCGGCAGCGTCTATGACACCGAAGGCGTGAAGACCAAGTTCGGCGTTGGCCCGGAGCTGATCATCGATTTCCTCGCGCTGATGGGCGACAAGGTCGACAACATTCCTGGCGTGCCAGGCGTCGGTGAAAAGACTGCCTGTGGCCTGCTCAACGGCATCCCGGGCGGCCTCAAGGGGCTTTACGACAACCTCGACCAGGTCGCCGGCCTGCCGATCCGCGGCGCCAAGTCACTGGGCGCCAAGCTCGCCGAACACCGCGACGCCGCCTTCATGTCCTACGAGCTGGCGACCATCAAGATCGACGTGCCGCTGGACGTCGAGGTCGGCGACCTGATGCCCGGCGAGCCGCACCGCGAAGCGCTGATCGCGCTGTACCGCGAACTGGAATTCAAGAACTGGCTGGACGACCTGCTGCGCGAGGCCAAGGCCGCGGGCGAGAACTGCGAGGTGCAGCCCGAAGGTTGCTCGATCCAGGCCGAGGCACAGTACGAAACACTCCTTGAGCAGGCCGATTTCGAGCGTTGGTTGGATCGACTGAAGACAGCCGAATGCTTCGCCTTCGATACCGAAACCACCAGCATCGATGCCCAGCGCGCCGAGCTGGTTGGCGTGTCGTTCGCCGTCGAGCCGGGCCAGGCGGCCTATGTGCCGCTGCGTCATTCCTACATGGGCGTGCCGCAGCAGCTTGAGCTGGATGCCGTCCTCGCCGTGCTCAAGCCGTTGCTGGAGGATCCGGCGAAGACCAAGATCTGCCAGCACGGCAAATACGACATGAACGTGCTGATGCATTACGGCATCGAGATGCGCGGCATGACCTTCGACACCATGCTCGAGTCCTATGTGCTGGACGCCACCGCCACCCGCCACGACATGGACAGCCTGGCGCTCAAGTACCTCGGCCGCGGCACCATCCGTTTTGAGGACATCGCCGGCAAGGGCGCCAAGCAGCTGACCTTCGACCAGATCGCCATCGAGCAGGCCGGCCCCTACGCCGCCGAGGACGCCGATGTCACCCTGCGCCTGCACCAGACGTTGCTTGGCAAGCTGGAACAGACGCCATCGCTGCTCAGGGTGTTGACCGAGATCGAGATGCCGCTGGTGCCGGTGCTGGCGCGCATCGAGCGCAACGGCGCGCTGGTCGATGCTCAGCTGCTCGGCCAGCAGAGCGTCGAGCTGGGCGACAAGCTGGTGCAACTGGAACGCGAGGCGTTCGAGATCGCCGGTGAGGAATTCAACCTCGGCTCGCCCAAGCAGCTCTGCGCGATCCTCTATGACAAGCTCGGTTGCCCGGTGATTTCCAAGACCGCCGGCGGCCAGCCGTCCACCGCGGAAAGCGTGCTGGCCGAACTGGCCGAGCAGGATTACCCGCTGCCGAAGGTGATCATGCAGCATCGCAGCTTGAGCAAGCTCAAGGGCACCTACACCGACAAGCTGCCGCAGCAGATCAATCCGCGCACCGGGCGCATTCACACCAGCTACCACCAGGCGGTGACCGCCACCGGGCGGCTGTCCTCCTCGGACCCGAACCTGCAGAACATCCCGATCCGCACCGCCGAGGGCCGGCGCATTCGCCAGGCCTTCGTCGCAGCGCCGGGCTACAAGCTGCTGGCGGCGGACTACTCGCAGATCGAGCTGCGCATCATGGCGCATCTGGCGCAGGACGCCGGCCTCTTGCATGCCTTCCAGAACGACCTGGACGTGCACCGCGCCACCGCTGCCGAGGTGTTCGGCGTGCCGCTGGAGCAGGTCAGCAATGACCAGCGCCGCAGTGCCAAGGCGATCAACTTCGGCCTGATCTATGGCATGAGCGCGTTTGGCCTGGCCAAGCAGATCGACGTCGGCCGCAAGGAAGCGCAGGAGTACATCGACCGCTATTTCGCCCGCTACCCCGGCGTGCTCGCCTATATGGAGCGCACCCGCACCCAGGCCGCCGAGCAGGGCTATGTCGAAACGCTGTTCGGCCGGCGCCTATACCTGCCCGAGATCAATTCGAAGAACGGCGCCATGCGCAAGGGCGCCGAGCGCACCGCGATCAACGCGCCGATGCAGGGCACCGCAGCGGACATCATCAAGCGCGCCATGATCGCCGTGGACGGCTGGCTGCAGGACAGCGGGCTGGACACGCGGGTGATCCTGCAGGTCCACGATGAATTGGTGCTGGAAGTGCGCGAAGACCTGGTCGAGCAGGTCCGCGAAGCCATCTGCCCGCTGATGAGCGGTGCCGCCCAGCTGGACGTGCCGCTGCTGGTCGAAGCGGGCGTTGGCAACAACTGGGACGAGGCGCACTGACCGGGCTGCCGAAAAATGTCGCTAGTCGACGAAATTTTTTTCGCCCGAGTTGAACTTCCGCTGCAACCATCCGGTCAGAGCATGCGAAGGGTGTAAAAGCCCTTTGATGCTCCTTGTTGTGTTAAGTGTTGGCAGATCTCTGGACCCCGCCCTAGCGGTCCGGATTTGGACCTCGAACTTCCCCCTCCCCCAATGAAGTTCGAGGTTTTTTTTGCCTGCAGAAAAGTGGCGTGGGCGCCGCGACAGCGACAATGACCTGCGCAGTTTCTTGCGCAGGCGTTCTGTGGATAACCTTGTGGGTAAGCTGTTCGCAGTGCGATCAGCCGCGAGTTGCGGCAGTGTTGCGCAACTTGTTGCCGCGGCTGCGCAGGAACTTGCGCAGCTTTCTGTGTTAGCGATCACTTCTGCTAGTCGGGCTGCATGCTGTTAATTTCATATCTATTTGAAAA
This sequence comes from Stutzerimonas decontaminans, assembly GCF_000661915.1. Lineage (NCBI taxonomy): Bacteria > Pseudomonadati > Pseudomonadota > Gammaproteobacteria > Pseudomonadales > Pseudomonadaceae > Stutzerimonas > Stutzerimonas decontaminans. The sequence continues at coordinate 4,552,678 of NZ_CP007509.1, read as the reverse complement.
ATAAGAGGTTTTCTTATCTGGCACGCTGCTTGTTGTTATGAGATGGCCATTCGGCACTCATATCAGACAAGGAGAGCACCCATGCCAACACCCGCGTATCTGTCCCTCGAAGGCACCAAGCAAGGCCTGATCACCGCCGGCACCTTCACCGAGGACTCGGTTGGCAACATCTTCCAGGAAGGCCATGAGGACCAGATCCTGGTGCAGGCCTTTCAGCATCAGGTCATCATCCCGCGTGACCCGCAGTCCGGCCAGCCGACAGGCCAGCGTGTGCACAAGCCACTGATGATTACCAAGGTGTTCGACAAGTCGTCGCCGCTGATCTTCAACGCCCTGACTTCCGGCGAGCGCCTGAACAAGTGCCGTCTGGAGTGGTACCGCACCTCGTCCACCGGCACCCAGGAACACTACTTCACCATCGAGTTGGAAGATGCGGTGATCGTCGATGTGCAGTCGCGCATGCCCAACTGCCAGGACCCGAACATGTCCCATTTCACTCATCTGGAAGACGTGTACTTCACCTACCGCAAGATCGTCTGGACCCACGAGGTTTCCGGCACCTCCGGCTCCGACGACTGGCGCACCCCGATCGCCGGCTGATTCGCCGCGGTCCCGCTTCGGCCAGGCTCGCCTGGCCGAACGCTTTTTGCGAAGCACTGAACATATTCCGCCATCGTCACTCTGGAATGCGCGAGCCATGCGTTCTAGAGCGGCCGGCCTGTGTTACACGGGGCTCCGCAAGCGCCCATGCGCTGATACATGGACTGAACAGGAGGAACATGGATGTTCGCCCCAGCCAACCAGGCCCACTTCACACTTTCCCTCGAAGGCATCGAGCACGACTTCAAGGTGCTCGAATTCCGGGGCCGTGAAGCCATCAGCCAGCCCTATCGCTTCGACCTGGAACTGGTCAGCGAGCGCCCCGACCTGGATCTGGAAAGCCTGCTGCATCGCCCGGCCTTTCTTGCCTTCGCGCCGGATGGCAGCGGCATCCACGGGCTGGTGCATCAGGCCGCCCAGGGTGAATCCGGCCAGCGCCTGACCCGCTACTGTCTCACGCTCGTGCCGCAGTTGGCCTACCTTACCCATCGCACCAACCAGCGCATCTTCCAGCACCTGACGGTGCCGCAGATCATCGCCCGGGTGCTCGAGGAACACGGCATCCAGGCCGATGCCTACCGTTTCCAGCTCGGCCCGGTGATCTACCCGCCGCGCGAATACTGCGTGCAGTACGACGAATCGGACCTGCACTTCATCCAGCGCCTGTGCGAGGAAGAGGGCATTCACTATCACTTCAGGCACAGCGCGGCCGGTCATGCCCTGGTCTTCGGCGATGACCAGACCGTCTTCCCCAGGCTCGCTGCCACCGCCTATCAGCAGGACAGCGGACTGGTCGCCGACCAGCCGGTGATCAAGCGCTTCGGCCTGCGTCTGGAAACCCGCCCCAGCCGCGTTATGCGCCGCGACTACGATTTTGAGAAGCCACGCCTGAGCATGGAGGCCGCTTTCCACAGCGACTTCCAGCCCGCTCTCGAGGACTATGACTACCCCGGCCGCTTCACCGAGCGCGCCCGCGGCAAGCACCTGTCGCAACGCGCCCTGGAACGCCATCGCCACGACTACGAGCTGGCCGAAGGCGAAAGCGATCAGCCGCGGCTGGCGAGCGGGCACTTCCTCCCGCTCACCGAACACACGCGCAGCGACTGGAACCAGCTCTGGCTACTTACCGAAGTGCTGCACGAAGGCAAGCAGCCGCAGGTGTTGGAGGAGTCCGTCACCAGTCCTGTCGATAGCGGTGACGGCTTCGTCCAGGGCTACCGCAACCGCTTCAGCGCCACGCCCTGGGATATCCCTTTCCGCCCGACGCTTTGCCATCCGAAACCGAAGGTGCTCGGCAGCCAGACCGCCGTGGTCACCGGCCCCGTCGGCGAAGAAATCCACTGCGACGAGTACGGCCGCGTAAAAGTCCAGTTCCACTGGGACCGCGAAGCCCAGGCCGATGACAAGACCAGTTGCTGGCTGCGCGTCAGCTCCAGCTGGGCCGGCGACCGCTACGGCGGCATCGCCATCCCGCGGGTCGGCATGGAAGTGCTGGTGACCTTCCTCGAAGGCGATCCCGATCAACCGCTGGTGACCGGCTGCCTGTACCACAAGGAGCATCAGGTCCCCTACGACCTGCCGGCGGACAAGACCCGCACGGTGTTCAAGACCCTGAGCAGCCCGGGTGGTGGCGGCTACAACGAACTGCGCATCGAAGACCGTAAGGGCGCCGAACAGATCTACCTCCACGCCCAGCGCGACTGGGACGAGAGCATCGAGCACGACCAGAAGATCCGCGTCGGCCACGAGCGCCACGACACCGTCGAAGCCAACAGCTACAGCGAATTCCGCGCCGAAGAACACCGCACCACCCACGCCGACCGCAAGACAGAAATCCGCGCCAACGACCACCTCACCGTGGGCAACAGCCAGCACCTGAAGATCGGCACCGGCCAGTTCATCGAGGCGGGTAATGAAATCCACCTTTCCAGCGGCCTCAAAGTGGTGCTCGAAGCCGGCAGCGAGCTGACCTTCAAGGCTGGTGGCAGTTTTATCAAACTCGATGCCAGCGGCATCACCATGGTCGGGCCTTTGATCAGGATGAACTCGGGTGGAAGTCCGGGAAAGGGATCGGCCGCGGCGCCGATATTGCCGGGGCAGGTGAAGGCAGCGGATGCAGATATGCCGGGAATTCCACTGGAAGCCCTGATAAAACAAAACATGCTGTTTCGCAGCACCCGAGCTGGCGTATGTGAAGTGTGCGAAGCCGCTAAGGCATCAAAGGGAGATAAGGCATGAGCGCCCCAATGCCCAATGGAAACGGTGCCATTCTGCTCGACGGAGCTCGTTACGAGAGTGCGACGGCGTGGCTTTATCAGTGCTTCCCTAGCCATCAACCAAGACCGTTATTGCTCGGTACGGCCTATGAACCCATAGCGGACGCTGGCCCGATTTTGCTGGATGCTCCGGTTGGCAGCATGGCCTATGACGCCTGGCGACACGGAACCGAAATCAAGGATGGTCTCTGGCTGGAAAGCGATGCTTCGATGGACGATCTGCAGCACATACTGCAGCGCCGCCTGCGCATCTTTACCCCAGAACATCGCGAACTCTGGCTACGCCTGGGTGACGCCCGGCCTCTGTATCAGGCATGGCAGCGCGAAGGGCAATGGCCGGTGGGATTCTGGCACCGTATCTCACGCATCTGGCTTCATCACGAAGGCACAATCTTCTGTGCCTGGCAAAACGAACAGCCCGAGAAAGAAGGCGCGCCAGCCGAATTAGATCTCGCCGCGCAAATGACGCTCGACTGGCGACTGCTGGAAGCACTTGCCGAACAGGACGACACGGCACAGGAGGCTCTTCTATGACTGCCCAAACTCCCGCCCCATCCAGCTTGACGGTCGCTGGATGCCCCCTGCTCAGTGCTGTACTCCCGCTACGCTATGCGCTCGGCCCGACCCTGACAGTGGATACCAGCGCCTATGGCTTGCCAGCTGTACAGGGAGACTTTCCTGCAATAGGCGATTACTTCGAGCCACTCAAGGGCCGTCCGCTGAACTACACCGCCCGCCTGTTACGCGATGGCTGGCTGTACGTCTGGCAGAGCGGCCTAAAACAATTGGTCGAATACCGTGTCAGCGCGGCCGTTTTTACCCAAACAGCTCGCGGCGGCAAAGTCATCGACGGGCGTAGCCTGCCCTATTTACTCCTTCCCGCTGCAACACCGGCCATGCTGGCGTGGTCGCCTCGCCAGTGGAGCGATAGCCAGTTCAAATCAGCCAAGGGAAAAGAGGATGTACGTCAGCGCGTGATGCGCACCATCACCCCTGGAGCAGCACCTTTCAGCGGTCAAGCCCGCACGATTCACGAACGTATCGGCGACTACATGGACGCCAACTGGTATGGCTGGAGTTGCGAGCCCTCTACCAGTCACCGCCCGGCATGGCCAAAGCTGCTCGACGACATGCAGCGCTGCGAGCAACAAGCCTATGCCTTGATCGACGACCCGTGGGGCGTACTGCTGGATCTGGCCAAGCTGCTTCGCGCTCGTCAGCAGGCGTTCAAAGTCACCCGGGAAGTGCACGGTGAAGATTGGGCAATGGCAGGCGTGCTCAAATCTCTGGCAGAAGGCGACCCGCAAATCGGCGGCCAACTGCGCAGCATCACTGATTACCGCCTGCTACAAACTACCTGGCAGCAGCAAACGCAAGAGGAGGAAGAATACAGCGCCGATGTGCGCCGCCTCAGCGAGCTCTGGTCAGCCTGGCTAAATACCCTAGCGCAGCGCGGCCCTGCCAGCCTAGATACTGCCTGTGGCCATTTCGACATCACCCAACCGGATCCACGTGCAGAGTTGGAACTCCACTTCGCTGCAGCCTGCCTCGGCCCGGCGACAACAGGTCCCGGAGCCAAGGCCATAACCGATGCTCTGACACTCCAGCAGCAAGAGGGCAAACCATGGTTGGTTTGGGCGTTACTGGGTTTGGGCAAACGCCTCGGTGTCGGCGAAATCAATTCCCTGGTAGGGCTGGCTGACGGCGCAAGAGACAACGGCGCAAGCGCGCTGAGCGAAGCACACAAACTGGCGCAATTGCTGAACCAGGCAGCCGATAAACTGGGCCGACATATTCTGGGTTCGCCACTGGAAGCCCTGTTCACAGCGCTCGCTCCCATCGTCGGCTTGGGCCTGCAGAAAGCCGACAACGGCTCCAAGGCCGCCGGGCGCCTCTACCTCGCCGCAGCTCTGGCGCGAAGCCAGCAGCGCCTGGCTATCGAGGCCGTCAGCCAGCGGCAACTCGGCGAATGGATGAGCGATCTGATGGGCACACGCCCTAACCTGCCAGCCCGTCTAAAACCCACACAACTCAGTGTTGCAGTCAGCGAGGCACTGCCGTTCTTCCGCCTGCTACCAGCCAAGGACTTGCCGCCCTTGCCTACATCCATGGCGCCGGATGTAAACCTCAAGGGAATGCTTGATCTTGGCAAAAGGACACTAGAAAAAGCCCCCATCAAGTGCCTGGTAGCACTTGTGGCGGGGGTGAATTTTGTTTGGGCAGGCAAAGAGTTTTATCAGGAGCGGAATATCAAACGCTTCATAAACGCAATGGGTAGCGCGTTCGGTATTTCTTCTGCTGTTTTCGCAACCCTACAAAAAGTTGCTGAAGTCGACTGGGAAACAGCAGTCAAGCTCAATGGGGCCACGCACATCGCTTCGCAGAAAGCTTTGGCTGATGCACTGGGCGTAGGCGCTAAAGCATCGATCCTACAATCGGTGACCTCTGGCTTCGACGTATTGGTCTATGGCATCGAAGCGCTAGAGAGCTACCAAGCAGGCGACTTGGACACCACAGCCATCAATGTCGGGTTGACCCTGGCCTCCGCCGCCAACTTGCGCCTTTACGTGCAGAGCTTCCGAGCCATACGTGCCGCACGCGCCGCAGTCATCGCTGGCGAGGCTGCCGTCATAGGCCGCGGCGTTAGCGTGGCGCCACACCTGGCCGCCCGCGCTCTGGGGTGGACCATCCTGATCGTCGGCGGAGTAATTGCTCGCCAATATACTCAGGACACACCTCTTGAAACCTGGGTTAAACGTACCCGATTCGGCACCCGGCCTGCCGACTGGTCGAACAGTTACGAAAAGTCTATGACCGAGTTTTACAAGGTAGTATTCCCCATCAGTTTCGAGGCTTACCGTCTCAACGAATTGAATCCATATCGTGGCATGCAAACCACCACCTACGTCTTGCTAAGGCTGCCAGGCAAGAGTGCGCTGACTGATGACATGATCCATTTCAAAGGGCACGAAACCTGGGGCAGCTTCTTCGGCTTGGGCGGCACACGCAAGGCCGTGGAATGGAGCGGGAAGGACTTCGATCACCACGGCGGCACACGGGTCAAACCCGAACCTGGCGTGGCTGTCTACCGCCGCGTTTATCACGAAGAGAACGGTGACAAGCTCGACGCCATTCGCGGTGAGCTGAGCTATTCACCCGTCGAGGGACTGACTCTCCCCCCCATAGAAATCAAGGAGCTTGCATGGCTGTAAGTGACCTAATCCAGCAAGCCCGTAATCGCTTCGGGCAGGCCCCGAATTTGCTGTTGCGCGCCAATGAACCCACTGGTGAAAAGCCTTGGGAGATGTTCGTTACCGATGAACATACCGAGCATTACCTAGCACTGAAGCCCGGCGGGGATACTGATCGAGGAATGCTCACCGGGGCAGTAGGAGGAACCGGCGGATTAGTGATGATTATGTTCTCCTTGGTATTCGCATTACAGGGAGATATTAGTGATGCACTTTTTACACTCTTATTGACCATCAGTATTGTCCTACCAGTCTTCTTATGGGAAACCCGCCGTCCACTCCCCTTACCGATACTCTTCAACCGCCGCACCCGAGAAGTCTATTTCGATCACAACGGCAAGCTGTACCACAGCCCCTGGGACAGTATACAGGCGCTGGCAGGCGAGTTCGTTATGGTTGGTCCACATACCGGGGGTATGCGAAATGCCTCACTGGAAATCCTCGTACGCCGCCTCGGTGAGCCCGATACTGCCTTGCTGGTAAGCCTCGGTTTACCAATGGGTAAAACTCTTCAAATGCAGAAGGGTTTTTGGGAATGGCTACGTGCCTATATGGACAATGGTCCTTGGTTCGATGAAGACGGCCAGCACAGCGCGTCCGACGCCTACGTCAAGAAAATGCTTTCTGCCCATACCAACCCCACCGGGTTTCTTGCCTACCGGCGGCAAAGGATTGCCGAGAAAAAAGAAGCCAACGAGGGCAAGAACTACTTGGAATGGACGGATGCGGTACTTTACTTGGGACACTTGCTCTTCTTTCCGATGAACTGGTTGCAGGAGTTCACATACAACATTGCCAAGCGGCGTTCCCGTAACCGCTGGCCACAGATCGTCACCGAACGTCTGCAACCCAATGGCCCGACTACACGTTTGCTCGACCTGGAGCGAGAGCGGGGATTGGACGTGTGAGTCAACCCTCGTACCCGACGCAAGAGGTAGGTGTCCGATTACTGCAATTGAGTTATTTGGCTAATCGGATTACTACCGAAACGTAACTTGTCACGGCAACTCCAACCCACCCCCAGCCTTATGCAGTCCACGCAGATGCTCGCCGATCTGCGCCAGGTTCACTTCGATCGCTTCGAGCTCCTCCCGCCGCTCGTCCCCCAGCAGCACGCGCACTTCCTGGTCCAGCTCTTCGCTCAGTTGATTCAGGCGCAGCTGGCGTTGTTCGCTTTCGCGTTCCAGGCGGGTCCATTCGCTGGGCTGTGGCAGGCCGTAGCCTTGGCCGTCGAGCAGTTCGGCGGGGCGGCTGAGGTAGCCGCTGTTGGCGAGGATTTCCTGCAGGGCGCCGTCGGCTTTGTTCAACGTGGCATCCCGACCGCGGCCGCCGAGGTAGCGGTTCTTCAGTTCGTCCTGGGCGAGGAGTAGCTGGCGGCGCAGCGCGGCCTGTTCGACTAGCAGCAGGGCGGCAGAGGCGCGCAGGTCGGCGTGGTCGATCCATGGCTGGCGCTCGACGGCGTCGAGTTCCAGCCACTGTTCCACGCTTTCCTGCGGCAGACCCAGGCGTTCCTTGAGCACGGCGAACATGGCCTGGTAGCGGTCGCGGTAGGAGTCGAAGTGGTAGCCCAGGCGCAGCGCCTCGCGGGGATCGTCGAGCACGCTGGCGTCGGCCAGGCCGCGGTGGATCAGCACTTCCAGCAGCCCGTTGGGCATGATGCTGTCCAGTGCGACCAGATCGCTGCGCGCCGTGCCGCTGCGCAGCAGTTTCAGGGTTTCCACCGCGCAGTTGTTGGACAGGAAATAGTAGTCGCCGTCGTAGCTCCAGTGCAGTTCGGCACTGCGCTCGACCAGTGCGCGAATCTCCTCGCGCTGCAGTTTCAGCGGCACCGAAGCCAGCCCGCGCAGCTCCACCTTGGTGTATTCGTCGATCACCTGGCCCAACGGCAGGATGAACAGGCGAGAGGGATAGACGCCGGTGAGGCCGTCCCAACTCGACAGCTGCACATCGTCGACGAAGGCGCGGAAAGACAATACCAGGTGGTGATCCAGATCCAGCCGGCAATCGGGACCGGGTTCGCGTCCGGGGGCGCAGATCACCAGGCGCAGCATGCTGTGGCCCCAGCGGCTGACCCAGGCATCGTTTGCTTCGGCGAACAGGTAGTCGACCTCGTAGACGCGCGACGGATCGAGGCTCAGCAGTGGCGTGCGGCCGAACTCGCGACCAGCATTCAGGAATGGGTAGTCCTCGGTGCAATCGGCAGCGGTATCCGGTGCCCAGCCGAAGTGTTCGCTGAAGTAGCGGTGCAGGGACGGGCGCCGGCAGGCGTAGCTGGGGTCGAGCAGGAAGTACTCGAGGTTCACCGCGACGAATTCCAGCGGGCTGGTCAGCTCGTACGGATCTGGGCTGCGTGCAAGGTGGGCGTTGTCCTGTTCGCGCAGGCCGCGCTTGCCGACCCGTTGCGGCCAGCCGGCCAGATCGAGCAGGCGCGGCTCATCGCTGAGGGTGAAGCGGCGGTCGATCTGTCCCCGGCAGTGATCCGGCAGGCCGACCTGCCCGAGGTGGCTGGCGCGCTGACGGCACTGGCCCTGCAGCAGGTGCTGACTGGGCGACCACAGGCGCGCGCGGTCATAGAGATGCGCCACTTCGTGAATGACGGTGGCGAGCAGCTCGCGGCGCACCGTCCCGTGGGGGCGATTGGTCTTCTGCTCGGCAGCGCTGCCGTCGGTAAGCGCCGGCAGCAGGCGGCGGTTGAGCTCCAGGCGCTTGCCGCCGGCGCGGCCATAGGCCTGGTCCGGCAGGTTGTCGCGCCATTGCACGCGCACCTCGCGATCGAGACTCTGCACCAGGCGCGGGGGCAGGGCGGCCATGGCTTCGTCCAGCAGCGCCTGGCTGGCGGCGCGTTGCTCGGCGTTCAGCGTGCGTGAGTCGAGAACCAGGCGCAGCTCGGCATGAGCCGCGATGCTGGCCAGGCTCAGGCAGCTCGCCAGCAGCCACGCACCGAGGCGGGTCACAGGGCGAGGATGGCTTCGGCCAGTTGCAGGTCGCTGGCATTGCGCGCTGCGGGGAATTCGCTGCGCAGGGTGCCGATCGCGGCCTCCAGATGGGCACCGCGGATTTCGCCAGCGCTGGCGACGAAGCTGGCGGCGTCTTCACGCGCTTCGACGACGACCTTCATGTCACTGATGCGGCTGGTGACATCGGAGGTGAAGTTGATGCTGCGGTCCAGCGCGCGTACCACGATGTTGCTGGTGGCGACGAGGGTCTGCGCCTGGGCTGTGCCCGCGGCAATGGCCAGCGCCAGCGGGGCGGCGAGCAAAAGCTTGTGCATGGATGAATTTCTCACGGGTCGGGGCACCGGCAGCCGGTGCGATTATTGGACGAGGATCGCTTCGGCCAGTTCCAGGTCGCTGGCGGCGAGCTCCGGGTGTTCCTGGCGCAGCCGCGCCATGGCCGCCTGCAGGCGAGCCGCTGCGAGCTGGCCTTCGCTGGCGACGAAGCCGGCCGCGTCGTCGCGGGCCTCGGCGATCAGCTTGTTGTCGAAGGGGGCGCTGGTCAGTTGGCTGCTGACGTAGCTGGTCTGCACGACGCCTGCGGTGGTGACATCGAGGGCGTACGCTGAGCCGGCGGTGAAAGCGATAAGCAGAATGGCGATGGAAAACGAACGCATGTGAACCCTGTTGCCGAGTAAAACGGCGCCAAGGCTAGCGAAACACCTGCTGCAGAGCCAGTGCCCGGTTGCATCCGCAGGTTTCGGCAGCGTCCGCTGCCAGGCTCATCAAAGGGCGAGTATCGCCTCGGCCAGCTGCAGGTCGCTGGCCTGCAATTGTGGTTGCTGGCTGCGAATGTGCTGCAGCGCCGCCTCGAGATGGGCGCCGCGCAGATCACCACGGCTGGCAACGAAGCGCGCGGCATCGTCACGGGCGTCGAGCACCAGCTTGTCGTCGCGCAGGGACGAGGTGAGGTCCGAGGTGGCATCCACGGTATTGATCAGGCCGCCGACCACCATGTCGGTGGTGGCGGTGAAACTGGCTGCCGAGGCAGCGCCGCTCAGCAGCAGGCCGGCAGCGAAGAAGGGGAGCAGGATTCGGGACATGGCAGATCTCCAGTGATGAGGCTCTAGACCGCGCCATGGGTGCGTCGTTCCCGATGCTGCGGCCTTGCAGCACGCAGCATAGGCTCGAATGAGTAGGCGCGGAAGGACGCCTCAGCGCCAGAACGGCTTGTCCAGTTCCGCCGCGCGGTCGCTATGGCTGATGCCGACATCCGCCAGCTGGCGGTCGTCAAGTTGCGCCAGTTGCTGCCGGGTACGGTAGTTGCGCTGCCAGCGCTGCAACACTTGCAGCAGCTGTAGCCAGTTGCGGCGGGCGCGGGTGGCGACGTACGGACGAGACAGCGTGCGGTCCATGCCGCGCTCCTTCCCGGTGTGACCGGGTACGGGTTATGGGAGTACAGGATCGCGCGCGTCAGCCAAGTGCAACAGCCACAGGGATTCTCGATTGTGCCGGTGCAGTTCCAGAATGGATGAAACTGTATTGGTCGCGAATGCGCCAACTGTTTTGGCTGCTGTTCCTATCGGCCCGGTGTGCGCGCCAGAGCGCCCGGTGTGGTGCCGAACTGTTGGCCGAAGGCCGCGATGAACGCCGAGGTGGATTCGTAGCCGCAGGCCAGCGCGACGTCGGTTACCGGCTGGCCCTGCTCCAGCAGAGGGAGCGCGCTGAGCAGGCGCAGGCGCTGGCGCCAGGCGCGGAAGCTGAGGCCGGTGTCACGCTGGTACTGGCGCGTCAGCGTTTTCTCCGAGACCTGCAGGCGCTCACTCCATTGCTTAAGGCTGAGCGGAAGATCGGGTTGCTCATAGAGCGCTTCGCACAGCTGACGAAGCCGGGCATCCCCGGGCCAGGGCAGGGAATAGCCAATTGCCGGCGCCGCCCGCAGCTGGTCCAGCAGCACCGCTGCCAGGCGGCCTTCGGCACCTTGCTCGTCATACTCCGCCGGCAGCGCGCCAAAGGCGCGGATCAGCTCGCGCAGCAGTGGGCTGACTGCGAGCACCTGGCAATGCTCGGGCGCCCAGGCCACGGCGCGCTGGTCGATGTACAGGCTGCGCATCTCGGTCTGCGGCGAGCTGATCACCTCGTGCAGCAGGCCCGGCGGAATCAGGATGGCGCGCTGCGGCGGAGCGAGGAAGCGCCCGCGCTCGGTATGCACGCGCAACACGCCGCTGATGGCGTAGGACAGCTGCGCCCAGGGGTGGCTGTGGCGGGGTGTGATGGTCCGTTCGGCGAGGGATTCGCTGCGGGCGAACAGCGGTCGGGGCAGCGCATCCATGACCGGAATGCTGCGTTGGGCGAGGCTGGCCTGTCCTTTTCTCGACATTTGTGTGGCTGATAGCGTTAGTCGGATGTTCGCGCCGACAGTAGACTCCTGAGCCATTCGCTGCAAGCCACACGCATCAGGAGCGCCCATGGCCAGACCCCGCCTGCTACCGGACAATTTCACCCTCGCCCTGCTCGGCGCGGTGGCCATTGCCACGCTGCTGCCGGCGCGCGGGCAGGGCGTGGTGGTGTTCGAGTGGATCACCAACCTGGCCATCGGCCTGCTGTTCTTCATGCACGGCGCCAAGCTGTCCGGCACTGCGATCCTCGCCGGCATGGGCCATTGGCGCCTGCATCTGCTTGTATTCAGCTGCACCTTCGTGCTGTTCCCGCTGCTCGGCCTGGCGTTGCGTCCGGTGCTGACGCCGATGATCGGGCCGGAGCTGTATCTCGGGATCCTCTATCTCTGCGCCCTGCCGGCCACGGTGCAGTCGGCCATCGCCTTCACCTCCCTGGCGCGCGGCAATATCCCGGCGGCGGTATGCAGCGCGGCGGCTTCCAGCCTGATCGGCATCTTCCTCACGCCGCTGCTGGTACTGCTGCTGATGGGCGCGCAGGGCGAAGGCGGCTCGACGCTGGATGCTATCGGCAAGATCGTCGTGCAGCTGCTGCTGCCGTTCATCGCCGGACAGATCGCGCGGCGCTGGATTGGCGACTGGGTGGCGCGCAACAAGGGCTGGCTAAAGAACGTCGACCAGAGCTCTATCCTGCTGGTGGTCTACACCGCGTTCAGCCATGCGGTGGTCGAGGGCATCTGGCAGCAGGTGCCGCTGCCGCAGCTGCTGGGGCTGGTGCTGGCCTGCTGTCTGCTACTCGCGTTGGCCCTGCTGATCACCTGGCTGGCGGCGCGCTGGCTGGGCTTCGACCTGGAGGACCGCATCACCATTCTCTTCGCCGGCTCGAAGAAGAGCCTGGCCACCGGCATCCCCATGGCGCAGGTGCTGTTCGCCGGCGGTGCGCTGGGCACGCTGATCCTGCCGTTGATGCTGTTCCACCAGATTCAGCTGATGGTCTGCGCGGTACTGGCGCAGCGCTATGCGTCGCGACCAGAAACAACAGCGGTCGCAAAAGCGAGCTGACTCGAAGCCAATCAGCGGCGGATTCGTGACTGCAGCGCAAAGATCATTTGCCCGTTACGGTCTGGGAGCGGTGCGCAGGGGTGGCTAAGCTGCGCGCCATTCTGTTGCTGAGGCATTCCCATGAAGAAGATTCTGCTACTCAACGGCGGCAAGGCCTTCGCCCACTCGGCCGGCCAGTACAACGCCACGCTGCATCAGGCAGCCAACGAAACTTTGACGGCGGCCGGCTTCGAGGTCCGTACCACCGAGATCGATGCTGGCTACGACGTGCAGCAGGAGGTGGAGAAAATCCTCTGGGCCGATGCGCTGATCTATCAGATGCCCGGCTGGTGGATGGGCGCACCCTGGACGGTGAAGAAGTACCTCGACGAGGTGTTCACCGCCGGCCACGGCAGCCTCTACGCCAACGACGGCCGCACCCGCTCCGACGCCTCGCAGAAATACGGCAGCGGCGGTCTGTTGCAGGGCAAGCGCTACATGATTTCCGCGACCTGGAACGCGCCACAGCAGGCCTTTGACGATCCCAGTGATTTCTTCGCCGGCAAGGGCGTGGATGCGGTCTACCTGCCGTTCCACAAGGCCAACGAGTTTCTCGGCCTGCAGGGTCTGCCGACCTTCCTCTGTGTAGACGTGATGAAGCGGCCGCAGGTCGAGGCGGATGTCGAGCGCTATCGCCGGCACTTGGGTGAGGTGTTCGGCTTCAGCGTCTGACCTTCGACAGGCAAAGAAAAACCCCTCGCGGCATGGCCGGGAGGGGTTTTTCGTTTCGGCGCGAGGTGATCAGTCCACGGCCTTGACCATGTCCTCGACGACTTTCTTGGCGTCGCCGAAGACCATCATGGTTTTGTCCATGTAGAACAGCTCGTTGTCCAGGCCGGCATAGCCGCTGGCCATGGAGCGCTTGTTGACGATGACTGTCTTGGCCTTGTACGCCTCAAGGATCGGCATGCCGGCGATGGGCGACTTCGGGTCGTTCTTCGCCGCCGGGTTGACCACGTCGTTGGCGCCAAGTACCAGCACCACGTCGGCCTGGCCGAACTCGGAGTTGATGTCCTCCATCTCGAAAACCTGCTCGTAGGGCACCTCGGCTTCGGCCAGCAGCACGTTCATGTGTCCCGGCATGCGGCCGGCGACCGGGTGAATCGCGTACTTCACGGTCACGCCCATGTGCGTCAGCTTCTCCGCCAGCTCCATCAGCGCGTGCTGTGCGCGGGCCACCGCCAAGCCGTAGCCGGGAACGATGATCACGGTGTCGGCGTTGGTTAGCAGGAAGGCGGCGTCGTCGGCCGAACCGGACTTGACGTTGCGTTCCAGCTGCGCGCCCGCCGGGCCGCCGGCATCGGCGTCGGCACCGAAGCCGCCGAGGATCACGTTGAAGAACGAGCGGTTCATCGCCTTGCACATGATGTACGAGAGGATCGCGCCGCTCGAGCCCACCAGTGAGCCCGCGATGATCAGCATCGAGTTGTTCAGCGAGAAGCCGATACCGGCGGCCGCCCAGCCCGAGTAGCTGTTGAGCATCGACACCACTACCGGCATGTCCGCACCGCCGATGGGGATGATGATCAGCACGCCGATGACGAAGGCCAGCGCCACCACGATCGCGAAGGCGGTCAGGTTGCCGGTGAAGGTGTAGACCAGACCCAGGCCGACGATCGCCAGGCCCACGGCCAGGTTGACCATGTGCTGGCCCTTGAATACCACCGGGGCGCCCTGGAACAGGCGGAACTTGTACTTGCCTGACAGCTTGCCGAAGGCGATCACCGAACCGGAGAAGGTGATGGCACCGATGGCCGCACCAAGGAACAGCTCCAGGCGGTTGCCCACCGGAATGGCGTAGCCCATGTGCTCGACAATGCCCAGCGACTGCGGCTCGACCACCGCGGCAATCGCGATGAATACCGCGGCCAGGCCGATCATGCTGTGCATGAAGGCGACCAGCTCGGGCATCTTGGTCATCTCGACGCGCTTGGCCATGACGGTGCCGACGCTGCCGCCGATCAGCAGGCCGACGATCACGTAGCCGATGCCGGCGGTGGCCAGCTCGCTGCCGAGCTTGAAGATCAGGCCGACCGTGGTCAGTACGGCCAGGCCCATGCCAATCATGCCGAACAGGTTGCCGCGACGTGAGGTGGTGGGGTGGGACAAGCCCTTCAGTGCCTGGATGAAGCACACCGAGGCAACCAGATAGAGCAGGGTGATCAGGTTCATGCTCATGGCTTACTTGCCCTCCGCCTTGGCCGCGCTGCGGTCCTTCTTCTTAAACATTTCCAGCATGCGACGGGTGACCAGGAAGCCCCCGAACACGTTGACCGCGGCCAGCGCCACGGCCAGGGTGCCCATCGCTTTGCCCAGCGGGGTGACGGTCAGCGCGGCGGCCAGCATGGCGCCGACGATGACGATCGCCGAGATCGCGTTGGTGACCGCCATCAGCGGCGTATGCAGAGCCGGGGTGACGTTCCAGACCACGTGGTAGCCGACGTAGATCGCCAGCACGAAGATGATCAGGTTGTAGATGCCGTCTGAAATCAGATCCATGTTCGCGTCTCCCTTAACCGTTGGTCCGCACGACCTGGCCGTCGCGGCACATCAGGCACGCGGCGACGATGTCGTCTTCGAGGTTGAGCTGGAACTGGCCGTCCTTGTCGATGACCAGCTTGAGGAAATCCAGCAGGTTGCGGGCGTACAGCGCCGAGGCGTCGGCCGGCACCAGCGTCGCCAGGTTGGCTTGGCCGACGATGGTCACACCGTGGCGCACCACCACCTGATCGATCTCGGTCAGCGGGCAGTTGCCGCCATGGCCGGCCGCCAGGTCGACGATCACTGAGCCGGGCTTCATCTGCTCGACGGTGGCTTCCTGCAGCAGCGTCGGCGCGTTGCGGCCAGGGATCAGCGCGGTGGTGATGACGATGTCCGACTGCAGCGCGCGCTCGTGCACCGCCTGCGCCTGACGCGCCATCCACGAGGCCGGCATCGGCCGCGCATAGCCACCGACGCCTTCGGCGCATTCGCGCTCCTCGTCGGTCTCCAGCGGCACGTCGACGAACTTGGCGCCGAGCGATTCGATCTGCTCCTTCACCGCTGGGCGCACGTCCGAAGCCTCGACCACCGCACCCAGGCGCTTGGCCGTGGCGATGGCCTGCAGCCCGGCGACGCCGGCGCCGAGGATCAGCACGCGCGCGGCCTTCACCGTACCGGCGGCGGTCATCAGCATCGGCATGAAGCGCGGGTAGTGATGGGCACCGACCAGCACCGCCTTGTAGCCGGCGATGTTGGCCTGCGACGAGAGCACGTCCAGGCTCTGTGCACGGGACGTACGCGGCGCGGCCTCCAGGGCGAAGGCGGTGATACCGCGGGCAGCCATGCGCGCGATGCAGTCATTGTCGAACGGGTTGAGCATGCCCAGCAGCACGCTGCCGGACTGCATCTGCGCCAGTTCGGTCTCGTCCGGCGCATTGACCTTCAGCACCAGCTCGGCGGCAAGTGCCGCGGCCGCATCGCCGATGGTCGCGCCGACCGCTTCATAGGCGCTGTCCGGCACGCTGGAAAGCAACCCGGCGCCGCTTTGCAGCGTCACCCGGTGCCCTTGGCCGATCAGTTTCTTGACGGTTTCCGGGGTCGCGGCGACGCGCGTTTCCCCGGAGTGGGTTTCGAGAGGAACACCGATGTGCATTGTTGTTGTTCTCCTGCGTGATCATGACCGGTGCTGCGGCGGACCGCGCACCGACGTGCTTTTCACCCGCCCGCTGCTCTGGCGGACGGGGTATGGAACAGGTGAAGCCAGCCGGGCGAAGCGCAAAAACGGATCGCCCGGCGCGGCATTCTGCAAGCCTTGAAAAAATCAAACAACTGTTTCAATCAAACGATTGTATTTGACGCGCCGGTCGCAGGATGACTGCCTGTTTTCCGCGCTTCGCTGCAGATTGCGTCCTGTTTGGCTCTGCGTACGTCCAAGTCGTCCGCGCCAGGCACACGACACGGCCGCATCATGAATGACGCGCCATTGACGGGGTATTCGTCAGCGGTGCCAAGCGCCTCCGACCTTGGTGTCGGGTTAAGTCGATATGCAGGAAAAACGCGCGCCCGTTGAAATGTCATCCAATCCTTGTAGTCCAACTAGGCTGGTTGGACCCGATTGGAGTGTTTCGAACGCAGTGACGTCGGGTCGCTGCGTATCGCTGGTGGAGCTGCACGATGTCCGAACTCGATGTAAACGAAGTCACCACGCTGCTCGAACAGCCGGCCCAGCGCCGTCTGCCGTTCGCCTTTGCGCGGCGGCACGGCGTGATCCTGCTGGAGCGCGGCAGTGAGCTGCGTCTGGGCCTGCGCGAAGGTGCCGCGCTGACTGCGGTGCAGGAGGCGCAGCGGGTGGTCGGTATGCGCTTGCCGATGCAATGGCTGCCGCAGGCGGATTTCGAACAGGCGCTTGGCGCGGCCTATCAGCATGATTCCTCGGCGGCGATGCTGATGGTCGAGGGGCTGGGCAACGACCTCGACCTGGCCAGCCTGGCCGACCAGATCCAGGAAACCGAGGACCTGCTGGAGCAGGAGGACGACGCGCCGATCATCCGCCTGATCAACGCCATTCTCGGCGAGGCGATCGCCGAGAACGCCTCGGATATCCATATCGAAACCTTCGAGAAGCGCCTGGTGATCCGCTTTCGCGTTGACGGCATCCTCCGTGAAGTGGTGCAGCCAAAGCGCGAGCTGGCAGCGCTGCTGGTCTCACGGATCAAGGTCATGGCCAAGCTGGATATCGCCGAGAAGCGCATCCCGCAGGACGGGCGCATCTCGCTGCGGGTCGGCGGGCGCGAGGTGGACATCCGCGTTTCCACCTTGCCTTCGGCCAATGGTGAGCGGGTGGTGTTGCGTCTGCTCGACAAGCAGGCCGGGCGCCTGACCCTGCGCCACCTGGGCATGAACGAGCAGGACCGCGACCACCTGGAACAGGCGGTGAAGAAGCCCCACGGCATCATTCTGGTCACCGGCCCTACCGGCTCGGGCAAGACCACCACGCTATATGCTGCGCTGACCACGCTCAATGACCGCACGCGCAATATCCTCACCGTCGAGGACCCCATCGAATACCACCTCGAAGGCATCGGCCAGACGCAGGTCAACACCAAGGTCGACATGACCTTCGCCCGCGGCCTGCGCGCCATCCTGCGCCAAGACCCCGACGTGGTGATGGTCGGCGAGATCCGCGATCAGGAAACCGCCGACATGGCGGTGCAGGCCTCGTTGACCGGCCACTTGGTGCTCTCCACGCTGCACACCAACAGCGCCATCGGCGCCGTCACGCGCCTGGTGGACATGGGCGTCGAGCCGTTCCTGATTTCCTCCTCGCTGCTCGGTGTGCTGGCCCAGCGCCTCGTGCGGGTGCTGTGCAATGACTGCAAACGTGCCTACGTCGCCGATGCCGCCGAGTGCGCGCTGCTCGGTGTGAGTCCGGACAACGCACCCACGCTGTATCACGCCGAAGGCTGCGAGCAGTGTCGCGGGCTCGGTTACCGCGGGCGTACCGGCATTTACGAATTGGTGCTGTTCGACGATGCCTTGCGCACCATGGTGCACACCCGCGCCAGCGAGCAGGACATGCTGCGTCACGCGCGGGTACTGGGGCCGAGCATCCGCGACGACGGCCTGCGCAAGGTGCGCGAAGGCGTGACCACCATCGAGGAAGTGCTGCGGGTGACGCGTGAGGAATGAGGGGATGAGGTTGTTTCCGGCTCGCCTGGTGAGGCAGCTGCGGAGCGGCAGGTGGTGCGTCATGGCGCCATTCGCGGCCAGGGCCACTTCCATGCACCCAGGCAGTTCAGGTGGGAGCGGCCGTGACCGCGAATCGCCCATGTTGGAGACCGCCTGATGGCTGCCTTCGAATATCTTGCCCTCGACCCGCGTGGCCGTGAGCAGAAAGGCCTGATCGAGGCCGACAGCCCGCGTCAGGCGCGGCAGCTGCTGCGAGAGAAGCAGTGGGCGCCGCTGGAGGTGAAGCAGGCCAAGTCCAAGGAAGACGTCAGCCGTGGCGGTTTCAGCTTCGGCCGCGGGCTGTCGGCGCGCGATCTGGCATTGGTCACCCGCCAGCTGGCGACGCTGGTGCAGGCCGCGCTGCCGATCGAGGAGGCCCTGCGCGCGGCGGCGGCGCAGTCCACCTCGGCGAAGATCAAGTCGATGCTGCTGGCCGTGCGTGCGCGGGTGATGGAGGGCCACAGCCTTGCCGCGGCGCTGCGCGAATATCCGTCGGCCTTTCCCGAACTCTACCGCGCCACCGTGGCGGCCGGAGAGCACGCCGGCCATCTCGGGCTGGTGCTCGACCAGCTTGCCGACTACACCGACCAGCGCCAGCAGTCGCGGCAGAAGATCCAGCTGGCGCTGCTCTATCCGGTGATCCTGATGGTCGCCTCGCTGGCCATCGTCGTGCTGCTGCTGGGCTACGTGGTGCCGGACGTGGTCAAGGTGTTCGTCAACACCGGCCAGGAATTGCCGGCGCTGACCCGCGGCTTGATCGCTACCAGCGATGTGGTGAAGAACTGGGGCTGGCTGATCGTGCTCGGCATCATCGCCGCGTTCCTGGCCATGCGGGCGGCATTGCGCGACCCGGCCGTACGCCTGCGCTGGCATGCGTTCATTCTGCGGATACCGCTGATCGGCCGCCTGAGCCGGGCGACCAATACCGCGCGCTTCGCCTCGACCCTGGCGATCCTGACCAAGAGTGGCGTGCCGCTGGTGGAGGCGCTGTCCATCGCTGCCGCGGTGATCGCCAACCTGCGCATCCGTGAGCGGGTGGTCGAGGCCGCGCAGAAGGTGCGCGAGGGCAGCAGCCTGACCCGCGCCCTCGACGCCACCGGCGAATTTCCGCCGATGATGCTGCACATGATCGCCAGCGGCGAGAAATCCGGTGAACTGGATCAGATGCTGGCGCGAACCGCGCGCAATCAGGAGAACGACCTTGCCGCCCAGGTGTCATTGCTGGTCGGCCTGTTCGAACCGTTCATGCTGGTGTTCATGGGGGCTGTAGTGCTGGTCATCGTGCTGGCGATCCTGATGCCGATCCTTTCTCTCAACCAACTGGTGGGGTAACGACAATGAAGTTGCAACGACGCACGCAAGGGGGCTTCACCCTCATCGAAATTATGGTGGTGGTGGTCATCCTCGGCATCCTTGCCGCGCTGGTGGTGCCGCAGGTGATGAGCCGGCCGGATCAGGCCAAGGTCACCGTGGCCAAAGGCGACATCAAGGCCATCGGCGCTGCGCTGGATATGTACAAGCTGGACAACTTCACCTACCCCAGCACCCAGCAGGGCCTGGATGCGCTGGTGAAAAAGCCTTCCGGCAATCCGCAACCGAAGAACTGGAACCGCGACGGTTATCTCAAGCGCCTGCCCAAGGACCCTTGGGGTAACGACTACCAGTACCTGTCGCCAGGTACCCAGGGCCAGTTCGACCTGTACTCCTTCGGCGCCGACGGCAAGCCCGGCGGCAGCGACCTCAACGCCGACATCGGTAACTGGGACCTCTAATCGATGCGGCAGCGCGCCCGCGCCTTCACGCTGATCGAACTGCTGGTGGTGATCGTCCTGCTGGGCATTCTGGTCAGCGTGGCGGTGCTCAGTGTCGGCGGTTCGAGCACCTCGCGCGAGCTGCGTGACGAGGCGCGCCGCCTGGCCGCGCTGATCGGCGTGCTCAGCGACGAGGCGGTGCTCGACAGCCGGGAGTACGGCCTGCTGGTCAACAGCGAGGGCTATCGCGTACTGCGCTACGACGAGGCGGCCACACGCTGGCTGGAAGTCGAGCGACGCAAGGTGCACAAGGTGCCGGAGTGGATGCGCCTGGATCTGGAACTGGACGGCACGCCGCTGGAACTGGTGGCGCCGACCCAGCGCGAGGACGACCGCGCCGGGCTGTCCCGCGATGATGAGCGCACGGCACGGCGGGCACCGCGACTGGAACCGCAACTGCTGATCCTTTCCAGCGGCGAGCTATCGCCGTTCAGCCTGCGGCTGTCCGAACGCAAGCCGCGCGGCGGTGCCTGGCTGATCGCCAGCGACGGCTTTCGTTTGCCTGAGGCGAAAGTCATCGAGGACAGGCGATGAGCAGACGCTCGGCCAGGGCCGGCCGCGGTTTCACTCTGCTGGAAGTGCTGGTGGCACTGGCGATCTTCGCCAGCGTGTCGGCGGTGGTGCTTACCGCTGCCGGACGAAGTCTGACTAACGCAGTGCGTTTGGAAGAACTGACCCTGGCGGGCTGGATCGCCGACAACCGCATCAGCGAACTGCAGTTGCAGCAGACCCCGCCTGCCATCGGCCGCGAAACCCAGGAGCTGGATTACGGCAGCCGCAAGTGGCAAACGCTCAGTGAAATCGAGGCCAGCGCCGACCCTGGCCTGCTGCGCGTAACCGTCTGGGTCGCGCTGCAGACGCCGCGCGGACGCAGCGGTTCGGTGTCTGAGCGAGCGGTGACCAGCCTCACCGGCTTCATTGCGGTCGGCCCGGGAGTGGCGCGCCAATGAACGTTCGCCCGCGCGACTGCGCCGGCTTCACCCTGCTCGAACTGCTGATTGCCATCGCCCTGTTCGCGCTGCTTGGCCTCGGCACTTACCGCATGCTCGAGGCGGTGCTGCAGAGCGATGAGGCCGTGCGCGCCCAGGAGCTGCAGTTGCGCGAGCTGAGCCGTGCGGTGTGGGCCTTCGAGCGCGACCTGCAACAGGTGATCGGGCGGCCGATTCGCGACGGCTTCGGTGACGAGCGCAACGCCTTTATCGGCCAACTGGGCGGTGAGGATGGCGCGCCGGTGCTGGAGCTGACCCGCGCCGGCTGGCGCAACCCCACCGGACTGCGCCGCGCCAATCTGCAGCGGGTGCGCTGGCGCCTGGCTGGCGACAACCTCGAGCGCGTCTACTGGGTGGTGCTCGACCGCGACCTCGACAGTGAGCCACGCGTGCAGCGGGTGCTGGAGAACGTGCAGGGCCTGCAGTTGCGCTATCTGGACGAGGAGGCCGTGTGGCACGAGGAGTGGCCGCCATTCGATTTCGGCCGCGGCAGCCCGGAAGACGCTGCCGAGCGCTTGCCGGTCGGGCTGGAGCTGAGTATCGAACATGCCCGCTACGGTCGGGTTACGCGCGTGCTGCGGCTGCCGGATGCTGCCGAGCAGGCGACGCAGCAGGCATTGCCGGGTGCCGAGGGCGTGCCCGAGCCGTTCGAAGGGGAGCTGCCGCAATGAGGCGCCAGCGCGGCGTTGCCCTGATCACCGTGCTGCTGGTGGTGGCCATCGTCACCGTGGTCAGCGCGGCGATGGTGGCGCGCCAGCAGCTCAGCATCCGTGCCAGCAGCAACCAGCTGCAGGCGCGCCAGGCCTGGCATTACGCGCTGGGCGGCGAGGCGCTGGCGCAGGCCATCCTCGCTCGCGATCTGCGGACCGGCGCGACTGGCGAGACGGGCGCCAATGGTGAGGCCGCGGCGGTCGATCATCTGCTCGAACCCTGGGCGCAGCCGTTGCCGGCATTCGAGATCGATCAGGGCGAGATTCTGGTGCGCATCGAGGATCTGGCCGGGCGCTTCAATCTCAACGACCTGCTCCGCGACCAGCAGCCCAATACTGCAGCAGTCGAGCAGTTTCGCCGCCTCTTGCTGCGCCTGCAGATCAGCGCGCCGTATGCCGAGCGCCTGCTCGACTGGCTCGACCCTGACCAGCAGGCGAGCGGCGAATTCGGTGCCGAAGACAATGCCTATCTCGCGCTCGACCCGCCGTACCGCAATGCCGGGCGCCGGTTGCATGACCTGTCCGAGCTGCGCCTGCTGCTGGACATGCGCGAGGAGGACTTCCAGCGGCTGGCGCCCTATGTCGCTGCGTTGCCGCCCAACGTGCCGCTGAACGTGAATACGGCGAGCGCGATGGTGCTGTCCAGCCTGAGCGACAATCTCAGCCTCGGTGCGGCCGAGTCGCTGGTGGAATTGCGCCGCGCCGCGCCGTTTCGCAACAGCGCGGCGTTCCTCGCGCAACCGGCGCTGGCCGGGACTACGCTGCAGGGCACTGCGCTGGCGGTTGGCAGTCAATTCTTCCAGGCCACCAGCGAAGTGCGCCTGGGCGACCGCCGGTTGGCGCTGGTCAGCCTGTTGCAACGCGAGCAGGACGGCAGCGTGCGCGTGCTCGCGCGAAATCTTGGCCAGCCTGCCCGGTTGGCTCGCTCATCCGATGGAGAACGCTAGATCATGGATTGCCTGTTTCTGCCCGCCGACAGCCCTGCCAGGCTCGATGGCGATACGCGTGTCTATTGGCTGCCCAAGGACGGCCCTGGCCGCTGGCAGCCCCTGGCCGACTGCAGCGGTGGCAGTGGCGCGATCAGCCTGATTCTGCCGGCCGAAGTCTGCAGCTTTTTCGCCGTCACTCTCCCGACCCGCAAGGCGCGCTGGATGCAGCAGGCGCTGGCCTACGCCGCCGAGGAGCTGCTCGCCGAAAACGTCGATGATCTGCATCTGGCCCTGGGCGAAACGCTGCCGGATGGCCGCCAGCGCGTCGTGGCGATTCGTCGCCAGCTGCTGGCCGATTGGCTGGAGCAGCTGCGCGAGCTGGGGCTGCTGATCGTGGCGATTCATGTCGACGCCGATCTGCTGCCGCGCGAGGACACGCAGCTGTTGTTCATCGGTGAGCGTGGGCTGCTCGGCGGCATCGGTGAGACACGACTCGCTTTCGCCAGCGAGGACTGGCCACAGCTTTCCGCCTTCTGCCCGGCGCCCTGGCATGCCCAGGGCAGCGAAAGCGAGCCGCCGCTGGCGCTCGACGACTATCGGCAGGTGGACGACCCCTATGCGTTTCTCGGTGCGCAGCGCGCGGCAGCGATCAACCTCGCGCAGGGCGACTTCGCCGTGGAAGTCGGCAACACCGGCCTCGGCTACTGGAAACCGTTGTTCGCCGTAGCCGGCCTGATCCTGCTGGTGCAGCTGGGCTTCAACCTGAGTCAGGCCTGGTATTTCCAGCGTCAGGGCGATGCCTACGCCGAGGCCAGTCTGGCGCTCTATCGCGAGCTGTTTCCCGAGGACATCCGCATCGTCAACATGCGCGCGCAGTTCGATGATCACCTGGCCCGCGGCAGCGGTGGTCAGGCGGGCTTCCTGCGTCTGCTCGACCATGCCGCCGCAGCGCTGGAAGATGGCATTCCGGTGACCATCGGCCAGCTCGACTACAACCAGGATCGCGGTGATCTGGCGCTGCAGGTACAGGCGATGGACTTTGCCACGCTGGAAACCCTGCGCCGGCGTCTGGGTGAAGCGGGGCAGAGCGTGCAGCTGGGCTCGGCCAGTCGTGAAGGCGACGGCGTCAGTGCGCGCGTGGTGATCGGAGGCTGATGATGAATCTCAAGCAACAACTGGCCGTGCGCCTCGCCGATTCTCCACTGTGGCAGCGCTGGCAACGGCTGGCCCCACGCGAGCGCACCTCGCTGAGCCTGCTTGGCGCCTTTCTGCTCGCGGTGCTGTTCTACCTCTGGCTGTGGCTGCCGGCCCAGCGCCAGGCCGCCGATGCTCGCGAGTACTACCAGGCGCAGCGCGAGCTGCACGCCTATATGGAGCAGAACACCGAACTGGCGCGGCAGATGGAGCGCAGCAATCAGGTCGAATTGGCGCCGGAGCAGCTGCAGGGCGTGATCACCGAAAGCGCGCAGCAGGGCAATCTGCTGATCGAGAGTTTCGACAACGGTAGCGACGGCAGTCTGCAGGTCAGCCTGCCGGGCGCTTCCTATGCGCTGCTGCTGCGCTGGTTCGACACGCTGCAGGGCCAGGGGGTGAGCGTTACGGAAGTCAGCCTGGAGCGCGCCGGAGAGGGGTTGGTGAATGCGCGGGTGAGCTTTCGCGCCAGTACTTGACGGTGCCTGAATCCGGATCTGCCGCCGGGCCTGCAGCCTTTGGCGCAGACCCGATGGCATCGGCCGTCAGTGTGGGGTATTGAACTGCATCGCCAGCGCACGTAGCGCAGCTTCGGCGGCAAGCACCTTGTTCACCGCGTCGTTGGCTTTTTCGCGGGTAATACCCAGGCGATCGAACAGCTCCTGCGGCACTTCGGCATCCGGCCCGCTGCCGATACCGCGGTTGCGCAGCATGCGCACCGCCAGGCAGACCAGGTTTGGATAGGCCGCATCCTCGCCGTCGTAGCCCGGGTCGTTCTGGAAGCGCAGGGCGGCGGCCAGTTCCTCGGGCATGCCCCACAGACGCATCAGCCAGGCGCCGATCTGCTCACGGGTGATGCCCAGCAGATGCTGTTCGACGTGGCTGTGCGACAGGTGCGGGTTGGCTTCCAGATGCCGACAGATCAGCGAGAAATGCGGCGGAAAGACGTGCGCCAGCACCAGGTAGCCGAAGCTGTGCAGCAGCCCGGCGAGGTAGCTCAAGCCGGGCTCCGGACGCTGCTCGCGCGGGATGGCGCGGGTCAGCCCCTCGATCACCGCCG
This sequence comes from Stutzerimonas decontaminans, assembly GCF_000661915.1. Lineage (NCBI taxonomy): Bacteria > Pseudomonadati > Pseudomonadota > Gammaproteobacteria > Pseudomonadales > Pseudomonadaceae > Stutzerimonas > Stutzerimonas decontaminans. The sequence continues at coordinate 4,527,722 of NZ_CP007509.1, read as the reverse complement.
CGGTATAGATCGCCTGCTGCCAGTAAGGGGTGGCGTCCTGCGGCTTGTCGTCGGGCAGGCTGATGGTCTTGCCCAGCGCCAGGCCGAGGGCGAGGTTGATCACCAGGTCGAAACCGAGCACGCGGACGATGGCGTCTTCCACCGAGCGGATACGCCCAGGCGCGGCGTAGTAGGGCGAGGCCGCCCAGCTGATCACCTGCGCCGCCAGCGCCGGGTCGGTTTCCACTACGCCGGTGATGTCGTCGACGGTGGCGTCGGGGTTGACCCGCAGCTTGATGATCTTCTGTGCGGTGTGCGGCAGCGGCGGAATCTCGATGGTTTCTTCCAGGCGCTTCTGGATGCGCCGCGCGGTGAAACTCTGCACCGCCTGGGTGATTTCTGCACGGTCGTCGTTCGGGCGGTCGAGATTGGGCCGGATAGTGCTCAGCGGCACGGCGAAGCTGCCCGCCGTGGCTTTGCTCAGCATGCGCTTGAATTCGCTACCGACAACCTCGACCAGCAGGCCCGGCTGACCGGACTCCACCAGCAGGCGCGGTTGCTGCAGCAGCTGCTCCTCGTACAGGCAGGGTGAACTGGTCAACGGCGGCAGGCCAGGCAGGCGGGTCAGCTCGTGCTTGGCGAGCATGCGCGCCAGCCGTTCCGGCTTCACCGCCGCCAGCTCGCGGCCGGTGAGTTCGGCCAGTCGCGGCAGGTCGAGCAGATGATCCTGCGGGAAAAGCACCAGCATGGCGCCGATGCTGTCGTCCAGCAGTACTGCCTGAACCCGCTGGGCGGCGGGAAGATTGGGGCGATCGCGCTGAATTTGGTAACTCACACCGAGGTCTTTCAACAGCTTGGTGATCAGCAGGGGCAGTTCGGAGTAGCTTTCGGTGTCGACAGCAGAATTCATATGCGGACCCGTTGTGGTGACCTGCCGGAGTATAGCGAAGCCGTCGGACGCGGACGTTGCGGCGACGGATGGTTGTCACACCTGGCCGTATTCCTGGCCGTGACGCAGCCAACGTTCGAGTAGTGGGCTGACGTGTTGCGGCCAGCGTGCCAGCAACTCCTGGGCGGCATCGCGCACCGCCGGGAGCAGCTCGGCATCGCGCATCAGATCGGCAACCTTGAACTGTAGGAGGCCGGTTTGGCGGGTGCCGAGCATCTCGCCGGGGCCGCGCAGTTCCAGGTCCTTTTCAGCAATCAGGAAGCCGTCGCAGGTTTCGCGCATGATCGCCAGCCGTTCACGGCCCAGTTGCGACAGTGGCGGATGGTACAGCAGCACGCAATGACTTGCCGCACTGCCGCGGCCGACCCGCCCGCGCAGCTGGTGCAGCTGCGCAAGGCCCAGACGTTCCGGGTTTTCGATGATCATCAGGCTGGCATTGGGCACGTCGACGCCCACCTCGATGACGGTGGTGGCGACCAAGAGCTGCAGCTCGCCGCGCTTGAACTGCTCCATCACCGCGGCTTTCTCGGCCGGTTTCATGCGCCCGTGGATCAGCCCGACGCGCAGCCCGACCAGCGCCGCCGAGAGGTCTTCGAAGGTGGTTTCCGCGGCTTGGCAGGTCAGCTCTTCGGACTCTTCGATCAGCGTGCACACCCAGTAGGCCTGGCGCCCCTCGTTGCAGGCGATGCGTACCCGTTCGATCACTTCCAGGCGGCGGCTGTCGGCGATCACCAGGGTGTTCACCGGGGTGCGCCCCGGCGGCAGTTCGTCGAGGATCGAGGTGTCGAGATCGGCGTAGGCGCTCATCGCCAGGGTGCGCGGGATCGGCGTGGCGGTCATGATCAGCTGATGCGGGCAGAGTCGACCGTCGATGCCCTTCTGCCGTAGCGCCAGACGCTGCTGCACGCCGAAGCGGTGCTGCTCGTCGATGATCACCAGCGCCAGGCGCTTGAACACCACTTCGTCCTGAAACAGCGCGTGGGTGCCGACCACCATCGGGCAGCCGCCGGCGATCTGCTCTAGCGATGCGGCGCGCGCCTTGCCCTTGAGCTTGCCGGCCAGCCAGGCGACCTCGATGCCGAGCGGTTCGAGCCACTTGCTGAAGTTGAGGAAGTGCTGCTCGGCGAGAATCTCGGTCGGTGCCATCAGCGCCACCTGATAGCCGGCTTCCAGCGCCTGCAACGCGGCGAGGGCGGCGACCACCGTCTTGCCGGCGCCCACGTCACCCTGCACCAGGCGCAGCATGGGCTCGTCCTGAGCCAGGTCGTAGGCGATCTCGGCGCCTACGCGCTGCTGCGCGCCGGTCGGGGCGAAGCCGAGGTTGGCGAGAAAGCGCTGCGGCAAGGCTTTCGCTGCTGGCAGCGCCGGTGCCTGCTGGGCGCGCACCCGCTCGCGCAGGCGCTGCAGCGACAGCTGATGGGTCAGCAGTTCCTCGAAGGCCAGGCGATGCTGGGCCCAGTGGCGGCCTTCGGCGAGTTCTTCCAGATTGGCATCGGCCGGTGGGCGGTGCAGGTAGCGCAACGCCTGATCCAGCGGGCCGAGCCGATAATCACGGGCCAGTTCGGCGGGCAACCAGTCCGGCAGGCTGTGCGGCCCGAGACGGCTTAACGCCTGTTCACTGAGGTTGCGCAGGCGCTGCTGGGTCAGGCCTTCGGTGGTCGGGTAGATCGGCGTCAGGGTCTGCTCGACCGGTGCCGGCTCGCCGGTCAGCGCGCGGTATTCCGGGTGGTAGATCTCCAGCCCCGAGGCGCCGGGGCGTGCCTCGCCATAGCAGCGCAGCTGGGTGCCGCGCTTCATGGCTTCCTTCTGCGCCTGGCTGAAGTGATAGAAGCGCAGGCTGAGGGTGCCGCTGCCATCCTGCAGGCGTACCAGCAGACTACGGCGGCGACCCATGACGATATCGGCGCCGGATACCACGCCTTCGATCACCGCATCCTGTCCCGGTCGCAGTGCGCCGATCGGCACCACACGGGTGCGGTCCTGGTAGCGCAGCGGAAGGTGGAAGAGCACGTCCTGCAGGGTTTCCAGGCCGACCCTGGCGAGCTTCTCGGCCAGGGCGGCGCCGACGCCCTTGAGTGCGGTGACCGGAACGGCCGCCAGTTCGCTCATGGCCTCAGGATTTCGCCGCCGTCGGTTTGCCTACCGAGCACAGGCGAATCGAGTCGGCGAGGATTTCGATGGCCTTTGGCCGTGGGAAGCTGGCGCGCCAGGCGATGGCCACGGTACGGAACGGTACCGGCGGCGTCAGCGGGCGGATTTCCAGCACGCCGGGCGAGTAGTGATGGCTCTCCACCGCCGATAGCGGCAGGATCGACACGCCCAGCCCCGAGGCGACCATGTGGCGGATGGTTTCCAGCGAGCTGGATTCCACCGTGGTGTGGCTCGGCGCCTCGCCCTTGCGGGTGGTCGGACAGGCTTCGAGCACCTGATCGCGGAAGCAGTGGCCTTCACCGAGCAGCAGCAGGCTCTTGTCGTTGAGCATCTCGGCGTCGATGGTTTCCTTGGCCGTCCACGGATGGTCGGCCGGCATCAGCACGTAGAAGGGCTCGTCGTAGAGCGGCTTGGTCAGCACGTCAGCTTCCTGGAACGGCAGCGCGACGATGATCGCGTCCAGCTCGCCGGTGCGCAGCTTGTCGCGCAGGATGTGGGTGAAGTTCTCTTCGATGTAAAGCGGCATGTCCGGCGCCACGCGATGCAGCTGCGGAATCAGGTGCGGGAACATGTACGGGCCGACGGTGTAGATGGCGCCGACCTTGAGCGGTGCGGCCAGCTGATTCTTGCCGACCTGGGCCAGCTCGCGGATGCTCTGCGCCTGCTCCAGCACCTTCTGCGCCTGGGTGACGATGCCTTCACCGACCGGGGTCAGGCGCACCGCGCTCTTGGTGCGTTCGAAGATCAGTACGCCGAGCTCGTCCTCGAGCTTTTTCACGCCGACCGAGAGGGTCGGTTGGCTGACATGGCAGCGTTCAGCGGCGCGGCCGAAGTGCTGTTCCTGGGCAAGCGTGACGATATAGCGCAGTTCGGTCAGAGTCATAGTCAGCATCCATCAAAGTGCCTGCAAGCATAGCCTTTTGCGCAGCCCAGAACCAACCAGTCGGCCGTGGCACGAAAGTCGGTACACTCCATTGCATACGGCCCGCTTAGCGGGTGCAACTGAGGGAGCAGAACATGGGCAAGCGCCTTAGCGTATTGATCGCAGGTTGCGGCGACCTTGGCAGTCGTCTCGGCCTGCAAATGAGCCGTGCCGGCTGGACGGTGTACGGCGTGCGGCGTAACGCCGCCGAGCTGCCGGTGCCGATCCTGCCGATCAAGGGAGACCTCGCCGACCCCGCCTGCCCGCGCAGCTGGCCCAATGGCGGGCTGGACTATCTGGTCTACGCTGCCTCCGCCACCGAACATGACGAGGCCGGCTACCGCCAGGCCTATGTCGAGGGGCTGCGCAATGTGCTCGGCTGGCTGCAGCAGCGCGGTCAGCAGCCACGGCGTGTGCTGTTCGTCTCCAGCACCGGGGTGTATGCCCAGCGCGACGGTGAATGGATCGACGAAGCCTCGCCCACCGAGCCCGGCGGTTTCACCGGACAGGTGATGCTCGAGGCCGAACGGCTCGTTCTCGGCAGTGGCGTACCGGCCACCTGCGTGCGCATGGGTGGCCTCTACGACCCGTCGCGGCCCTGGCTGCAGAACCAGGTGCGTGCCGGCTTGCGCGTCGAGCGTGATCCGCCGCAGTACAGCAATCGCATCCATCGTGACGATGCCGCCGGGCTGCTGGCGTTCCTGCTGCAGGCCGACGCCAGTGGTGCTGCGCTGGATGATTGCTATCTCGGTGTGGATGACGATCCAGCACCGCTACACGAGGTAGTCGACTGGCTGCGGGAACTGCTGGGGGTCACCCAATGGGCCGAGCAGAGCATGACCCGCCGCGCCGGTAGCAAGCGCTGCAGCAATGCGCGCGCCCGAGCGCTGGGCTGGAAACCCAGGTTTCCCAGCTATCGCGACGGCTACGCCTCGCTGGGTCGCAATCGGCATTAGTGCAGCCCGTCGGTAAACGGGCAACTCTGCTGCGGCGCTGCTTACTAAATCCCTGACAGCACGCCGCACCGGCCACAGAGGAGCTACAGCGAGGCAGCAAAGGAGAATCACCGAGACGGCGTTTCCGAAACCCGACCAGGAGATTGTCCATGAGAGCCCTCCGCTGGCACGGCAAGCACGACATCCGCTGCGACAACCACGTCCCCGATCCCTCCATCGAAGACCCGCGCGACGCCATCATCAAGGTGTCGTCCTGCGCCATCTGCGGCTCCGACCTGCACCTGTACGACGGCTTCATGCCCGGCATGCAGCACGGCGACATCATGGGCCACGAGTTCATGGGCGAGGTGATGGAGGTCGGCTCGGCGAACAAGAAGCTCAAGGTTGGCGACCGCGTGGTGGTGCCCTTCACCATCGTCTGCGGCGAGTGCGACCAGTGTCGGCGCGGCAATTTCTCGGTGTGCGAGCGCACCAACCGCAACAAGGACATCGCCGACAAGGTCTTCGGCCACACCACAGCCGGCCTCTATGGCTACACCCACCTCACCGGCGGTTATGCCGGTGGTCAGGCTGAATACGTGCGCGTGCCCTACGCCGATGTCGGGCCGGTGGTGATTCCCAATGGGCTGACCGACGAGCAGGTGCTGTTCCTCGGCGACATCCTGCCCACCGGCTGGCAGGCCGCGGCGCAATGCGACATCCAGCCCACCGACACGGTGGCGATATGGGGCGCAGGGCCGGTTGGCCAGTTCGCCATCCGTAGCGCGGTGATGATGGGCGCCGAGCAGGTCATCTGCATCGACAACGTGCCCGAGCGGCTGTCGATGGCCCGCGCTGGCGGCGCCATCACCATCAACTTCGAAGAAGAGAGCGTACTCGAGCGGCTCAAGGAACTGACCCGCGGCAAGGGCCCGGAGAAGTGCATCGACTCGGTGGGCATGGAAGCGCATGCGGCGCGCTCAATCGATTCGATGTACGACCGCGCCAAGCAGGCGCTGATGCTCGAGAGCGACCGCCCGCACGTGCTGCGCGAGATGATCTACGTCTGCCGTCCGGCCGGCATCATCTCGATTCCCGGCGTCTACGGCGGGCTGATCGACAAGATCCCGTTCGGCGCGGCGATGAACAAGGGCCTGACCTTCCGCATGGGCCAGACCCACGTCAATCGCTGGACCGACGACCTGTTGCGGCGCATCAAAGAAGGCGAGATCGATCCGAGCTTCGTCATTACCCACAGCGTCAGCCTCGAGCAGGGTCCGGAGATGTACAAGACCTTCCGCGACAAGCATGACGGCTGCATCAAGGTGGTCCTCAAGCCATGAACCGGTCGCCGATCCCTAAAGTAGGGATCGGCCGAATCACGTTATCGAGCGAGGAGACTTTATGAGCATTCCACGTCAAGTCACCCGGCCCAATCATTCCGCGCGCTCGCTGGCGCGTGGGCTGGGCTGGTTCAGCATCGGCCTGGGCGTCGTCCAGCTGGTGGCGCCGCGGCAGGTTGCGCGTTTCATCGGCATGCCTGGCAGCGACGGGCTGGTCCGCGCCTGCGGGCTGCGCGAGATCGCCACCGGGGTCGGCATTCTGCTGGCGGATGATCCGAAGCCCTGGATCTACGGCCGTATTGGCGGCGATGCGTTGGACCTGGCCGGTCTCGGCTGGAGCATCGAACACGGCCGCGAGCCGGCGAATGCGGCTATTGCCGCCGGCGCGGTGGCCGGCATTACCGCGCTGGACCTGAGCTGCGCCAAGGCACTGGATGAGGAGCGGGTTCCGGCAGTGGAGTGGGACTACAGCGACCGCAGCGGTTTCCCCGGTGGCACTGCGCAGGTTCGTGGCAGCGTCGAAGCCGAGTTCGCCGCCGCGCGGGCTGAGCCTAACGGTTATTCGCCGTCGCTTCACTGAGCTGAAGTCCGGGTCGGACGAGCACAGCCTGGTCGACTCTGTGCGCGACGATCCGCCGCATTTGCTATGGTGGCCGGCCGTTTTGGTCCAGGCCTCGTGCCGCGCCGCCAGTTTGCAGATGAGAGTCCATGTCTTCGGTCGTCAATGTCGTCCTGCCCGTCTTTGCGCTGATCCTGCTCGGTTACCTGTGCCGCCGTAGCGGCAGGATGGGGCCGACCGGCGCCTCCGAACTCAACCGTTTCGTGGTCTGGCTGGGACTGCCGGCGCTGCTGTTCAGCGTCGTTGCCACCTCGACCTGGGAGCAGCTCTGGCAGCCCGGCTTCATCGCGGCGTTTGCCATCGGCTGCCTCGGCGTGTTCGCCTTCACCCTTGCGTATCGCATGCTGCAAAAGCAGCCGCTGGTCGACGCCAGCCTGGATGCGCTAGGTGCCTCCTACGCCAACACCGGCTATGTCGGGATTCCGCTGTGCATGCTGGTGCTCGGCGACGAGGCGCTACAGCCGGCGATGGTCGCCTCGATCGTGGTGGTCTGCGTGCTGTTTGCCATCGCCCTGGCCTGCGTCGAGACCGGACTGCATGCCGGGCAGGGCGTGTTGCGCACGCTGGGTAAGGTCAGTGGTGCGCTGGCGCGCAATCCGCTGGTGATCGCGCCGCTGCTCGGGGCGCTCTGGGCGGCGAGTGGCCTGCAATTGCCGGTGCCGCTGGCGACGCTGCTCAAGCTGCTGGGTGCGGCCGCGGCGCCTTGTGCGCTGGTTTCGCTGGGGCTGTTCCTCGCCCAGCCGCAGCCGGGAGGCAAGGTGCAGGGGGTCTGGCCGCTGGTGGGGCTGAAGCTGGTGGTGCAGCCGCTGATCACCTGGTATCTGGCTTTTCAGGTATTCGAGCTGCCAACGCTGTGGGCCTATTCGGCACTGCTGCTCAGCGCGCTGCCCACTGGTACCGGCCCGTACATGCTTGCCGAGTTCTACGGCCGCGAAGGCTCGCGGGTCTCGCGCGTGGTGTTGCTCTCGACGTTGGGCTCGCTGATCACCTTGTCGCTGATTCTGGTGCTGCTGCCGGTCTGATATGCGCGCTCACTTTCGCGTGGATAAGCCTGCGGCGTTATCCACCCTACGCCTGGCCGATCGCAGCGTGGAAAACCGCGAAGCGTTTTCCACGCGCCAACCTCCGCCTACTGTCAGCCCATCGCCCGCGTCACTTCCAGCACCACGGCCGCAATGCGATCGCATTTGACGTAGGCGCCACCCAGCAGCTCCTCGCCAAACACGTCCGGGTCGATTTCGCGGTAGCCCCATTGCAGGTCAGTGCGTTCCAGGCGCTGGCGTACCTCGGTCAGGAAGGGGTCCTGGTTTTCCAGCATCGCCACGCCGGTGTACAGCAGCAGCGTGCCGCCTGGAGCCAGGCGGGCGAGTGCCGCGTCGAGAATGGCGAGAGACAGCCCGGCGCCAAGCGGTCCACCGCCGTGGCGATAGGCGCGCTGATCGGCGTCGACCAGATAGGGCGGGTTGGCCAGGATCAGGTCGAACTCGCCCTCGGCCGCACTCAGCAGGTCGCTGTGCATGGCGCGCAGGTTGTCCGCCCCAGCTAGCGCCGCGTTGATGCGCGTCAGGCGCAGCGCCTCTGGGTTGATATCCACCGCCAGCACCTCGGCATGGGGGCGCGCCAGGGCGGTGAGGATCGCCCCGGCACCCGAGCCGCAGCCGATGTCCACCACGCGGCGGATCTCGCCGGCGTGCTGGTTGAGGTGACAGCGGATGGCGCTGGCGAAACGGTAGGTGTCCGGGCCGAAGAACACCGCATCGCTGGCTTCGGTGGGAAATGCCGAATGCAGGAATAGCTGACCGTCGAGGCTGGACAGGCGCACCTTGGAGCGCCAGCGCGAGCCGTGGGGTTCCAGTACATCGGCCTGATCCATCAGGCTGAACAGCGGTGGTGGCAGCAGTTCGTGCTGGAATGGGCGACTCCAGCCGAACACCCCAGGCAGGTCTTCGGCGAGCGCATTTTCCGGGCGCTGGTTGACCCGTTCATGGGTCAGCGGCGTGGGGGTGATGAAGTGATAGCCGCGGTCCCGCAGGGCCTGGCCCAGGTGCAGCAGCGCGCGGTCCTGCGCATTGTCCATGGTCATCGTTGCTTTCCTTGGTGGTGCCTCAGTTGAAAAGTCCGTTGAACAACCGCGTGGCCAGCAGACCGGCGGCGCTGTGGTGCCGCTGCGGGGCGAGCAGTGGCAGCAGCAGCCGCATGCGCGCGGCGCGATCGGGCAGACGCGCCACCTGCTGCTCGAGCAGCTGCAGTTCCTCGTCGAAATCGTTGCCGGCGGCAGCCTCAGCCGGTTTTGGTGCACTCTCCTGCGGCACGCGGCGGGTGTTGAACAGCGCCTGCCGCTGCAGCAACGCACCGCGCGGGCTGCGCTTGCCTTCTGGCTGCCAGTCGGCGGCGATCCAGTCATGGATCATCTGCTGCTCGTAGGCGCTGAAGACGCCGAACATCGGCGCCTGTTCGCCGACGATGAGCTGCCAGAAGCGGCTCTCGTGTGGGTCGTGGCCACGCTTGATCCAGCCGCGCTTGTCCAGCACGGTGAGGAACTGTTGGACGTCCTCGGCCAGCCACTGATTGACCGTGCGGCCTTCGAAGCGGCAATAGTCCGAATGCACGAACTGGCCGACCGCGGCCTTCTTCTCAAAGATGCGCTGTACCTCGGCGGACAGATCGAAGTCACCGATCACCGAGACGGTGCTGGCGCCGAGGTCGTTGAGCCGGTAGCCGTCGCGCACCCGTCGATAGAACTCAGCGCTGTCGCCAACTTGCGGCAAGGCGTCCAGCACGCCCTGCACGGCCTTCCTCGCGTGGCCGTTGTCGGCATTGTCGACGGTGACGTGCAGGGTGAAGTAGTAGGGGTCGATGCCCAGTTCGGTCAGCTCGTAGGAGGTGATCAGCAGGTGCAGCGGCAGCTGTTCGTAGCCCAGGTTGAAGCCGATCACTTCCGGCAGGAACTGCTCGGCGTGCTCGGCCAGCGCAAGCTGGATGGCGCCCTGGACGAAATGCTCATCGTCGAGCTCCTGCCAGTCGTCGCAGCCCTGATTGGCCAGCAACTTGCGATAGAGCACCACGTGGTTTTTCTCCGGAAGGCCTTCACCGAGCTCTTCCAGGTAAGTCTGGATCAGTGCGGTGAAACGTGCGTCGTCCCAGCGCTGCAGCAGCCCGTAGAGCCAGGCGCCATCGACCAGCTTGGTCGGGGCCACCCCGCGCAGAAAATGCAGCGCATGGGCCTTGCTGGCGAAATAGCGACGTGCTCCCCCGGCCCGGCGCTGATCCAGGTACGCCTGATACTGGCGCCCGACCGTTTCGGTGCGTTGCATGACCCAGGCATCCAGCTCTGCTGGGTGTTCCGGCAAGTCACAGGGCAAGGCGGCAGCGGCATCCAACTGCAGGCGCAGGTAATCCGCGGCACTGTCGCGCGCGTGCTGATCAACCTCGCGCAGAAGGGCGAAGTACAGCGCCCGAGACGGCTGGTCCGGCTCCGGATTGATGGCAGGGGTGATCGGCAGGCTGCGAGAATTCAGTTGCATGGTTCTGTTCTATGGCAGGTTCTAGTCCAGTTTTGGCTGCCAGCCCGCTGGTTTAGTTCAGCTGCCCCGCCGAGCGGCCATTGGTCCAGAAAGCCGGCTTGGTCTTGCAACTTCCGCCGGCGAGGCACTTCCTAAGCCAGAGGAACCCCGGATGGGCCGGGGCGCCGTTACAACGAGGAGCGCGTGATGAGCGAGAATGAACAGGGCCGCGAAAGCGTCGAGTCCATCGATCAGACTGGCGCCGCCCACGAGCAGAATCCGGAGACCACCTCCACCCAGGGCGAGGTCGCCGGCGGCGATGAAAGTGATGTGCCGGGCGGCGCCTACAACGTACCGCCGGGGCTGGCCGATGAGGTGAGTGAAGAGCAGGCCCAGGGCGAGCCGGAGCGCTAGCTTTGGTGGGCAGCGGTGTGACGGATGTCACGGGGATGATCGGCAGGGCGCTATGAGCTTAACTACAGCGGCGATCCGGTCGCCTGCTGGCTCTATACACTGCCAGCGACCGCGGTAGCGGAGCCTTCCGTGCCGCGGCACCGATCCATCTGCCCGAGCAACGGACATGCGCCAGCACAGCCGCTTCAGCTTCCGCCACATCAGCAGCATCCAGGTCACCAACCGGCTGAACGGCGAGCCGATGGGCTATGTCGCCGATCTGTCGCTCGGCGGGTTGCGCCTGGTCGCCAAACAGCCGCTGGCGGTGGGCGGTTGCTACGAGATGGTGCTGCATGTGCCGGGGCACGGTGAGCGGGTGCGACAGATCGAGGCGGTGGTGATCTGTCAGTGGTCGCGCAAGGACTCGCGGCGCGACAGCTTCGAAATGGGCTTCGCCCTCGATCGGCCGTCGGCGGAGTTCACTGCCATGGTGGCCGAGCAGCTGCCGCGGCGGCGCAAGGTTTACTGACCCTCGCGCCGCTGCGGGCAGCGCGGCTCAGCCGAGCGTGCCGAGGATATTCACGCCGACCCGGTCGGGGATCTCGTTCTGCGACAGCACGTGCAGGCCCGGACTGAACACACGGGCGTAACGCGCCAATAGTGGGCGCAGCTGCGGCATTACCGTGAGGATCGGCGGGTGACCGTCCTTGCGCAGTTTTTCCTTCACCACCGGCATGCTGTTCTGCAGCTGATTGAGCAGGCTTGGCTCCACCGGAATGTTGTCCAGGCTCACCGGCCCGGCCTGCTGAGCGATGGCCAGCGCATTGAGCAAGGTGTTTTCCAACGCATTTTCCAGCACGAACACGCCCAGTTCACGACGGTCGCCGGCGACCATCGAAACGATACTGCGGCGCAGTGCGTAGCGCACGTCGGCGGCCAGCAGCACCGGGTCCTTGGTGGTTTCGCTGCATTCGAGCAGGGTGCTGGCGATGGTCTCGATGTCGCGCAGCGGCACTTCTTCCAGCAACAGCTGACGGTACACGCGCATCTGCTGGGTGTAGCTCAGGGCGTTCTTCAGGCTTTCGGCAAGTTTCGGCGCCTGCACGGTCAGGCGCTGCATCAGGTGCTCGACGTCGTCGTGCTTGAACAGATCCGGCAGATGCTCGCGGATCACCTTGTTCAGATGCGTGGCGATGACGCTGGCGCAGTCGATCACCTGATAGCCGAGGTTCAGCGCCCGCGACTTGTCGGTCGGCTGAATCCACACCACCTGCATGCGATAGGCCGGGTCGGTGCCGAGGATGCCGTCGATCTCGCCATACAGCTCCGGCGAGGGAATCGCCATCAGGCGGTCGGCATGCAGCTCGGCGCCGTCGATCTTCTCGCCGTTGATGTAGATGTCGTACTGCGAGGCCTTGAGCCTGAGGCTGTCGCGGATCTGCACTTCCGGCAGCAGAAAGCCCAGATGCTCGGAAAGCGTCTGCCGTACACCGCGTACGCGTGCCGGCAATGGCGCCCCGGAGGCCTCGTTGACCAGCCCGACCAGCTTGTAGCCGAGCGATACCGACAGCCGCTCGACCAGCGGGATGTCTTCCCAGGCCAGCGATTGCGCCTTTTCCTTGTCCATCGCCTGGCCGATGGCCTGGATGTCCTTGAGATCGGCACCGGCGGCTGGTGGCTCGTGCAGCGATACGCGCCAGGCGATGAAGGCGATCAGTGCGGCGAAACCGATGAATGCCAGGTGCGGCATGCCCGGCACCATGCCGAGCACGAAGAGAATGCCGGCCACGGTGTACAGCGAGGCCGGGTTGGCCAGCAGCTGGCGCTGTACCTGGCTGGTGATGTCGCTGGATTCATTGATGCGGGTGACGATGATTGCCGCCGCGGTGGACAACAGCAGCGCCGGAATCTGCGCCACCAGGCCGTCACCGATGGTCAGCAGGGCGTACTGTTTGAACGCCTCGCCGGCGCCGAGATCATGGACGAACACGCCGATGGCGAAACCGCCGAAGAGGTTGATCAGCAGGATCAGGATGCCGGCGATGGCATCGCCGCGGACGAACTTCGACGCGCCGTCCATTGCACCGTAGAAGTCGGCTTCCTTGGCCACTTCCTGGCGCCGCGCCTTGGCATCTTCCTGGGTCAGCAGGCCGGCATTGAGATCGGCGTCGATGGCCATCTGCTTGCCCGGCAGGGCGTCCAGGGTGAAGCGCGCGGTGACTTCGGAGATGCGCTCGCCGCCCTTGGTGATGACGATGAAGTTGATGATCATCAGGATCACGAACACCACCAGGCCGACGATGAAGTTGCCGCCAATCACCACCTCGCCGAAGGCCTCGATCACCTTGCCCGCCGCGCCGGTGCCGGTATGGCCTTCGAGCAGCACAACGCGCGTCGAGGCGACGTTCAACGTCAGACGCATCAGCGTCGTGACCAGGATCACCGTGGGGAACAGCGAGAAGTCCAGCGGGCTCTTCGACGACACGCTGACCAGCAGCACCAGCACCGCCATGGCGATGTTGAAGGTGAACAGAATATCCAGCAGCTGCGGCGGCAGCGGCAGGATGATCATCGCCAGAATCGACAGAATGATCAGCGGAATGCCGATCCGTCCGCTGCGGAATGTGGGCGTGAGTTTCTGAATCAGGCTCATGAGCGCGCTCGGTTGAACAGTTCTTCGGGGATGTGGATGTTGCTGGCCAGCGCCGGTTTGCTTTCCCGGCGGCCCTGTTTCCAGGCCTTGAGCTGGAGGATGTAGGTCAGCACGTGAGCCACGGCGGTGTAGAGCGGCGCCGGAATCTGCTGATTGACCTGAGTGCTGTAGTAGATGGCGCGGGCCAGTGGCGGCAACTCGAGCACTTCGCGTTGATTGGCCTGGGCCATCTTGCGGATGTACAGCGCCATCTCATCGACACCGCGGGCGATCACGAATGGTGTTTCGGCCTTCTTCGGGTCGTACTTGAGTGCCACGGCATAGTGGGTCGGGTTGACGATCACCACGTCGGCCTCCTTGATCACCTTGGTGATCTGCCGTTGTGCCAGTGCGCGCTGCAGTTGCTTGATGCGCGCCTTCACCTCGGGTCGACCTTCCTGGTTCTTGTGCTCTTCCTTGCGCTCCTGCTTGGTCATGCGCATTTTCTTCAGGAAGAAGAAGCGCTGTAGCGGGATGTCGATGAAGGAGAACAGCACGAACACCAGCAGCAACGAAATCGCCAGGTCGAAGGTCAGCGAGAAGGCACCGCCGATGGCGTTGAAGATATCGGTGCGCTGCAACGCGATCAGCCGCGGCGCCGCGTAGTAAAGCTGCCAGGCGGCGATGCTGAGCAGGGCGGTGATCTTCAGCAGCGACTTGGCGAGCTCGCTCCAGTTCTGCGCGCCGACCATCCGCCCCAGTCCGGTGATGGGGTTGAGCTTGCTGAACTTGGGCGCGAAGTTCTTCGAGGCGAATACCCAGCCACCCGGCACCAGGGCGAAAACGATGACCAGGATCGGCGTCAGCAGCAGTGGCAGCAGCACGCTGATGAACACCAGCAGGTTGTGCAACAGGATCACCTGCACATCGTCGATGCCGATCTCGCTCTGCTGGAAGTTGATGTAGGAGTAGCTGAAGCTCTGTTGCATGCCGTCGAGGAACAGCCCGGCGCTGAGCTTGAGCAGCAACAGCGTGGCGAGCAGAGAGACGGTGGTGGCCACGTCCTTGGAGCGGGTGACCTGGCCGTCGTCGCGGCTCTTCTTGAGTTTCTGCTCGGAGGCCTCTTCGGTCTTTTCCTGACTGCTGTTCTGCTCAGACATGGCCGCTGCTCCTGAGCAGTACGCCGATCTTGTCCAGCAGGTCGCGGGTCAGGTGCAGGTAGGCCTCGGCGAGGTTCGGCAGGGTCAGGTAGATCAGCGACAGCCCGGCCAGGATCGCCATGGGAAAGCCCAGCGAGAACAGGTTCATCGCCGGCGAGATGCGATTGAGCAGGCCGAAGCAGAACTGCACCAGGGTCATGCAGAAGACGATCGGCAGGGCGATCAGCAGCGCCGCCGAGATCACCCAGGCCATAGACCAGGCGATGGTCTGCAGGCCGTCGTAGAACAGCCCGCTGCCGATCGGCCAGTAGACGAAGCTCTGGTAGATGATGCTCACCGTGACCAGATGGCCGTCGATAGCGAAGAACAGCAGCGCCAGCAGGATGAAGTACAGCTGGTAGATGATCGACGCCGAGGACACGCCGTTCATGGGGTCGTTGAACACCGCCATGGACAGGCCGAGCTGGGTCGAGACCACGTCACCGATCAGGGTGAACACGGTGAACACCAAGAGCAGCGCCAGGCCCAGCAGCAGGCCCATGGCGATCTGCTCGATGGCAGCCAGCATGCCAGCCAGCGACAGCGGGTCGAGATTGGGCGGCGTCGGCAACGCCGCGCCCAGCACCAGGGTCAGCGCCAGCGCCAGGAGGATGCGCACACGCACGCTGATCGCCTTGTGACTGAACATCGGCGCCAGACTGAACACGGCCATGATCCGGCAGAACGGCCACCAGTAGGCGAGCAGCGATTGCAGGTATTGGCCGGCGTGCATCAGGGGATCGTTGGGCATGATTCAGCCGACCAGGCGACCCGCCTGCTGGAAGGTTTCGATGAACAGATCGCTCAGCGTGCGCAGGATCCAGTGCCCGGCGAACACCAGCATGCCGAGGGTGATCAGCAGGCGCGGGAGAAAGCTCAGCATCTGTTCGTTGATCTGCGTGGCGGCCTGGAAAATGCTGATCAAGAGGCCGCCAAGCAGGCTCGGCACGATCAGTACGCAGACCACCAGGACGATCACGTGGATGGCGTTGGAGACGATATGGACGGCGGTGTCGGGGGTTAGCATTGGGGCACCTGGAAGGTGGTTTGCGCGCCGCTTGGCGTTGCGGCGTGCAAAGCGTTTGGGCTTTGGGTTCGCTGAGTGAGCCCTATTGGCCTAGTTGGCAGGCGCATTGGTTTCGCCCTGCTGGGCGAGTCCCTTTTGGCAGTCGCCCCAAAAGGAACCAAAAAGTATTGCCCCTCCATCCGGGTCTCGCTGCGCTCGACTTCCCTCATTCCATCCACGCTCCGGGGGCCGGCGTACAAGGGCCATCCATGGCCCTTTACGCCTCTCGCGGCATCCATGCCGCTCGCTCCCCTCCACGCGGATTCCATTCGGCCTACTGAAAGGGGCGTCTGGTGTCGCCTGTCAGGCCGTGCGATGCAAAAGCAGCTTTGGCCGCAGGCAGGCTCCGTAGGGTGGAAAACTGCGAAGCATTTTCCACCGCAATCGGCGCGGCAATCGGTATCGAAATTTGCCTTTGAATATCGGTGGGTAAGCTTCGCGTTACCCACCCTACGATCCTGGTGGCGCCTGGCAGGCCGTGCGCGTAGGAACAAGCGAAGCGATTTTTTGCGTTCGTTGCTTGGACACTTCCAGGCACCTCGGTCCTTAATCCCCTTCAGGAGGCCGAGCGTAGGCGTTGCGTAGGGGGTCGCGAGGCATGGATGCCGAGCGAGGAGCGATGGGTCAGGGATGGCCCTTCGCGACGACCCCCGGAGCAGCGCCGAAGCGAGGGAAGTTTTGCTCAGCAAAACCCGGATGTAGGGGTGGCCTTCTTTTTGGTTACTTTTTCTTGGCCAGACAAGAAAAAGTGACGCGCCGTGCAAGGCGCAACCTGTAGTTCCAGCCGAGGAAAGCGTGGCGCCGAATACCGATGTCAGAGCCGGCAAAGGCAAAGCTTCGCGGCCAAAGCACACTGCCTCCCCATTCCCCAAGCCCCACCACCCGGCCAACGCTTTCATCCCCGTCACCTAAAACGGCTGAATACTGGTGGTCAACGTCCCCATCAACAGCGCCCAGCCGTCAACCAGCACGAACACCATCAGCTTGAACGGCAGCGAAATCATCATCGGCGAGAGCATCATCATGCCCATCGCCATCAGCACGCTGGCCACCACCAGGTCGATCACCAGAAACGGCACGAAGATCATGAAGCCCAGCTGAAATGCAGTCTTCAGCTCGCTCAGCACGAACGCCGGCAGCAATAGCGAGAAGTCCAGCTCGTCGAGGTTTTCCGGCAGTTCCTCGCCGGCCAGGGCCACCATGGTTTCCAGGGAGTTCTTGTTGGTCTGCGCGAGCATGAAGCCGGCCAGGCTGCCCTTGGCCGAGTCCAGCGCCTGTTCGAGGGTGATTTCGTCGTTCTGGAATGGCTCGTAGGCCTGGCTGTGGATGTCCTGCCAGACCGGGCGCATCACCAGCAGGGTGACGATCAGGGCGATGCCAATCAGCACCTGGTTCGGCGGGCTCTGCTGCAGGCCGATGGCCTGGCGCAGGATGGCCAGCACGATGATGAAGCGGGTGAAGCACGTCATCATCATCAGCATCGCCGGCAGGAAGCCGAGCAGGGTCATGATGATGAGGATCTGCAGCTTCACCGAGAATTCCTGCCCGTTCTCGGTATCGTTCAGGTTGAACAGGGTGATCTCACCGCCAGCGGCCTGGGCTGCCAGAGGCATCAGCCCGATCAGCAGCAGGCCGAACAGGCTCAGGCCGCGACGCAGGTTCATGGCGTGAAGGCGTCCAGGCTGGTGCCGGACAGTTCGACGATGCGCAGGCCGTAGTTGCCGTTCATCACCACCACCTCGGCCTTGGCGAAGAGGGTGCCGTTGACCTTCACGTCCAGGGGTTCGCCAGCCAGTTTGTCGAGCATGATGACGCTGCTGGTATCGCAATCCATCAGCTCCTTGAGGGAGATCTCCGCGGAGGCAACCTCAAGGGTGACGTTCACCGGAATCTTGCCGAAGAAGCTCAGATCCTGGCGCGGTGCAGGTGCGGCGGCCGGAGCCTCGAGCGCCGGAGCGTCGACCGCATCCAGGCTGAGGTCGCCTTCGTTGATGAGGTTTTCGAATTCGTTGTCGGAAAGATGGCCGTTCATTGGGTGTTCACGCTTTCAAGTGAAGTAAGGAACAGGGCCCCGTCCTCTTCGAAGATGGTGCCGCGATAGAGCTTCTGCTGGTTGATGCGCACTTCGTAGCGGTCCAGCGGGCGCAGCATCAGGATGTCGTCGAGCTGCAGCGCGAGTACCTGCGCCAGCGGCATCTGCGCCGACGCGACCACGCAATCGAGGCGCACCGGCAGGTGCTTGATGTGATCGATGGGATTGCCCGGCAAGCGCGCCGGAGCCGGGCCGGCGAGGCGGCTGGTCAGCTCGTCGACCAGATCGGTATCCAGATAGATGTAGATCGAGGAGCGACTGCCGGTGATATGGCTGATGTACTCGTACTCGGCGACATACTCCCAGCTGGCTTCCTCGTAGTCGTTGCGATAGCTGTCGAGCTTGCCGAACGTCTCGCCGGACAATATCGAGCGCGCAAATATATCGGTGATGTCCATGCCCAGACGATTGCGCATCCGTTGCTCGGACGTACTGATCGGTGGCGTGTCCTGGCTGGCGACTACCGTGCCGCCGTAATAACACTCCAGGGCTTCTGTAAGCAGTGCGCGATCAATTGAAAAACCAACTTTGCCCATGGCCGAGCGATAAATGCAGTCCGGCTCTTCGCTGCGTTCTTCCTGAACATCGATCCTGTTCAGTTCGAGATTGATCCGATAGTTACGCAGGAAGTAATCGCCAATCAGGCGCGGGTTCTTGTTGGTGCTTTCCTTGATGTACTGCGGAATCTTGTGGTGATGCCGTCCCAGCTTCTGCGGTTTCAATACAGTCAGGCTTTGGGCGGGCACGCCATGGTGGACTTTTGAATTGCCAGTCATGTTGTGAACTGTATTTCCTGGGGTCGGTGAACACGGTGGCGTTGCCGCTGGCCGTGCATGCAGATGATTGGCTGGCAGGCACGGGTGTTTTCCCGGGCACGGCTCTAGCGTGCCGCCATCCTAGGCCTGGGCGCGTGAGGGGGTTAAATCAAGAGATATCAAATGAGCTTTTTTGAGCCCATCAGGCATTCGTTGATTTCAATTAAGCAGAACTGATTGGGGCGTTGATCCGGCGTCCTGATAGCGTGCGCGCACTTGTCCGGGAAGTGCCGTTGGGAAAATCGCTTGGATGGCGAAGTTGCCTTGCAGAAGACGGCCGTCACTTCCGGAAAATTAAATCTTTTTTCTTCCGCTTTTTTTGGCGTCGTGCTGTGTCTCGGCAAGGCAATACCAGAAGGGCAAGGTGGTCACATTGAAAAGTGTCAGTCAGGCAATGAATTACTCATGCGACGAGCTATTCGATGAATTGCCGGCGAAGAAGGTCGCGATCATCGGAAGTGCGCAGGAGCCCGCTTGCGATTTTCTCCAGGCCGGGTTGCGCCGACAGGGCTGCAAAGTTAGCCGTTACGATGCTCTGGATGGACTGGGTAGAACCGAGTTCGATCAGTTTTCCCTGATGTTCGTTGTTGTCGGTAGTTTGCCGGCACGTTCCTTATATGCGCAGGTAGAAGCACTGACGCGCCGGGCGCGCAATCTCAGCGTCATTCCGGTGGTTGAATACGCCGATCAGGAAAGGGCGGCAGCGCTGCTCGAGATCGGTTGCGTCGATTACTTGCTGTCGCCTTTCAGTGAAGCCCAGTTGGCTGCATTGCTGCGCCGCCAGGTCTGCGCCGAGACCGCCCAGGAAAGCTTCGTCTCCTGTTCCCAGGCCGGCCGCCGGCTGCTGGCCATGGCTCAGCGCGTTTCGCTGACTCGCGCGCCGATCCTCATCACTGGCGAGACCGGTACCGGCAAGGAGCTGATGGCGCGCTACATCCATCGCTTCTCCGCCAGCCCGGATGCTCCGTTCATTGCGGTCAACTGCGCGGCAATTCCCGAGCAGATGCTCGAATCCATTCTCTTCGGTCATGAAAAGGGCGCCTTCACCGGTGCGGTGAGTGCCCAGCCCGGCAAGTTCGAGCTGGCCAACGGCGGCACCCTGCTGCTCGACGAGATCGGCGAGCTGCCGCTGGGCCTGCAGGCCAAGCTGCTGCGCGTGCTACAGGAACAGCGTGTGGAACGTCTGGGTGGCCGGCGCGAGATCGAACTGAACGTGCGCATCATCGCCGCGACCAACCGCGATCTGCAGCAGGAGGTGGCCGAGGGCCGCTTCCGTGCCGACCTGATGTTTCGCCTCGACGTGCTGCCGTTGCATATCAGCCCGCTGCGCGAGCGCAAGGAAGATGTGCTGCCGCTGGCGCGTCGCTTCATCGGCAAGTACGCGCCGCAGGAAGCCCATGACGAGCTGCTCACCGAGGACGCTTGCCGCGCGCTGCTGCAGCACGACTGGCCGGGCAACGCCCGCGAGCTGGAGAACACCGTGCAGCGTGCGCTGGTGCTGCGCAACGGCCTGTTCATCCAGCCGCAGGATCTCGGCCTGGCGGTACCTGCCGCCGCATCGGTCCGGGTCGAGAAGCCGCTGACCCTCGCGGCCGAAAACGGCAAGGCGGCGCTGCGTGCCAGCGGCAAGTGGGCCGAGTACCAGCATGTGATCGACACCATTCGCCGCTTCGACGGCCACAAGACCAAGGCCGCCGCGAGCCTGGGCATGACCTCACGCGCCTTGCGCTACCGCCTCAATGCGATGCGCGAGCAGGGCATCGAGCTGAATTTTTGAATGATCGGGGGAGAGCAACCATGAGTTCCATTACTCAGGTGCAGCAGGATCTGCTGGGCCGCATGCAACAACTGGCCGGTGCCGCCGAAGGGCAGCCAATCCGTCCGTCGAGCATGGCGGCCAATGCCATCAGCGGCTCGTTCGAGGCGGCGCTGCGTTCGGTGGATGCCGAGCAGCACCAGGCCAGCGCGGCGATGGCGGCGGTCGACAGCGGCAAGAGCGACGACCTGGTCGGCGCGATGATCGACAGCCAGAAGGCCAGCGTGTCGTTCTCCGCCCTGCTGCAGGTGCGCAACAAACTGACGACGGCGTTCGACGACGTCATGCGAATGCCGCTGTAATCGGCCCAGAGAGCTAAAACGTGCTGCAGAAACTCAAATCCAGGTTGCCCGCAGGTGGGCTGCAACTCGATCCGCGGGTGACGCTGGCCGGCATGGCGGTGATCGCCGCGGCGTTGGCTGTGGCCGTGGCCTTCTATCTATGGCGCGACAATGGCTCGTTCCGCCCGCTGCACGGTGCCGGCGAATCGTTCCCGGCCGCCGAGGTGATGCAGGTGCTCGACGGCGAAGCGCTGCAGTACCGCATCCATCCGCAGAGCGGGCAGATCCTGGTGCGCGAGGATCAGCTGGCGCAGGCGCGGCTGCTGCTCAACGCCAAGGGCGTGAAGGTGGCGCAGCCGGCCGGCTACGAGCTGTTCGACAAGGAAGAGCCGCTGGGCACCAGCCAGTTCGTTCAGGACGTGCGCCTCAAGCGCAGTCTGGAAGGCGAGCTGGCGCGCACCGTGATGGCGCTCAAGGGCGTGCAGCATGCCCGGGTGCATCTGGCGCAGGAGGAGAACAGCTCCTTCGTGGTCAGCAAGCGCGCCCCGAGCAAGGCCTCGGTGATGCTGCA
The DNA here is from genome assembly GCF_000661915.1 of Stutzerimonas decontaminans. Classification (NCBI taxonomy): domain Bacteria; kingdom Pseudomonadati; phylum Pseudomonadota; class Gammaproteobacteria; order Pseudomonadales; family Pseudomonadaceae; genus Stutzerimonas; species Stutzerimonas decontaminans. Next base: position 4,506,456 of record NZ_CP007509.1, on the reverse strand, counting down.
GCTGGAACCGGGCTACACGTTAGCCCACGATCAGGTCGGCGCCATCATCAATCTGGTCGCCAACAGCGTGCCCAACCTCAAGCCTGAGGATGTCGGTGTGGTCGACCAGTACGGCGCGCTGCTTTCGCGCGGGCTCAACGTCGGCGGCGGGCCGGCGCAGAACTGGCAGGCGGTGGCGGACTATCAGCAGAAGGCGGTCGCCAATATCGAGCAGGTGCTGGCGCCGGTGCTGGGCCTGGGCAACTACCGCATCAGCGTCGCCGCCGATATCGACTTCAGCCAGAAGGAAGAGACCTTCCAGTCCTACGGCGACACGCCGCGCCTGCGCAACGAGGTGCTGCGCAACGAGAGCGCACTCGATCAGCTTGCTCTGGGCATTCCCGGTTCGCTGGCCAACCGCCCCGTGGCGCCACCGAAGGAAGGTGAAGAACCTGCCCCGGCCAAGGCGGAAACCAAGGGTGCTACCTCGCTGCGCGAGGAATCGACGCGCCAGCTGGACTACGACCAGAGCGTGGTGCACGTCAAACATGCCGGCTTCGCATTGCGCCAGCAGAGCGTGGCGGTGGTGCTCAATGCTGCGGCCGCACCAGAGGGTGGCTGGACCGACGAGGCTCGTGCCGAAATGGAGGCGATGGTGCGCAACGCTGTCGGTTTCAAGCAGGAACGTGGCGATCTGCTGAGCCTCAGCGTGTTGCCGTTCGCCGCCGTCGAGCAGATCGAGCAGGTCGTGCCCTGGTGGGAGAACAGCCAGATTCATGCGCTGGCCAAGGTCGGCGTCGCCGGGCTGATCGCCTTGTTGCTGCTGCTGATCGTGGTGCGCCCGGCAGTACGCAACCTGACCCAGCGTAACGTCGCGGCATTGCCGCAGGGCGAGGGGCTGGAAGGCAGTCTGGTCGAGCCGAGTGCCCCTGCCGCACTGGAAGGCGACGCCCGGCCGGCACTGGCCAGCCCGCGCGAATCGAACGGGCCGCATATTTTCGGCGAGCTCAACCCGCTTTCGGAGATCCGCCTGCCGGCGCCGGGCTCGGGCCTGGAGCTGCAGATCGAGCATTTGCAGATGCTCGCCAAGAACGATCCCGAGCGTGTCTCGGAAGTCATCAAGCATTGGATAGGGCGCAATGAAAGAGACCTCAACCCAGCAGGCTGAAGACAGCCAGGCATCCTCCCGCGAGATCAAGCCGCGGCCGGTGCAGCTGCGCTCGGTCAGCTCGCTGGATCAGGCGGCGATCCTCATGCTGAGCATGGGCGATGAGATTTCCGCCGGCATCCTGCGCAACTTCTCCCGCGAGGAGATCATCAGCATCAGCCAGGCGATGGCACGACTGTCCAACGTCAAGCAGCCGATGGTTTCCGATGTGATCAGCCGCTTCTTCGACGACTACAAGGATCAGAGCAGCATCAAGGGGGCCTCGCGTTCCTACCTGGCGGGCATGCTCGGCAAGGCGCTGGGCGGCGACATCACTCGCTCGTTGCTCGACTCGATCTATGGCGAGGAAATCCGCGCCAAGATGGCCAAGATGGAATGGCTGGACCCCAAGCAGTTCGCCGCGCTGATCGCCAAGGAGCATGCGCAGATGCAGGCGGTGTTCCTCGCTTTCCTGCCGCCAGGCATGGCCACCGAGGTGCTCGAGTGCATGCCGGCCGAGCGTCAGGACGAGCTGCTTTATCGCATCGCCAACCTCTCGGAGGTCAACAGCGATGTCATCGCCGAGCTGGAGCAGCTGATCGACCGCAGCCTCAAGGTGCTCAGCACCCAGGGCTCGCAGGTGCGCGGCGTCAAGCAGGCGGCGGACATCATGAACCGCTTCAAGGGCAACCGCGACCAGATGTTCGAGCTGCTGCGCGCGCACAATGAGGAGCTGGTCGGCAAGATCGAGGATGAGATGTATGACTTCTTCATCCTCTCGCGGCAGAACCAGGATGTGCTGCAAACCCTGTTGGAGGTCATCCCGCTGGATGAGTGGGTGGTCGCGCTGAAGGGCGCCGAGCCGGAGCTGGTCAAGGCCATTCAGGGCGCCATGCCCAAGCGCCAGGCGCAGCAGATGGAGTCGATCAACCGGCGTCAGGGCCCGGTGCCGCTGAGCCGTGTCGAGCAGGTGCGCAAGGACATCATGGCCGTGGTGCGCGAGATGTCCGCCGATGGCGAGCTGCAGGTCCAGCTGTTCCGCGAACAGACGGTGGAATGAGATGACGGTCAAGGTGATCAAGGGTGCCGACCGCAGCTGGCGGCCGTTCCGCTTTCCGCCACGGGTGAAGACCCCGGCGCAGGCTGCGGCTGATTTAGCCGGTGACCCGGCCGCGCTGCAACGCGCGGTGGCCGATGGCTTCCAGGAAGGCATCGACAAGGGCTACCGCGAAGGCTTGGAGCAGGGCCGCGAAGCGGGGCATCGCGAAGGCTTTCAGCGCGGTGTCGAAGACGGCAAGGCGCTGGGCCTGGAAGAAGGTCGCCATCAAGGCCGTCGCGCCTTCGATGAGGCCGGCCGGCCGCTGGACCGTTTGATCGAGGCATTCGAAGGCTTTCGTCAGGAATACGAGCAGGCACGTCGCGAGGAATTGCTGGAGCTGGTGCAGAAGGTCGCGCGGCAGGTGATCCGCTGCGAACTGACGCTGCATCCGACGCAATTGCTGACCCTGGCCGAGGAAGCGCTGAGCGCCATGCCGGGTGATCAGGAGGACGTGCGTATCCACCTCAATCCGGAAGAGTGCGCGCGCATCCGCGAGCTGGCGCCGGAGCGCGCCGCCGCCTGGCGCCTGGTGCCGGACGAGAAGCTGGCGCTTGGTGAGTGCCGCGTGATGACGGCACAGGCCGAAGCCGATATCGGCTGTCAGCAGCGCTTGGACTCGTGCATGGAAACCCTTGCCGAACACATCACGGCGCAGGGCTGACCGATGGCCCTGCGCGACAGCTTCCGCCTCGACGAGGCCCTGCGTTCGCTGGACAAGGTGCAGCTGGCCAAGGTCAGCGGGCGGCTGGTGCGTGTCTCCGGCATGCTGCTGGAAAGCCTCGGCTGCCAGCGCATGACCGGCCAGCGCTGCTACGTCGAGCAGGGCGATGGCAGCATGCTGGAAGCGCAGGTGGTGGGCTTCAACCGCGATATCACCTACCTGATGCCGTTCAAGAAGCCGGTCGGCCTGACCGCCGGTTCGCGGGTGTTCCCGGCGCCGGATGACGCCAAGCTGCATATCGACGAATCCTGGCTGGGGCGGGTGGTCAACGGCCTCGGCGAACCGCTGGATGAGCTGGGCAAGCTCGGCGGGCGCGACCCATTGCCGACCGAGCTGCCTTCGGTCAATCCGCTCAAGCGCAAGCCGGTCAGCGATGCGCTGGATGTCGGCGTGCGCGCGATCAACGCCACCCTCACCCTGGGCAAGGGCCAGCGCGTCGGCCTGTTCGCCGGCTCCGGCGTCGGCAAGAGCGTGCTGCTGGGCATGATCACGCGGCAGACCAAGGCCGACGTGGTGGTGGTCGGGCTGATTGGCGAGCGTGGCCGCGAGGTGCAGGAGTTCATCCTGCATTCGCTGGGCGAGGAGGGCCTGAAGAAGGCCGTGGTGGTGGTCGCGCCGGCCAACGAATCGCCGCTGATGCGGCTGAAAGCCACCGAGCTCTGTCACAGCATCGCCGCCTATTTCCGCGACCAGGGTCATGACGTGCTGCTGCTGGTCGACTCGCTGACCCGCTACGCCATGGCCCAGCGGGAAATCGCCCTGGCCCTCGGCGAGCCGCCGGCGACCAAGGGCTACCCGCCATCGGTGTTCGGCATGCTGCCGGAGCTGGTGGAAAGTGCCGGCAATGGCGCCAGCGACAATGGCAGCCTCAGTGCCATCTATACGGTGCTGGCCGAAGGCGACGACCAGCAGGACCCCATCGTCGACTGCGCGCGGGCGATTCTCGACGGCCACATCGTGCTCTCTCGGCGCCTGGCCGAAGCCGGGCACTACCCGGCCATCGACGTCTGCGCCTCGGTCAGCCGCTGCATGAGTCAGGTGGGCCAGCCGGCGCATCTGGGCGCAGCGCGCCAGCTCAAGGAGTGCTACAGCACCTTCGAGAAGATCAAGGAGCTGATCCCGCTCGGTGGCTACACGCCGGGTGCCGACATCAAGACCGATCGTGCGGTGCAGCTGGCACCGACCATCGAGCGTTTCCTACGCCAGGATGTGGGCGAAGCCGCCGAGCTGGAAGCCAGCGTTGCCACCTTGCAGAACATCATCGGGAAGCCGCGATGAAACAGCAGATCGAAACCCTCGGCCGCCTGGCCAGCCTGCGCAGCCACCGCGTGCGGCAGATGCTCGGTCGCGTGCAGTACCAGCAGAGCCTCTGCCAGCGCTACCGCAACAACATCACCGGCCTCAGCCGCCTGTGCGGATTTTCCGTGCCAATGAGTACGCCGCTGCAGCGCGACAACCAGCAGCGCTACAAGGCCACCCTGTACAAGATGGTGGAGCTGCAGCGCCGCGAACTGGCAGTCGCCGAACAGGCGCTTGAGCGCATTCAGCGTGAGTTGCTGCAGGCCATGCGCAGCGAAAAGGTGGTCGAGCACATGATCGATGACAAGATGCAGCAGTGGCAGCAGCTGCTTGCGCAGCAGGAACAGAAGATTCAGGACGGCCTGGCGGCGCAGAGCTGGTGGCGTAATCGAATGGCCTGACGGGTTGGACTCGAACTGAGCTGCAGGATCAGCAGTGCCGGATACGCCACCCATCCGTGTCGTGCAAAATAGATTTAAGGTTTTTACTTAAGCGGTCGCTTCTTTGGCTGTAACCACCGAGTTGGAACGCAATCATGGAAATCAGCCGGCATTTCAAGCCCGCCCTGACACCGGCCGCCGAGGCCAATACCACCCGCCAGCCGGCTCCACGGCCGCTGGCCGACACCGCCGTGCGCCAGCCGGAAAGCCTGCCGCTGGAGCAGATGCATGACGCACTGCGCGCCATGCCGGATGTCGACCTCGATCGCGTCGCGGCGATCAAGCAGGCCCTGCAGCGCGGTGAGATCTCCACCGATCCCGCCGAACTGGCTGGCAGCATGCTCGCCTACCATCGCGGAAGCGATGCGTGAACCAGCGTGACAAGCTGCTCGCGGTCGTTGCTGTCGATCTCGAGCAGGACTGTGCCGATTACCTGGCCCTGCGTGACCTGATGCAGGCGCTCTACGCATTCCTGCTCGAGCGCGACAGCCCGGAAATCGATCGTCTCAATCTGCAGATCACGACACGCGTCGAAACCATCGGTGCACGCGCGCAGCGCCGGGCGAAGGTGCTGAGCGCCTTCCGCTTGCAGGCCGATGCCGATGGCATGCAGCGCCTGCTCGGTTCCTATCCCGACGACCAGGCCATGCGCTTGCGCCAGTCCTGGCAGCAACTTGGCGTGCTGGCCAGCCAGTGCCAGCAGATCAACGAGCGCAACGGCAAGCTGCTTGCCATGCATCACGAGATCCTTGGCCAGTTGCTGGCGGGCAGTCACGATGCGCGGCTTTATCAGCCGCAGATGTACTGAGCTCAGGCAACGGCCCCCGGCCCGTTGTTATGACGCCGCTGCCGATGCGGCTTCGTTGGCGACCCTTTGCCAACCCATCGAAACACGTCCAGCCCGTGCAGGCGGACGCCTCCCCCTCGCTGATATTTCCTGCAGCGCTTAAGCGCACCCCCCTTTTCCGTCGCCTTTAACCAGAGATGTTCCGTCCCTTCGCCAGGCGGAAGCGGCATTTCCCCGTTTCCTCCTCTGGCAGCCGGGCGGAAGCGTTTCTTCTCCGCAGGCGCTTAAAAAATGCCTGTAAATCAATGAGTTGCCAGTTGGCACTCAACTTGCTATAGAGAACGCAGGAAGGGGATCGGTAATGGCGATAGATTCAGATTACGTAAAGCAGATGTCGACGCAGCTCGCGACCTACGAAGTTCAGTCTTCGCTGGACCGGCTCAATCGCAACGAAAGCAACTACAAGACTCAGCGCGATGCGCTGAGCAAGTTGCGCACCTCCCTGACGACTTTCAAATCCGCTGTCTCCGGGCTGAAGACCGGCAAGGCGACCATGCTGGTCAACAGCGCCTCCTTCAGCCAGGACGGCTATGTCACCGCGACGGTCGGCGCGAAGGCCCAGGCCGGCAGCTATCAGTTCTATGTCGAGCAGCTGGCCAGCAAGCAGCAGGTCGCGGTGCAGGGCTTGGTCGACGGCAGCCTCAGTGGGACCCTGACGCTCGAAGGGCAGGATTTCGATCTGGCGGGTTACGCCTCGCTCGACGACGCAGCCAAGGCGATCAACGCCACCGCCGACCTCGGCGTGCAGGCGACGCTGGTGCGTAGCAATGGTGAAGTCAGTCTGGTGCTGACCAGCACCGAAAGTGGTGCGAGTAATGCCTTTGCGCATTCGCTGACTGGCACTGCCGCTACCAGCACCACCCTGTCCACTGCGGCCGATGCGCGTATTCGCATGGGCGGCAGCTTCGGCGTTGGCGGCATCGAGCTGACCAGCTCGAGCAACAACTTCGACAACGTCATCGATGGTGTCAGCCTGTCGGTCAACAAGGTGCACAAGGACGGTGATGCGGCCCTGACGCTGACCATCGACCAGGACAAGAGCGCCACCAAAGGCAAGGCGCAGAGCTTCGTCGACGCCTTCAATGCCTTGATGACCAGCTTCGATTCGCTGACCGCCAGCGGCAGCGACAGCAGCGCCCGTGGCGCGTTGGCCGGTGACTCCAGCATCCGCTCCATCGAGAGTCGCCTGAACGGCTTGTTGCGTACTGATTTCGGCGGCACCAGCCTGATCAATTTCGGGATCAGTGCTGACCGCAACGGCAAGCTGACCATCGACACCGCTCGCTTCGAAGCTGCCGTAGCGAAGGATCCAGCCGGTTTCGAGGCGCTGTTCACCGGCAAGGACAACCTGCTCGACAGCATCGACAAGACCGTCGCCAGCTACACATCCAGCACCAATGGCCTGCTGAAGAACCGCATGGACACGCTGGATATGAGCCTACGGCGCATTGATGAGCAGTTTGAGAATCTGCAGCAGCAGTACGACACCTATTACTCCCGCTACCTCAAGCAGTTCACCTCCATGATGCAGACCATGCAGAGCATGGAGCAGACCTTCGGAATGTTCTGATGACCTATCTCCCCAACGACAGTTACGACAGCTACCGCGCGGTGGATCTCGAGGCGCGTGCCGCCTCGGCGTCGCCTTACGAGCTGGTGCTGGTGCTGATGGACGGCCTGCTCGACGAGCTGGCCCGCGCGCGCGGCCACATCGAGCACAAGCGCTATCAGCAGAAGGGTGCCTCGCTGGAAAAGTGCATGAACATCCTCAACGGTCTCAATGGCGCCCTCGATGAAGAGAACGGCGGCGAGGTCGTGCAAGGCCTGGCGCGGCTCTACGAATACTGCATCTACCGTCTCTCCGACGTCAGCGTGACGCTGTCGCTGGAGGGGCTGGACGAGGTGGTGAACCTGCTCGGCACGCTGCGTGAAGGTTGGGAGGGCGTCAGTGCCGCACGCAAGTGACGAGCGACGCCTGCGCGCGTTGCACGAACAGCTGGCAGCCGCATTGCAAAGCCAGGACTGGCGCGCCGTCGGCGAGGTCGATCAGGCGATCCGGCAGTGTCTCGAGCAACTGCCGCGTGAGGCGCAGGACCCGTCCGTACAGACTGCCAGGCAGCAGCTCAAGCGTTTGCATGGTCAGGCGCTGAAGGCCTGCGCCGAGGAATGCGAACGCCTGCGCCTGCTGCTGGTGAATCATCTGGAGTACGCCGAAGGGCGTGCGGCCTATCAGCGTATCGACATGTACCAGGCGGGAGACGGCAGGTGATGCAGTTGATCTCGGCTTCGGCCCCGGCCACCGCAGTGGCGGAAGCATTGGCGCAACCGCTGCGTCCGGCCTCGCTGGGCGGGCACGCGGCTGCCCGAACGGCAGACGTCCCAACCGGATTTGCCAGCGAGTTTCACGCACGCATGCTGGGTGCGGCCCTCGATCTCGACGTGGATGCGTTGCAGCAGCCGCTGGAAGTGCAGGCGCCAGCGTTGCCGCTCGCCCTAGCGGAACCCGTTGTCGAGGCGGGCGCCGATGAGGCCGAGCAAGGTCCGGCCGAGCTGTGGCTGCTGGGTATGCTCGATCAGCAGCAGGTGCAAGTACAGGCGCGCGAGGCCGCGGTTCAGTTGGGCTGGCCGGTGGCGCCCGAACAGCCAGGCGCGGCGCCGGATGGCCAGGCCGGTGCGGTCATCGAAACACAGTTCCACAGCCGGGTAACCCCGCTGCCCGCAGGGCTACCTGGCCAGCAGCTCGGCGATCAGCTCGTCGACCGCCCGCTGCCCGCGGCTCCGGTCGCGCGCCCGGTCATCGAGCTCGGTGCAGCGTTGAATCAGCTGGGAGCCGGTGCAGCAGGAAACGATCTTGGCGCAGAGCTGGCGGTCGAGCCGCTGAGGGAGCTCGCCAGTATCGACGAGGGCAGCCAGTCAGCGCCGCTAGTGGCCGAGCGCCCGGCCAGCAGCGTCGCTCAGGGCGCCGAGCGCCTGCTCAAGCTGCAGGCGCCCGAGGCCAAGTGGGGCGAGCAGATGCTGCATGCGCTGCGCGAGCACGTCGAGGTTCAGCTGCAGCAACGCCAGCAGAGCGCAAGCATCCGGCTGGATCCGCCGGAGCTGGGCAGCCTGGAGATTCACCTCAGCCATGAGTCCGGTCGCCTCACCGTGCAGCTCAGTGCGGCCCATGCGGATGTGGCGCGCCTGCTGCAGCAGACCAGCGACCGTCTGCGCCAGGAGTTGGTGGCGCAGCACTTCGTACAGGTCAACGTGCAGGTCGGCGCCGACGGCCAGTCGAGCCGTCAGGGTCAGTCGCAGCAGGGGCATGACGGCGATGCGGTCCTCGCCGCAACCGCGCCGGCGAGCGCAGCCGTGGCTGCGGATGGCGGCAGGCGTTCGGCAGGTCGCGGTAACGATGTGCTGGTCACGGTCTGACCGGTTCAACTTCAACTACAGGATTGTGAATTGGTTATGTCGACGCCCCGTCTGGTTCTTCTGATGCTGCTACTCAATGTTGTCACCGTGGCCGGTGGCGTCGGTGCCGCCTACTGGCTGCTCAAGCCGGGCATGGTCGGTGGCGATGTGGTGGCCGAAACCATCGAGCCGGTGGAGTACCAGTTCTATCCGGTGAGCAAGGTTATCGTCAGCCTGCGCGGTGACGGCCGCGAGCGCTATTTCGTGCTCGACCTGGCGCTGCAGGCGGAAGCATCGGACGAACCGAAGAATTTCGAACAGGTCGAGCCGCTGGTGCGCAACTCGGTGGTCAGCTACCTCTCCGGCCTCGAGTTCGCCGACCTGCGCGCCATGCCGATCGGCGAGTTGCAGACGCGCCTGGAAGAGGCGCTGTTCGCCGACTTCGCCAGCAAGAAGGCGGTGGCGCCGTTCCACCACGTACTGGTCAACAAGATGATCGTTCAATAAAGGCCCTCGCCATGAACGCCACCTGTTCCGTCGATTACTACGCCGCCAGCCCGGCCAGCCCTGCGCTATTCGCGCCGGGTGCCGAACAGCGCTGGCTGATGCAGTACCTGCCACTGGTCAAGCGCATCGTGCGCCAGCTTTCGCTGCAGGCCAATCAGGTGCTCGACCGCGAGGACATGGAGCAGATCGGCATGATCGGGCTGCTCGAAGGTCTGCGCCGCTATGGCGAGCCAGACGAGCAGTTTGGCCGTTTCGCCGCGTTGCGCATTCGCGGAGCCATTCTCGATGAGCTGCGCCGTCAGGACTGGCGGCCACGTCAGGTCCGGCAGCAGGCGCACAAGGTGCGCGACGCCATCCGCGAGCTCACCCGTCAGCTCGGCCATACGCCGAGCGACGAGGAGATCAAGACGTTCACCGGCTTGGACGAAAAGGACTACCAGGCGTTTCTCTGGGCCGATTCGTCCGAGGCCATCGAGAGCCTCGACGAACTGCTGCAGAGCGGTCATGAGCACTTCCCTGACACCGCGGAGCTGTTCGAGGAGCGCTTGATCAAGGAGCGTCTGCTGGAGCAGGCCCTGGCGCGGCTGGACGAGCGCGAGCGGCTGGTGCTGACGCTGTACTACCAGCACGAATTGAGCCTCAAGGAAATCGCCCTGGTGCTGGAAGTCAGCGACGCCAGGGTCTGTCAGTTGAGCAAGCAGGCGATCGGCAAGGCCTGTCGCTTTTTAACCGAGAGAAGTCAGTAACGTCATGCAGAAAGTATTAGGTGCGTTCATCATCATCGGTTGTGTGCTGGGTGGCTACGCCATGGCCAACGGCGACATGCGCATGCTCTGGCAGCCGGCTGAGGTCGTCATCATTGTCGGGGCGGCACTCGGTAGCCTGGTCGTGGGTAACCCGAAAGAAGTCCTGATCGAGATGCTGCATCAGATCAAGGGCGTGTTCGCCTACCAGCGCCGCGGCGAGGAATTTCAGCGCCAGTTGCTGATGCTGCTCTACGAGTTGCTGGAAATGGTCGATGTGGGTGGCCTCAAGGTGCTCGACTCGCACATTGAAGAGCCTGATCAGAGCGACCTGTTCGTGCGCTATCCGCTGATCCTTCAGGAAAAGAACCTGATGGCGTTCATCGCCGACAATTTCCGCCTGATGGCCATGGGCAAGATCACTGCCCATGAGCTCGAGGGCTTTCTCGAGCAGGAGCTCGAAGCCATGGAACACGCGCTGCTGCAGCCGGCGCGTTCGCTGCACAAGATTGGCGAGGCGATGCCGGGGTTCGGCATCCTCGCGGCGATCATGGGGATCATCATCACCATGGGCAGCATCGGTGGCAGCGTCGCGGAAATCGGCGCCCATGTGGCCGCGGCGCTGGTCGGCACCTTCCTCGGCATCTTTTTCTGCTACTGCCTGATGGAGCCGCTCTCCAATGCCATGAGCCAGCGGATCAAGACCGAACTCTCGGCGCTGGAGTGCGTACGTACCACGCTCGTCGCTCATGTCGCCGGCAAGCCCACGCTGCTGGCGGTGGATGCCGGTCGCAAGCTGATCGAGCAGGACGTCAAGCCCGCTTTCCGTCAGCTGGAAAAATGGGTCACCCAGTATGAGGAAGAAAGGGACGCCGCATGAGAAGCAGGGGCAAGGGTGGCGCAGGCGGCGAGCACGAGATCATCATCAAGCGTCGCGGCAAGAAGGGCCACGACGATGAGCACGGCGGCGCCTGGAAGGTGGCCTTCGCCGACTTCACCCTGGCGATGATGGCGTTGTTCATGGTGCTGTGGATCATCCAGCCGCAGATGAATCTCACCAATCCGGCTTTCGGCGATGAGGAAAGCAATCCGCTGGTCGATGGCGGCGCCGGCATCTTCGACGGCACCAGCACCTCACCGCTGGAACTCGATGGCGTGCCGGTGCGGCAGGCGCGGGATGAGGATGAGCCAGAGCGTCAACGTGTCGAGACTGCGCGTGGCGAGGGTGAAACGTCCGAGGATGGTAGCCGCCGCTATGCCTCGACGGCCGAGCTGCAGGCCCTGGCGGCACTGATGCAGGAGGTTGCCGGGCAGGTCGACGCCTTGGCGAACCTGGAAGTGGATGTGGTGCCGCAGGGGCTGCGCATCCTGATCAAGGACGACCAGCAGCGCTTCATGTTCCAGCGCGGCAGCGCCGTGCTCAATCCGCATTTCGCCCGTTTGCTCGGTGTGCTGGCCGGCGTGCTGGCCAAGGTCGAAAACAAGCTGATCATCAGCGGACATACGGATGCCACGCCTTACCGCCTGCAATCGGGCTATGACAACTGGAACCTGTCCGGTGACCGCGCTCTGCGGGCGCGCAATGTGCTGGTGGAGGCTGGTCTGCCGGGGCGCTCGGTGCTGCAGGTGACGGCGCAGGCCGACGTGATGCCGTTGCGCCCGGATGCGCCGGAAGATGGTGCCAATCGGCGGGTGGAGATACTTCTGCTGACCGACTCGGCGGAGACCCTGTACAAGGAGCTGTTCGGTGACAGCTACGGCAAGGTGCGTTTCTCGGAGAAGGGCGCCAGCTACAGCGGCCCGGACGGCGCCGGGATTTGATCGCAAGTGGCCGGGCTGCCCTTGCGCTGCCCAGCGTCAGCGTTGGGCGACGAGATGGTCGGCGCAGTAAACCTGTTGCGTTTCGACACCATATAGACAGGCTCCCACCTGCTCCAGGGTGATACGTGCGCCTTTGTGTTTGCCATACAACAGATTGAAGATCAGTTCCTCATCCAGTTCGCTGCCTGCGGCCAGGCCGCTGATTTCGCCTTCCTCGACCACCAGCCGCGCGCGACCGAGAAAATCGGTTTCCACCCGCCCGGACGCTTCGGCGATAGCTTCGCTGTTGCGGGTCATCGAGTAGAAACGACCGTCGGCGAACACCACGCTCTGGCTGACCGGAGCCAGCTGACCGTTGCTAAGCAGCACTTGGCCAGTCGAGGAGTATCGTCCGTCGAGGTTGGCGCTGTAGTTGGTCGTGGTGCCCATCGCCACGAAGGCCCACAGTGCCAACGCAGTAGGCACCATCACGCGCAGCATGCGTTTGCTCGCCGTACCGGCTTCGGAAGAACAACTCATCGCAGACATCCTTGCAGTGTTTCGTTCGGGATCGCGTTCACCTGGCTGCGGTGAACCTTCAGCCAGTTGACCCGGCCGTCGTTTTGCAGGCAGCGCAGCTCGTAAAAGCCGGGCGACATGTTCACGATCAGCCGGCCCGGGCGCGAACTCATGCCCGCAACACTGGCTACCAGCAGGCGGGTCTCTTGCATCATCCGTTCCAGCATCTGCTGGCTCTTTTCCACGTAGAGCACTTCGAGCGGGCCGATGGAGTGGGTATAGGTCAGCGAACCCTTGGGCGCATGCATGAAGCGATAGCCCAGAGCGACGAACGCCAGCAGTAGCGCTACAGCAGTGCCGAGCATTGTGGGGGCGAGCCAGGGAGAGCGGAGCGGTGTCCGACGTGAAAGCGGCAATGCTGCATTGGGCTGTTCGACCGGCGTCGGTGCTGGCTGCTGCGAGGTGTTTTCGACGCTGACGAGATAGTTCGGGTTGAACAGGTAGCCCCGGCGCGGCAAGGTCTGGATGATCTGGCTGTCTGCATCGGCCAGAATCTGGCGCAGGGTGTAGATCTGCTGGTTCAGACTGCCTTGACCAACCACACGCTCCTGCCAGGCGTAGCTCAGCAGTTCCTCACGCGAAACGACCTCACCAGGCACCTGCAACAGACGCTCCAGGACCCGACTGCCGGAAAAGCCAAGGTCCACTTTTTCTACCTCGTCGCCAGTGGAAAGCGATAGCTGATAGAGCGAGCGATCGAAGCGAACCAGGCAGCCATCGCGGCCGCTCCTCAGGAGCGGACAAACGGTGCCATCGGTGGCCTTCATGGTCAGAGATGAAATCATGGTGCCCTGAGAAACGAAATGGATGTTGTGTGATCTGGGACAAGGGTATGTCGTGAACTAGTCGGCAGTATCTTGGCGCCGTTTTTTTGAACTTACAAGAGAACTAATCTGGGTTATAGCTGTCGTCTATGATGGCTATATGACACTGTCAGGCCTTTTCTTGACTTGATGGTCATTCATAAGCGTCGTTGGAAGCCGCGTCGCGCGCGGCCTTGCGCGGTGTGCTGGTGCGCTTGTCTTGACTGTGGCTCGGCTAATAACCTTTAGTCGGATGCCCCGTTTTTTTACGCACGAACGAAAACGCCCCGAACCAGTCGGGGCGTTTTCGTTGCAGCGAGTCGGTCGGCCATGTTTTGGCCGACCCAGCGATCATTAGCCCAGCAGGCCCATGACCATGCCCGGCATCTGGCCGGCTTGCTTGAGCATGGAGATGCCCGACTGCATGAGCATGGAGTTCTTGCTCATGTTGGCGCTTTCCATGGCGAAGTCGGCATCCATGATGCGACCTTTGGCCATCTCGGTGTTGTCCTTCATGTTCGCCAGGTTGTTGCTGGTGTGGTTCAGGCGGTTGATGTTGGCACCGAACTTGGCGCGCAGGGCACCGATGTCATCCAGAGCATCGCTCAGCGTGTCGATCATGGTGTTGGCGCCAGCTTGTGCGGCGATTTCGGTACCGGCAGTGCCCGCGGCGGAGTACGCGCTGGAGAGGCCGCCCAGGGCGGTCTGCAGATCGGTCACCTCGGTGTCGGCTTGCACGGTCATGGTTTCGGCGGTGCTGGAGCCGATCTGCAATACCACGCCAGCGGCTGCGCTGAACTTGCCGGTGGTGGCGGTAGCGGTGAACAGAGTCTCTCCCGCGTATTTGGTGTTCTCCATGATGTTGTACAGCTCTTTGCCCAGCTCGTCGTACTCGGCTTGCAGGGCGTCGCGGTCATCCTGGGAGTTGGTGTCGTTCGCTGACTGAGTGGCCAGGTCTTTCATGCGCTGGACGATGTCGGTCATTTCGCTCAGCGCGCCTTCACCGGTCTGCAGCAGCGAAACCGAGTCGTTCACGTTGCGTATCGCAACGCCCATACCACGGCTCTGAGCGGTCAGGCGGGTGGCGATCTGCAGGCCGGCGGCATCGTCGGCGGCGCTGTTGATACGCAGGCCGGTGCCCAGACGCTGCTGGTTGGTGCCCAGGGCGTTGTTGGTCTTGGTCAGGTTGGTCTGGGTAACCAGCGAGGAGTAGTTGGTATGAATGGACAGGGCCATGAGTAAATCCTTCGTGCTAAGTGGGCTGTAGGAGCTGGCTTGACTGCCTGCTGAAGGGGTAAGGCGACAACCCACCAGGAAGGATTAAATCCTGACGTCAAATTTTTTTAGCGGCTGCGATCTCTGCCGATGCGGTCAGTGTAGCGTTAGCCACACCCGGCGGGGTGGCTAGAGTTCGCCCCGAGGGCGGCCCTCCACAAGAGCCGGGGGCCTGCACTAACCCGCTTTATAGTGGGAGGCGCGCCCTCGCGGCGAAGCAGGGCGACGATCACCACTAGAACGTACTGGTCACCACGCCTTCTTCCACCACCTTCGCATCGATCACCTTGCCGCTGCGTACGTTGCGTACGCGAATTACCTCGCCGGGTTGTCCGTCACCCAGCGCCTCGCCGCTGGTGGAGGCTTCGATACCGTCGTGGCTGGCAACGATCTTTACCGGCTGGCCGCGCTTGACTGCCAACGGCTGCGCCAGCAGCGAGGGGGTAAGTGTCTGCCCGGCGCGGATGCGTCGTTTCGCGGCCATGCCCTGCACCTCTTCCAGGCGATTGAAATAACCGCGCTGGGCCTTGCCGATATTGATCGGTTCGAGCCTGAGGTCGTCCCGCCCCAGCGTCTGCCCGCGTTCGATGATGCCCTGGGCGTGCACTGCCGGCAGCCACACACTGGGTTGACTGGTGACTTCCAGCGTCCAGCCATTCGCTTGCGCACAACGGATCATCAGGCGCTGGCGGTCCAGCAGAGACTGGCTGCCACCCGTTTCGCCAATCTGTAGCGGCTCGTCGCAGCGGGGCAGTCGCGCGGCGCTGGCCGGCAGGCTTGTGTCATGGCTCAGACGTGCGCCCTGCCAACCCTGGCGCTTCGCTTCGCGCAGCAGCGCATCGTTCAGGTGCCGGTCGACGGCCTGGCGAATCTGCTCATCGGCACCGCCTTGCGCCCACACCAAGCCAGGCAGCAACAGCAGCGCTGCCCAGGCGGAAGTACGTTTTCCGCTTCCGTCCTCAGGTTGCGCTCGATGCGGAAGCAGGGTGTTGGAGAGGGACCTGTGCTTTGCGCTTTTTGTCATTGAAAACAACGGGTTACCTATGTGTTGGCGGGCCGGCACGAATGCTGCAGAAGCGATGGTCGGTTATCACACCGCTCATGCTTCAAGGGTATCGGCGAATGAGTATACGGATTGAAGACGCCCTCGGCGTTCACGAACGCGCGCTGGGTTTGCGCATGCAGCGCAGCGAGGTCCTCGCGGCGAACCTGGCCAACGAGGACACCCCGGGCTTTCAGGCTCGCGACATCGATTTCGGCGCCGAAATGCAACGCCTGGATGATCGCGCCTCATCGCGCCTGAGCATCGCCGGCAGCGATCCGCGCATGCTCTATCGCGTACCGACCCAGGCCTCGCAGGACGGCAACACCGTCGAGCTGTCGGTCGAGCAGGCGCAGTTCTCGCGCAATTCCATGGATTTCCAGACCAGCCTGACCTTCCTGACCATGAAATTCCGTGGCCTGAAGCAGGCCATCGAGGGCCGCTGATGTCATTCGATTCCATCTACCGTATCGCCGGCTCGTCGATGAACGCGCAGACCGTGCGGCTGAACACCGTGGCCAGCAACCTGGCCAACACCGACTCGGCGGCGGCCAACCCTGCCGACGTCTACCAGGCGCGCAAGCCGATGTTCGCCGCGGTGTACGAGAACAACTCGCTGACTCGCGGCGTTGGCCTGGGCGGCGCCCATGTGCAGGTGCTCGACGTGGTGACTTCCGGTGCCGAGCCCAAGCGCCGCTATGAGCCGGGCAATCCGCTGGCCGACGGCGAGGGCTACGTCTATTACCCCGACATCAACGAGATCGAGGAAATGACCGACATGATGTCGGCCACCCGTAGCTTCGAGACCGGTGTCGAGGTGCTCAACCGCGTCAAGAGCATGCAGCAGAGCCTGCTGCGCCTGGGAGAAGTCTGATGAGTAGCGTCAATTCCGCGCTGGATAGCAGCCTGGCCGGCAACAGCATCGATCAGGTCAAGCGCGCCGTGAATGTCAGCGACGCCACCACGATGGAGAACAACTTCATCAGCCTGATGGTCGCGCAGATCAAGTATCAGGACCCGACCAAGCCGGTCGACAGCACCGAGTTCCTCAACCAGTTCTCGGCGATGTCCCAGGTCAAGAGCATGGAGAACATGACCAGCCTGGCGCAGAACAACCTGGTGCTGATGGACAACCTGCAGACGCTGACCGCTGCCGGCCTGGTCGGCCAGCAGGTGCGGGTGACGGTGGACAGCCTGCAGCTGGGCACGCAGCCGCTGCAGGGTCAGTTCACCCTGGCCCATGCCTCCAACCGCACGGCGGTGGTACTGACCGATTCCAACGGAATCAAGACCACCATCGAGCTCGGCGCCCGCTCTCCCGGCCAGGTGCCGTTCGACATCGATCCGCAGCGCCTCGGCCTGCCGGCCGGCCAGTACAGCGTGGTGATCGAGTCGGATAACGGCGAATACCCGCAGGTGGAAGTCGCCGGTCTGGTCGGCAACGTGCGCGTCAGCGCCGAAGGCCCGGTGCTGCAGATCGACGGCGTCGGCTCGGTGCCGTTCTACAACATTCTCGAGTTCGGTGCCGGCCGCGCCTGAGCGCGGCGACCAGCCACCGAACCTCCATCCAGCAGAGTCGAGACGCAACCATGAGCTTCAATATCGCCCTGACCGGCCTGTCCGCCGTCAACGAACAACTCAACACCATCGGCAACAACATCGCCAACTCCGGCACCGTGGGCTTCAAGTCCTCGCGTACCAACTTCGGCAGCCTGTATGCCGAGACCCAGGCCATGGGCGTGGAAGTGATCGGCACCACCCAGAGCATCAGCCAGGGCGGCGCGCTGACCTCGACCAACCGCACCCTCGATCTGGCCATCTCCGGTGGCGGCTTCTTCGTCACCCGCGCCAGCAATGGCGACATCGGCTACACCCGCGCCGGCATCTTCGGCACCGACAAGGACAGCTACATCACCAACAGCCTGGGCCAGCGCCTCCAGGGTTACCCCGCCGATGCCACCGGCAACCTGCAGACCGGCACCGTCGGTGACCTGCAGCTGCGCTCCGGCGGCATTCCGGCCCGCGCCACCGATGCGCTGAGCTTCGTCGCCAATCTGGATGCCAACCAGGAGGTCCCGGCCGTGGCCTTCGACCCGCTGGCGGCGGACAGCTACAACTCCACCTACACCACCAAGCTGTACGACTCTCAGGGTAAGGAACACACCCTGACCCAGTACTTCGTCAAGACTGCCGACAACAGCTGGAATGCCCATTACTACGTCGACGGCGCTGCCCTCGCTGGCGCCCCGCAGGCGCTGACCTTCGACACCGCTGGCGTGCTGGCCACTCCGATCGGCACGGTCGCCCTGGCCGCTCCGCTGGCCGGCGGCGTCGCGCCATTGGCCATCGACCTCGACTACAGCGGCACCAGCCAGTACGGCTCGGAGTTCAGCGTGACCAACAACCGTGCCACCGGCTATGCGGCTGGCGAACAGACCGGGATGACCGTGGAGAAGGACGGCAGGGTCTACGCCAGCTATTCCAATGGCGAGCGCATGCTGCAGGGCCAGGTGGTGCTGGCCAGCTTCGTCAATGCCGAAGGCCTGAAGAACGTCAGCGGCACGGCCTGGACCGAAACCGCCGCCTCCGGCGCGGCGATGCTCGGCGCTCCTGGCGTCGGCCAGTACGGCACCCTGGCCTCCGGCGCGCTGGAAAGCTCCAACGTCGACCTCACGCAGCAGCTGGTAGGCCTGATGGAAGGCCAGCGTAACTACCAGGCCAACACCCAGGTCATTTCCACCAACAAGGAACTGACCCAGGTCCTGTTCAACGCAATCTGAGGCTGACCCATGGATCGCTTGGGATACACCGCGATGACGGCCGCCAGCCGCACGATGATGTCGCTGCAGGTGCGCTCGAACAACCTGGCCAACGTCAACACCCCCGGCTTTCGCGCCGATCTGGAGCGCGCCCAGGCCGTGGCGGTGGAAGGCTACGGCTACGACAGCCGGCACATGGCGCTGATCGAGAACAACGGCGTCAGCCTGGCCGCCGGGCCGATGGTGGCCACCGGTCGCGAGCTGGACTTCGCCGTCAAGGGCAACGGCTTGATCGTGTTGCAGGACGGCGAGGGCGAGGCCTTCACCCGTCAGGGCAGCATGCAGGTCGATGCCGAAGGACGCCTGACGCTCAACGGTCGTGCGGTGCTCGGTGAGGGTGGCCCCATCGTTCTGCCTGAGTACGACCGCATGGAAATCGGCAACGACGGCACCGTGTCGGTCATGGCGCCCGGCGACTGGATGATGGCCGAGGTCGACCGCATCCGTCTGGTCGACGTGCCCGCGGCCAACCTGATGAAGAACCAGGCCGGCCTGCTGGTGACCCGCGACGGCGAGCCGGCGCAGCCCAGCGAGGACGTGCGGCTGGCCAGCGGCTTTCTCGAGTCGAGCAACGTCTCGGCGATCGATGAGCTGGCCTCGACCATGAGCCTGAACCGCCTGTTCGAAACCCAGGTAAAGATGATGAAAGCCGCCGAGGACCTCTCCGACGCCGGCAACCGAATGATCCGCGGCAGCTGATCGGGAGATAACGTATGAATTCCGCACTTTGGGTCAGCAAGACCGGCCTGGCCGCCCAGGACAAGGCCATGGCGACCGTCGCCAACAACCTGGCCAACGTCAACACCAACGGCTTCAAGAGCGATCGCGCGGTCTTCGAGGACCTGTTCTACGTCATCGAAAAGCAGCCGGGCGCCCAGGCCGACGAAATCAACACCGTGCCGTCCGGCATCCAGCTGGGCAGTGGTGTTCGCGTCGCCGGCACGCAGAAGGTGTTCACCGAGGGCAGCATCCAGACCACCGGCCAGCCGATGGATCTGGCTATCGTCGGCCGCGGCTTCTTCCAGGTCGAGTCGCCCAACGGCGACATCTTCTACACCGAGAACGGCCAGTTCCAGCTCAATGCCGAAGGCATGATGGTCAACGCCCAGGGCCTGCCGCTGAACCCGGCGATCGAAGTGCCTGAGGGCAGCACCGGCTTCACCGTCGGCAGCGACGGCATCGTCACTGCCGTGCTGGCCGGCGACACCCTGCCGTCCGAGCTGGGGCAGATCACCCTGGTCAACTTCACCAACCCCGGCGGGCTGGAAGCGCTGGGCGGCAACCTGTACCGCGAAACCGTCGCCAGCGGCGAGCCGGTGGAAGGCGTACCGGGCGAGGAGGGCCTGGGCCAGCTCAAGCAGGGCGTGCTGGAAGGCTCCAACGTGCAGGTGGTGGAAGCCATGGTGGCGATGATCGCCATCCAGCGCGCCTACGAGGCCAACGCCAAGGTCCTCGATGCCGCCAGCGGCATGCAGCAGTTCCTCAACCAGACCGTGTGATGCCGATGAAGCCGATCGCCCTCCTGTTCGCCTTTCTGCTGCTCGGCGGCTGCGCCAGCTTCGACGAGCTGCTGCCGGACGAGGATTCCAGCGAGTACGAGCCGCTGGAACTCGACTACAGCCTGCCACCGACCACCGGCGGCGGTCTGTTCCGCTCCGGCTACGGCGGCTCGCTGGTCAGCGATCGGCGCGCAGTACGGGTCGGCGACATTCTCACCGTGGTGCTGGATGAGTCCACTCAGTCGAGCAAGAGCGCCGGCACCAGCTTCGGCAAGGAATCGAGCGTAGGCATCGGCGTGCCAACTGTTCTGGGCAAGACCTACCCGGACGTGGAAACCTCGGCCTCCGGCGAGCGTGAGTTCAAGGGCTCGGCCAAGAGCTCACAGCAGAACACCCTGCGCGGCTCGATCGCCGTCAGCGTGCACCGCGTGTTGCCGAACGGGACCTTGCTGATCAAGGGCGAGAAGGCCCTGCGCCTGAACCAGGGCGACGAGTACATCCGCCTGACCGGCCTGGTGCGAATCGATGACATCAACCGCTACAACCAGGTTTCTTCGCAGAGCGTGGCCAACGCCAAGATTTCCTACGCGGGCCGCGGCGTGCTCAACGACAGCAACTCGGCTGGCTGGCTGACGCGATTCTTCGCATCGCCGCTGTTCCCCCTTTAAGCGGTAACTCCAATGACTAGCCCCTTGCGCTCCGTGAAGCTGTTCTTCGCCTTTCTTGTTCTGTGCTGGCAGCTGCCGGCGCAGGCCGTGCCGTTGATGGATCTGGTGGATATCGAGGGCATCCGCGGCAACCAGCTGATCGGCTACGGTCTGGTGGTCGGCCTCGATGGCACCGGCGACAAGAACCAGGTGAAGTTCACCAGCCACTCGGTGGCCAACATGATCAAGCAGTTCGGCATCAACCTGCCGGCCAACGTCGACCCCAAGCTGAAGAACGTTGCCGCAGTAACCGTTACCGCCACGGTGCCGCCGTCCTACAGCCCTGGGCAGAGCGTCGACGTCACCGTGTCCTCGCTGGGCGACGCCAAGAGCCTGCGCGGTGGCCAGCTGCTGATGACCCCGCTGCAGGGCGTCGATGGCGAAATCTATGCCGTGGCCCAGGGCGCGCTGGTGGTCGGCGGAGTGAATGCCAAAGGTGCCAGCGGTTCCAAGGTGGCGATCAATACCTCCAACAGCGGGCTGATCCCCAACGGCGCCACGGTGGAGCGGATGATTCCCACCGATTTCACTGAGCGCCCGGACGTGATGCTCAATGTGCGCCAGCCGAGCTTCCAGACCGTCACCCGCGTGGTCGATGCGGTCGATGCCTACTTCGGCAAGGGCACCGCCACCGCGCTCAATGCCACCAAGGTCTCGATTCGTGCCCCGGTCACCAGCACCCAGCGCATGAGTTTCATGGCCATGCTCGAACGCCTGGACGTTGAAGAAGGCCGCGTGCGGCCGAAGGTGGTGTTCAACAGCCGCACCGGCACTGTGGTGGTCGGCGAAGGCGTGCGGGTGAAGGCCGCTGCGGTCGCCCATGGTTCGCTTACCGTCACCATCAGCGAGCGGCCGCAGGTCAGCCAGCCGGGACCCTTCTCCCAGGGTCAGACCGCGGTGGTGCCGCAATCGGACGTCGCTGTCGAGCAGGACCGCAACGCCATGTTCAAGTGGCCCGAAGGTGCCAGCCTGGAAAGCATCATCAACACCATCAACAGCCTGGGCGCGACCCCGGATGACGTGATGAGCATTCTCCAGTCGCTGGAACGCGCCGGCGCGCTGAACGCCGAACTGATCGTGATGTAACAAGAGCCTGTTCAAGTCTCGCGAGCTAGAGGCCTGCGAGGCGAAAACAGGCGAAGAAGCGCAGTTTACGGTTGTAAATGAGCATTCTGAGCCTGCTTTCAACGAAGCAGGACCGAAGCGCAGCAGATTTGAATAGGTTCTTGCCGGATGAGCATCGTTTCCCTACCGCACCACCTCAATGCCATGCGCGCGCGCAACGACGGTCCGAGCGCCGCGCGCCGGCAGCAGCTGGAGATGGTTTCCGAGCAGTTCGAGGCCATGTTCCTGCAGCAGATCCTCAAGCAGATGCGCAAGGCCGGCGACGTGCTGTCGGCCGGCAACCCGATGCGTAGCCGCGAGCTGGACACCATGCGCGACTTCTACGACGAGGTGCTCGCCGAGACCCTGGCCGGCAAGCGCCAGACCGGGATTGCCGACATGCTGGTGCAGCAGCTCTCCGGCGGGCTGGACGGCACCGCCCCAGCGCCTGTTGCGCTCGGTCTGGCGACGGGCGCGAGCACGCAGCCGGTCGGCCAGCATGCGCTGCGCGGCACCTGGCAGCGCGGCGTCGATGCGCTGGACAACGCCTGGGCCGCGGGCAAGGCGGGCTTTCGCGCGCTGGTCGATAGCGTCATCAAGCATGAATCGAGCGGCAACGTGGCGGCGGTCTCGCCCAAGGGCGCCCGCGGCCTGATGCAGCTGATGCCGGGTACCGCCCGCGACATGGCCGCCGAACTCGGCCTGCCATTCGACGAAGCGCGGCTGACCAGCGATGCCGATTACAACAAGCGTCTCGGCAGCGCCTATCTGAACAAGATGCTCGAGCGCTACGACGGTCATCAGGCGCTGGCATTGGCGGCTTACAACGCCGGTCCCGGCAAGGTCGACGAGTGGCTGAAGAACCATGGCGACCCGCGCCGCGGCGAAATCGATGCGGCCAGCTGGATCCACAAGATTCCGTACCAGGAGACTCGCGACTACACGCGCAACATCCTCAAGGACCTGCAGGCTGCCAACAGCCAGCCACGCGAGCCGCAGGCCGCCGTGCAGGCGTCTGGCTGGCCGCAGGCAGCACAGGCCAGCCTGGCCACTGCCGAGCGCCTGTCGCAGGGGCAATTGCTGGCAGCTGTCGAGGGCAAGCGCATCAGCGGCGGACAGCCAGCGTCCGTCGCGCTTAATAGCGCGCCCGCCGCAGTCGCCTTGGATAGGCAACAGCCGGTTGCTGCCCGTCATCTCTCCGTGGCGTTCGCTCAACCGATCCGCATCGATTCGAAGGAAGCCTTGTCGTGAGTGTCTTGAGTCAGATTGGCTACAGCGGCGTACGCGCCTCGCAGATCGCCCTAACCGCGACCGGGCAGAACATCGCCAACGTCAAAACGCCCGGCTTCAGCCGCCTGGCGCCGGAGATGCATTCGGTCGGCGGGCAGACTGCCACCAGCATCGGTGGCGGCGTGCAGGTCAGCAGCATCCGCCGGCTGTCCAACGATTTCCAGAATCAGCAGCTCTGGCGCGCCAGCACCGACAAGAACTACTACGGCACCAGCCAGCAGTATCTGACCGCGCTGGAAGGCCTGATCCACAGCGAAGGCTCCAGCGTCAGCGTCGGCCTGGACAACTTCTTCGCCGCGCTCAGCGAGGCCAGCTCGACGCCGGAATCCATCGCCCTGCGCCAGCAGATCATCGGCGAGGCCAAGCAGCTGGCGCAGCGCTTCAACGGCCTGAACGGCAACATCGGCACCCAGCTCAACGCCCTGCAGGGCCAGCGCGTGGCGATGGTCGCCGAGATCAACGGGCTGTCCGGCAACATCGCCGAGCTGAACGCGGAAATCCTCAAGATGGAGTCGGCCGGGCGCGATACCGCCACGCTGCGCGACTACCGCGAGAACCTGATCAAGGACCTCAGCCAGTACGCCGGCATCCGCGTGCAGGAAGTTGCCGATGGCACGCTCACCGTGTCCCTGGCCAACGGTCAGCCGCTGGTGGCGGGCGCGACGGCCGGTGAGCTGCGCGTGGAGCAGAACCTGGCCGGCGAACAGGAACTTACCCTGGTGTTCGCCAAGACCACCTTCCCGCTGGTACAGGAAGGCCTCGGCGGCTCGCTGGGCGCGCTCTACGACATGGAATACGGCGCGTTGCGTCCCGCCCAGGCGGACCTGCACGACATGGCCGCGGCCCTGGCGCAGATGGTCAACGACACCCTCGCCGGTGGCTTCGACCTCAATGGCAATGCCGGCCAGCCGCTGTTCGTCTACACCCCCGGCAGCACCAGCGGCATGCTCGCGGTGACCGCGCTGACGCCGGAACAACTGGCGTTCTCTTCTGCCGGCCAGAGCGGCACCGGCGAAGTCGGCAACAACGAGAATCTGTTGGCCCTGCTGGAGCTCAAGTCGGCCAAGGTCAACGTGGCCGGCAGCGATGTTCCGCTGAACGATGCCTACGCCGGCCTGGTCGGCCGCGTCGGCAGCGCCAGCCGGCAGAACAAGGCCGACCTCGCCGCCGCCACGGTTGTCGCCGAGCAGGCCCAGGCCCAGCGCGACAGCGTCAGCGCAGTGAACCTGGACGAGGAAGCGGTCAACCTGATGGCTTACGAACAGGCCTATCAGGCCAACATGAAAGTAATCAGCACCTCCAACGACCTGTTCAACGCCGTATTGGCGATGTTCTGAGCGCTCGCCGCCCGATTCGACTGACGAGAAAGACACCATGCGCATTTCCAACGCCCAGATCACCGCGATGATGCACGGCTCGCTGAACAACAGCTCCGAGAAGCTCGGCAAGCTGATGCAGCAGATGGCCAGCGGCGAGCGCATGCTGGTGCCGTCCGACGATCCGATCTCGGCGGTCCGCGTGCTGCGCATCCAGCGCGAGGAAGCCAGCCTGACGCAGTACCGCACCAACATCGCCAACGTTTCCGGCAATCTGTCGAAGCAGGAGGCGAATCTGAAGGCTGCGTCGGACAGCATGCTGAGCATCCGCGATCTGCTGCTGTGGGCAGCCAACGGCAGCAATACCGATGAAGACCTGTCGGCCATCGCCAACGAGCTGGATTCGCTGGAAAACACCGTGCTGAGCTTTGCCAACGTGCGTGACGAAGAAGGCCGCTACCTGTTCTCCGGCACCCGCTCCAACCAGTCGGCGATCGCCCTGGTCGGCGGTGCCTATGTGCTGCAGGGCAACGATCAGCACCGCCAGGCGGCGGTGGCCAACGGCGTGCTGGTAGAAGAGAACGTCACCGCGGCGCAGATCTTCGGTGCCGACGTCGGCATGCTCAACGAGCTGCGCGCGCTGGTACAGGTGCTCAAGGACCCGGCGCTGGACTCCACCGACCCCGCCGTGCGTGCCCAGATCACCACCACCATGGACAACCTGGATGCCACCCATGCCCGCCTGCTCGGCGCGGTGACCGACCTCGGCGGCCGGCAGAACACCTTGACCCTGCTCAGCAGCAGCAACGAAGACGTCTCACTGGTAAACCAGAAGATCGACGGCGAGCTGTCGCGTCTGGACTATGCCGGCGCCAGCATCGACCTGAACAACTACCAGCTGTCGCTGCAGGCCACCCAGAAGACCTATCTGAAAATCAATGGCCTGACCCTGTTCGGCATGCTCTGAGGCGAGGAACGCTTGAATGAAGATTGGCAAGCCGCTTCCCGCCGTTTCCGCCATCAACCCCCATGAGCGCCGACAGGCCCTGCTTGCCGACGTGCCTACGGCATCGCGGCGCCTGCCGGTGCCGGGCGATACCGCGCATGCGGAAACCGCCAACAAGAAGAGCACCAGCTTCAGCCTGCAGCTCAATCAGCAGCTGTCGTCGATGCAGTCGGCGGAAAGCTACCTGAATGATCTGCACGCCCGGCTTTCCCAGCTCAAGCTCAGCCTCAGCCGCGAAATCAGCTCGCCGACCTCGAGTAGTGGGCCGGATGCGATTCGGAACGCCATGCAGGAGGTGGAGCAGCTGTTGCGCGAGCGCAGCAAGCGCTCGGCCAACTCTCTGGACGCGACGCTGAAGCTGCGCCTGAGCGAGCCGGTGCGCAGCCGCTTCAGCCTGCAGGGCCTGGAATCGCTCGAAGCCATCCGCCAGTCCGGTCGCGAGACGCTGCTGTTCAGTGGCGGGCGCCAGCTGGCCGAGCCGGTGGCGGTGGTGCTCGACGATGACATGAGCGATGAACAGATCCTGCGCCGCTTCAACGGCAGCCTCGGGCAGTCGGGTATCCGTGCCGAACTCGACGACAGTGGTCGGCTCAGGTTCTCGGCGCGGGAAAGTGATTGGCAGCAGCTCAAGGACCAGCTGGCGGTGCAAGGCGAGGACAAGCTTTTCACCCAGGGCCGCTTCCAGCGTGTGCAGAGTCACGAAGAGCAGTTGTTGAAGCTTCCCGAAGAACCGGCACTGGATTCGCTGCGTGAACTGCGGCGCATGCTCGATACCGTGGTGGCCGGGCTGGAGAAGGTCGGCGCGCTGCGCGAGCAGCTTGGTCAGCGTCAGCGCGAGATCCGCGAATTCCTGGCGCAGCAGGCCGATATCGATGAGCAACAGTGGGCGAAGGATTTCTCCCACTCAGTGTTCAACCTGATGCAGCGCAGCCCCTCTAGCTACGCAGCGGTCACCCAGACGGTGGTGGCGCAGGCCAACATCAGCCGCTTCGCGGTGGTCAGCCTGCTGTCCTGACCGGCTTGCGGTCAGTTCGGGGCGAGCAGCTTGATATCCGAAGGACGGCCGAGCGGCAGTGTTTGCAGGGTCTCGCCCAGCTTTCCACTGTCCGGATCGCGGCGTAGCAGCACCAGGGCATTGCTCAGCTGATTGGCGATCAGCATGAAGCGTCCGTCCGGCGTGATGGCAAATTCCCGCGGTTCGCGGCCTTCGCTGGAACGGCGTTGTATCTCCCGCAGCATACCGTCGCCATTGATGGCGAAGACAATGATGTGGTTGTAGTCGCCGCGGTCGCTGACATAGAGGAAGCGGCCATCGGCAGAGGTATGGATCGCCCCTGGTGAATGCCGCACGTCGCTGCCGGCATCTTTGA
This sequence comes from Stutzerimonas decontaminans, assembly GCF_000661915.1. NCBI lineage: Bacteria > Pseudomonadati > Pseudomonadota > Gammaproteobacteria > Pseudomonadales > Pseudomonadaceae > Stutzerimonas > Stutzerimonas decontaminans. The sequence continues at coordinate 4,479,674 of NZ_CP007509.1, read as the reverse complement.
GGTCCAGCAGTTGCCGGCGGGTCAGCCTGCCATCGGTGTAGTCGAAGCTTGCCACCTGAGCGCTCAGCTCGAGGGCGAGATAGGCGTGTTTGCCTTTGGGGTGGAAGACCAGATGGCGCGGGCCGCTGCCGGGCGGCAGTTCGATGCTTGCCGGCTCGTCGGGCCGCAGCGGGCGTTCGGTATTGCTCGGGTCGTAGCGGTAGACGAACACCCGATCGGCGCCCAGGTCGCTGACCAGCAGGCGCCTGCCATCCGGGCTGGGTACGGCGGAATGCACATGCGCCGACTGCTGGCGTTCGGGGTGTACGCCGCTCGGCTGATGCGCAGCGATCTGCGTGACCGGCAAGGGGCGACCATCCTCGGCCAGTGGCATCACCGCCAGGCTGCCACCCGGGTTTGGTCGCGAACCGTAATTGCTGATGAACAGGTAGCGGCCGTCATGGCTCAGGCTGGCGTGGGTCGGCTCGTCGCCGAGGCTGATGCTCCTTCCGATGGGCTGGTGTTGGCCGCTGGCCTCGAGCCGCCAGGCGCTGACCCGTCCGACCGGGTCGTCGTGGGCCGGGCCGTTCTCGTTGGTGGCGTAGAGCCGGCCGCGCTTGTTATCCAGCACCAGCCAGGAGGGGTTGTCGCTGGTGAAGGTTTGCACGGGCTTCGGGTCGATCTGCCCGGTTGCGGGATCGAAGCGCAGGCGCAGAACGCCCGGGCTGTCGCTGTCGTGCGTGTAGCTGCCGATGAGAATGTGCATGTCGTCTGTTTCGGCTCGCGCACCTGCCGCCAGCATCGCGCCGACCAGCAGGGCGAAGCCGAAGCGAAGCAGGTTGGGCCGATTGCCCTTGGTCGATGAAGTCATGCCACTATGACCATCCACATGGCACAACGCTCCCGAGAAATGCGGGCCGAACAATGTCCGAGCTGTGTGGTCTGATATACACCCGAGCGGATGCCGGCCTCCCTTGATTTTCAGGAAGATTAATGGACCATTTGCTACCCGTTCAGCTCGTCGAACTGCAGGGTGTCGCCGCCAATCTGGCCGAAACCGTAATCGCACCATTGGCTGCCGAGGTAGACGCTGAATGCCGCTGGCCTGCCCATTCGATGCAGGCGTTCGCCGACGCCGGCCTGCTCGGGCTGCAGGTGCCGAGCGAACTTGGCGGGCTCGGCCAGGGGCTGCTGGGTTTGTGCGTACTCACCGAAACCATCGCTCGCGCTTGCTCGTCGTCGGCGCTGTGTTACGGCATGCATTGCGTGGCGACTGCGGTGATCGCCGCCAAGGCCACCGAGCATCAGCGTGATCATTATCTGCGCGAGATCGCCCAGGGGCGCCATATCACCACCTTGGCGCTGTCCGAGCAGGGCACCGGCGCGCATTTCTATCTGCCGGAAACGCGTCTGGATGCCGACGGTGAGGACTTCATCGTCGACGGCACCAAGCAATTCGTTACCAATGGCGCGCATGCCGATTCCTACGTTGTCTCCACCGTGGCCACTGGCGCGGAAGCCGGGGATTTCAGCTGCCTGATCGTCGACAAGGGCAGCGCCGGCATGCAGTGGCTCGATGCCTGGGCCGGCTTCGGCATGCGCGGCAACTCCTCGCGGCCTCTGCGGCTGGAACAGGTCCGGGTGCCCGCGCGCAATCTGCTCGGCGAGCCGGGCGACCAGGTCTGGTATGTGTTCGAGGTGGTCGCGCCGTTCTTTCTCATGGCCATGGCCGGCACCTATCTCGGCGTTGCCCAGGCGGCGCTGGATGAAGCCAGCCTGCAGCTGCGCTCGCGGCGCTACAGCCATTCCGGCGAAGCCTTGCGGGATGTGGAAAGCCTGCAAGTTCGCTATGGCGAACTCTGGACCGATCTGGTCAAGACCCGCGCCCTGGTGCGTGAAGCGGCACGTCGCGGCGATGCCGCGCATCCCGAAGCGCTGCCGTTCATTCTGTCGTGCAAGGCAGATGCGGCGGAAACTGCGGTGCGCCTGGCGAATGAGGCGATGACCCTGTGTGGCGGTGCGGCCTATCGGGAAAACAGCCGCGTTGCGCGTTTGCTGCGTGATGCGCGTGCGGGACATGTTATGACGCCCACCACCGGCCTGCTCAAGCTCTGGACGGGCCGCAGTTTGCTGGGGCTGCCGTTGCTATGAGCGAACTGCTGCTCGATCGGATCGTGCTGCTGGAGGCAGACGATGCCCCGTTGCGCGAGCGGATCGGCAGTTGGGCGGCTACGCACGGACTGCAGTTGAGCTGCCTCGACATAAACGCCTTGCCGCCTGACGACGATCAACCCGCGTTGGCGCTCCTGGCGCCCGGGCTGCCGCGTCCGGTGGCCCTGGCGCGCCAACTGCGCAGCCGCTGGAAGGCTACGCAGTTGCTGTTCCTCAGCGAAGATGCGGATGTCGACGCGTTGCATCGCGAACTGGGCCCGGCGCCTTTGCTGGGGCCTTACTGGTCCATCGTCATCCTCGGTTCCCGGCCGCTGCAGCAGCTCGACGAGGCGCTGGCGAGCGTACGACGACGAATGCGCCTGCGCACGACGCTGGCGCGGGCCAACGTTACCGTCGATGGCACCAACGTGAGCCGGCGACCACTGCCTGCGGCCGAGCTCTATCTGCATCACTTCATCGACGCGGCGCGCGACGCCATCATCGGTCTCGATCATGCGGGCGCGGTGCTGTACTGGAGTGCCGGAGCCGCCGAACTGTTTGGCCTGCCGCGCGCCGAGGTACTGGGGCGTCCCGCGAGTGGCCTGCCGTTCTGGAGTGCCGAGCTGGGCCAGGCACTGACGCGCGCGCAAGGCTGTGATGAGACGCTGACCCTGCAGCACGACGATGCAGTCGGGGCGCGGACGCTGGAAATCGTCGTGGCGGCTGTCTGTGCGGCGGATGGCGCGGTGGTGGGAGCGGCGCTGACCGTGCGCGATGTCTCGGCGCTGGTCGCCGAGCGGCGCGCCAGTGAGCTGCATGGGCATCAGCTCAGCGAAGAGCGCGCGCACCTGCAGCGCCTGTTCGACCAGGCGCCCGGCTTCATCGCCATCACCGAAGGCCCGCAACATCAGCTGAAGATCGCCAACCGTGCATTCCACCAGTTGGTCGGCGCCCGCGAGCTGCTCGGCCGCCCGGCCTTCAAGGCGTTTCCGCAGCTGGAGAGCCGGGCGCTTTCCGATCTGCTGCAACAGGTCTATGTCACCGGTCGGCCCTATATCGGCCGCGACATCGCTGTGCGCGTGCGGCCACAGGCGCGCGGCAAGGCCGAGCGACGCTTCGTGAACTTCATCTTCCAGCCGGTCTTCAGCGACGACGAGCAGGTCAGCGGCATCTTCTGCCAGGGCCATGACGTCACCGCCCAGGTGCTGGCGCAGCAGGCGCTGCAGCGCTCCAGCGAGCGGCTGCAGGAACTGGTCGAGGAACGCACCCGCGAACTCGAGCTGAGCCGGCAGGCGCTTTATCAGTCGCAGAAACTCGAGGCCATCGGCAAGCTCACCGGTGGTGTCGCACACGACTTCAACAACGTGCTGCAGGTGATTGCCGGCAACCTGCAATTGCTGCAGCCACTGGTGGAAGATGACCGCAATGCGGCCAAGCGGGTCGATGCTGCGGGTTCGGCTGTCGAGCGCGGCGCCAAGCTGGCGCGTCAGCTGCTTGCCTTCGCGCGCCGCCAACCGCTGCGTCCGCAGCCGACCAATCTCGGCCGATTGCTGCGCGATCTCGACGAGCTGCTGCGCCAGGCCCTCGGCGAGCGCATCGAGATCGAAACCGTGGTGGCGGGCGGGTTATGGACGACCATGGTCGACCCGAATCAGCTCGAACAGGTGGTGCTGAACCTGGCGATCAACGCCCGCGATGCCATGCCCGAGGGTGGCAAGCTGACCCTGGAGCTCGGCAATTCCATGCTCGACGAGCATTACGCCGAGACCCAGGCCGACGTCGCGCCCGGTCAATACGTGTTGCTGGCGGTGTCCGACACAGGCATCGGCATGCCCGCCGAGATCATCGAGCAGGCCTTCGAGCCGTTCTTCACCACCAAGCCGGAAGGCCACGGTACCGGGCTGGGACTGAGCATGGCCTACGGCTTTGCCAAGCAGAGCAGTGGGCATATACGCCTGTACAGCGAGCAGGGCGCCGGCACTACGGTGAAGCTCTATCTGCCGCGCACCGAGCAGCCAGAAGTACAGGCCCAGCCATCCACCGTTGGCCCGGTGGTCGGCGGTAGCGAAACCATTCTGGTAGTCGAGGACGATCTGCCGGTGCAGGCCACTGTGATCGAGCTGTTGACCGGCCTCGGCTATTCGGTGCTGCGCGCCAACGATGCGCAGAGTGCGTTGAGCATCTTGCAAAGTGGCCTGAGCATCGACCTGCTGTTCACCGATGTGGTCATGCCCGGACCGCTCAGCAGCACCGAGCTGGCAAGGCAGGCGCGCCTGCTGCTGCCGGACATCGCCGTGTTGTTCACCTCGGGCTATACGCGCAATGCCATCGTGCACGGCGGCCGCCTCGATCCTGGCGTGGAGCTGCTGAGCAAGCCCTATCGGCAGGAGGATCTGGCGCGCAAGGTGCGCCAGTTGCTGGGTATGCAGCACAGCGACGGCAAGCCCATCGAGCAGCAGTGGGTGATGGTGGTCGAGGATCAGCCGCAGCTGCTCGCGCTGGCCTGCGAGATGGTCGAGGAGCTGGGTTACCGCGCCTGTGGCTATCCGAATGCGGAAATGGCCGCGCAAGGATTGCATGAGCAACGCTTCGATCAGCTACTGCTGGACGTCAACCTGCCAGGCCGGTCGGGCCGCGACTTCGCCGCCGAGGCCCTGAAAACCCAACCTTGGCTGCGGCTGGTATTCGTCTCCGGAGAAGGGCGTATCGAGAGCAGCTTGCCGGCGCGCTCGTTGCCCAAGCCGTTCAGCTTCGACCAGCTCGCCGAGGTGCTGCGCCCCTGAGTGCGCCGCCGCGCGTTTGAGCGCGGGCGCCGCAGCGCGACAGACCATGCAGGCCGATGGCGACAGGCGCGGCGAGGGCCAGCCAGCTCAGCCAGTCACCCGTGTCTTCGGATACCAGCCCGGCGATCAGCCCGAGCGTGGACGCGACGCCGATCAGCACCGGCCACAACCAGATGCGCATCATGTCCGCACCTCCGTTGCACCGCGCTTGAGCCACAGATACAGGCCGCTGCCGAGCACGACGATGGTGAGGATATCCAGCAGCGCCCAGAGAATCTTCAGCGGCAGTCCGCCGTAGTCACCGAAGTGCAGCGGTTCGGACAGTTGTAGCGCGGTGACGTACCAGGGCCGGGGCCCGGCTTCCAGCACCGCTCCATCGGCCGGGTCGACCAGCAGTGCCTGGCTCAGGCGCGACGTCAGCGGCGTGTCGCCACGCAGGATCACCGCGACATGCTCCGGCGTGGCGCGCAGCGTGCCGGGGTAGGCGATCATCGCCACCGCCATGCCCGGTGCGGCTGCCAGGACGCGGTCGACTGCCGTTTGTAACGAACCATCTGCGGCGGGAGCGTCGTCAGCATCAGCTGCCAGCAGCACTCGCGTCTCGCCGGCCTGCAGCGCGGCGACCTGCTCGGCCTGCCAAGCCTGAAAGATCAGATCCGCCCAGGTATTGATCACCCCGGTAAAACCAACCGCCATGGCCCACACCAGGGTGACGATGCCGAGCAGGTTGTGCAGATCCAGCCAGCGGGTGCGGGCTGTGCGTTCCTGGCGCACTTCGGCGAAGCGCAGCTTGCGCATGAACGGCGCATAGAGCACCACACCGGAGACGATGGCCACCATCAGCAGCAGCCCCATGAAACCGAGGAACAGCTTGCCCGCGAGCCCCGCGTAGAGGTCTACGTGCAGGCGGTACATCACGCTCATGAAGCCTTCGTCGATGTTCGGCGCGCCGAGCACCTCGGCAGTACGGGCGTCGGAGAGGATCAGCGTTGACGCGCTCTCGTCGGTATCGACGCGGGTATCGAGCTTGACGTACCAGACATCCGGAGCGTCTTCCTCGGCGAAGAAGTACAGCGGCACCAGACCCGGATAGGCCTCAACCGCCTTGGCGGCCACCCGATCGACCGGAGCGCGCGGCGTGCCTTCGGGCATCGCCGGCGCTTCGATTTCGTTGCCGGTGAGGTGGTCGATCTCGTGAGAGAAAACCAGCGGCAGGCCGGTCAGGCACAGCATCAGAATGAACAGCGTGCAGATGAGGCTGGACCACTTATGGACCCAGCCCCAACGGCGAAGCGTGACTGCCTGCATCAGAAGTCGACCGTGGCGCTGACCGAGAGCGTGCGCGGGGCGCCGAGGACGAGGTAGTTGGCATTCGGATAGCCGCCCACCGAGGCCCAGTAGTCGCGACCGGTGACGTTGTCGAGGCGGGCACGCAGGGTCACGTCACGCTCGTCGATCACCATACGGTAGCGGGCGCCAAGGTCCAGGCGGGTCCAGGACGGCGCCTCCATGTCGTTGGCGGCATCGGCGTACTGGCTGCTGGTGTAGACGACACGGCTGGTCAGGGTCAGGCCATTGGTGCCGGGCACATCCCATTCGCCGCCCACGTTGGCCTGAGTACGAGGTACACCGATCGCGCGGTTGCCCTCGTTGACGCCGTCCTGGGTGCTGGTCAGCTCGGCATCAAGCAGGGTCACACCGCCCAGCAGGCGTACATCATAGGTCGGTTCACCGAACACTGACAGCTCGATACCACGGTTGCGCTGCTCGCCGCCGTCGGTGAACACGCCATTTTCCACAGTGCTGAATGGACGCTCGGTAGTGAACAGCGCCAAGCTGCCGCCGAGGCTGCCACCGTCGTACTTGATGCCGATCTCGGTCTGCTCCGAAACATAGGGCTCCAATGCCTCGCCGGCATTGATGATGCTGACGCCGCCGCTGGTGGCCGGCGCTATATCGCCCTTGACCAGGCCCTCGATGTAGTTGGCATAGACCGAAACTTCATCGGTCAGCTGATACACCACGCCAGCGACCGGGCTGTTCTTGTAGCGGTTGTAGGAAGACAAACGGTCACCGCTGTTGTAGTCGTAGCTCTTGGCCTCGATGCCCTGGCGGCGAGCGCCCAAGGTGACCAGCAGGCGGTCATCCATGAAGCCGAGGGTATCGGCGATGGCCAGGCTCTGGGTGTGAGTGCGCTCGGTGACGTTGGGGTTGGACATCGAACCGCCAACCCAGACGGCATCCGGCATTGCAGCGGCGAACGGCTGGTAGATATCAGCTGCATAGCTGCCCGACATGGCATAGGCGTTGCGAGCCTCCAGATCGAACATAGCCGCCGACATCACCCATTCGTGGGAGACGTCGCCAGTCCGGCCGCGGGCGCGCAGGCCCACTTCGCTGGTGAATACCTCCTCCTCACGCACGTTGTCGAAGCGGTAGAAGGTGCCGGCGCCCGAACTGCCTGCGGTCATGCTGGCCAACCGATTCTTCTCCTCGCCTTCACGTACGCCGGCTGCGAGCCAGCCGGTCACCGCATCGGAGAAATCATATTCGGCGCGGAAGGTACCGAAGGTCTGCTTCTCCTTCGAGTAGGTCCAAGGCTGCGCGAAGTTGTCCTCGGCATCCGGTGCGCTGGGAATACCGCCGCTGGGAGTGACGCTTGGCCGCGGGTTGTCGATGAAGTGATACTGATGGCCGATGTCACCGGAGAGACGGAAGTTGTCGCCCTGATAGTCGAGGCCGAGGGCGAACATGTCGAGAGTACGATCCTCATCCTCGACCGTGGTCTCGCCGGCGCGCTTGGCTGCGTTCAGGCGTACGCCGAAGCGCTCCTCTTCGCCGAAGCGGCGGGTGATGTCCGCGTGGGTCATGGCCTGGCCACCGTTCTCGGCACCGACTGTCAGGCGCGTCAGCGGCTCGTTCGGCGCGCGCTTGGGCAGGATGTTGATTGCGCCGCCAATGCCGCTGCCACCTGGGGCCGCGCCGTTGAGGAAGGTGTTGGCGCCGCGGAACACTTCCACGCGCTCGATGAACTCGGCGGCCACGTACTGGCGCGGCAGCAGGCCATAGAGGCCGTTGTAGGAAATGTCGTCGGAGTACACCGGAAAGCCGCGTACCACGTACAGCTCCTGGAAGTTGCCGAAGCCGCGCGCTACCCGCACCGAAGGGTCGTTCTGCAGCACGTCGGACACGCTTCGCGCCTGCTGGTCCTGGATCAGCTGCGAGGTGTAGGACGTCGAGGTGAACGGCGTTTCCATGTAATCGCGATTGCCAAGAATCCCAACCCGCCCGCCACGAGCAACCTGTTCGCCGGCGTAGGGTTGGGTCAGGCCATCAGCCGAGGCGTCGGCGCTGGCGGTGATTTCCACCGATTGCAGTTCGAACGGCTCGGCGGCAGTGCCTTGAGAGTGATCTTCGAGTTGCTCCTGAGCCATGAGCGGCGAACCAGCGAGGCTAGCGGCAAGGCAAACGGGCAGCAGTGCGGTTTTACGCGGGAAGCGAAGAGTGGGCATGACGAACCTGACCGAACGTTGAGCTGTGAGGGTGGCGGAGGACGGCTCGGCTGGCGATGCGAGCCTGTGCCATATGAGAGCCACTATCATATTTCAACGATAACAATTCGCAACTACATTCCGCTTGGCGGCACCTTACCGCGCTGGCGTGCTTAACGTGCACGCTGTCTGGCTCGGGGGACCTGTGCCATCTGCCTATGCAAAAAATTTTTGGCAGGCCTGTCGATTCCTGGGCGTGGCGCACGACTAGCTGGTGAACCCCGTTCAACCAGAGGACAGGACATGGACATGAACACCGAAAACCGGCAGGACGAAATCGCCATTCGCCAGCTGCACGAAACGTTCGAACAAGCCACCAAGGCCAAGAACCTCGACCGGATCATGGCGCAGTACGCCGACGACGTAGTCGCCTTCGATGCGGTCGGCGCACTGCAATTCAAGGGCATCGACGCGTACCGGGCGCACTGGCAGCGCTGCTTCGAGTTCTGTCAGGGCGAAGGCTTCTTCGAGACCCACGAGCTGCATGTGGATGTCGGTGGCGAGCTGGCCTGCAGCCGCATGCTCACCCACTGTGGCGGACCCAATGCCGAAGGCGAGATGCAGGCCGCCTGGATGCGCGGCACCAGGGTATGGGCGCGGCGGGGTGGTGAATGGAAGGTGATCCATGAGCATTTCTCGATGCCCTTCGACATGCAGACCGGCCAGGTGTGCCTGGATCAGGCTCCGTCGCAGCAACAGGCCGGGTGAGGCTGGCTGGCAATCTTCGTCGCCTGATCGGGCGCACTTCGTCATCGGCTGCTAGCTTTGCTGCGTTGCCGGCAGACGGAGCCCCGCCATGAACTACCTGTGCCTGATCTATTACGACGAACAGCGTGTGGATGCGATGACCGATGAGCAGTGGCATGCGCTGGTCGCGCGTTGCTTGAGTTGTGCCGAAGAGTTGCGTGCCAGCGGCCACATGCTCGCCGGCGAACCGCTGCAGTCGGTGCGTACCGCGCGCACGGTGCGCGTGCGTGACGGTGTCACCTCGGTGGTCGACGGCCCGTTCGCCGAAACCCGCGAGCAGCTGGCAGGCTTCTACCTGATCGAGGCGGCGGACCAGCGGGAGGCCGAAGCCATTGCGGCGAAGATCCCGCCGGCCAGCCTTGGCTGCGTCGAGGTCCGGCCGTTGCGCCAGCTGCCGCAGCGCTGAGCATGCCGCTGACCGGGCATTTCACTGCGGCGCGGGTCGAAGCGGTCTATCGCAGCGAATCGCGGCGCGTGCTGGCCACGCTGATCCGTCTGCTGGGCGATTTCGATCGTGCCGAAGAGGCCTTGCACGATGCCTTCGCCGCGGCCTTGCAGCAGTGGCCGCGCGATGGTGTTCCGGACAATCCGCGCGCCTGGCTGGTTTCCGCTGGCCGCTTCAAGGCCATCGACGCGCTGCGCCGCCGGGCGCGCTTCGATACCTCGTTGCGGCTGCTGGCTGAACAGCTGGAAGATGCGGCGCAGACGGTGGAGGTCGACGAGATGGAAGACGATCGTCTGCGGCTGATCTTCACCTGCTGCCATCCGGCATTGCCGGCCGATGGGCGCGTGGCGCTGACCCTGCGCGAAGTCTGCGACCTGACCACCGAGGAGATCGCCCGCGCGTTTCTTGCTCCGCCGGCCACCATTGCCCAGCGCATCGTGCGCGCCAAGGCCAAGATCCGTGACGCCCGGTTGCCCTATCGCGTGCCGGAGCGCGACGAGCTGCCGGCGCGGCTGGAGAGCGTGCTGCGGGTGGTCTATCTGGTGTTCAACGAGGGCTATACGGCATCGGCCGGCGGCGAGCTGACCCGCGCCGATCTTTGTGCCGAGGCAATTCGGCTGGGCCGCTTGCTGCTCGAATTGCTGCCCAACGCCGAAGTGATGGGGCTGCTGGCGCTGATGCTGCTGCACGATGCCCGCCGGGCTGCGCGTACCGATGCGGCCGGGGAGCTGGTGCGCTTAGACGAACAGGACCGCAGCCTGTGGAATCGACAGCGGATCGTCGAAGGCGTGCAGTTGGTGCAGCTGGCACTGACCAGCCGCGCATTCGGTGCCTACTCATTGCAGGCTGCGATCGTCGCCGTGCATGCCGAAGCGCCGAGCGCCGAGCGCCGCGCAGACCGACTGGCCGCAGATCGTGCGGCTCTACGATGTGCTGCTGCAGCTCGGCCCTTCGCCGGTGGTGGAACTGAATCGTGCGGTGGCGGTGGCCATGCGCGACGGGCCTGTGGCCGGCCTGGCGCTGGTGGATGAACTGCTCGGGCGTGGCGATCTGCAGGACTACCACCTCAGCCACGCCACCCGTGCTGACCTATTGCGCCGGTTGGCGCGCACCGACGAGGCCCGCGAGGCCTATCGCAACGCACTGCGCCTGGTACAGCTGGAGCCGGAACGGCGTTTTCTGCAGCGGCAGCTGGATGAGTTGGGCGACTGACCGTATCCAGAACCCTTCTGTGGGAACGGTCTCGACCGCGAAGGGCGACCGGTGCGCTGATCCCATGCTCTAGCCGCCGTGCAGCGGCACAAAAACTTCGCGGCCAACGCCGCTCCCACGGTTTGTTCGGGGTGCGAGCCGGGTGCTGCTGTTCAGCGCCGCTAGCCATGAATGGCCAAGCGCAAAGGCCTGCAGGTCAGCTGCAGTACGGCGCTTGAGGTGATCGTTGCCACGTTGCACGGAAACGTCTGCCGGAAGTTCTACAGCCCGGCCAACTGCTCAGCTATCCGCGCTGCCCGCCGGCAAATAGTCGCTGCGGCTCAGCCCGTGGCGCTGCATCTTCTCGTTGAGGGTGCGGCGTGGCAGCTGCAGCTGGGTCATGACCTCGGTGATGTTGCCTTTGCACTGCTGCAGGGCGTTGTGCAGGCATTGTGCCTCGAAGGCTTCCATCTGCTCGGCGAGCGACTGGCCGCTGCTGCTCGCCGGGGCCGGCGCGCTGAGGCCGAGGGCGTGGCGTTCGGCGGCGTTGATCAGTTCGCGCACGTTGCCCGGCCAGTCATGGGCGAGCAGTTGCGTCAGTTCGCCGGGCGTCATCGGTGGTGCGGCACGGCCATGGCGCTGGGCGGCCTGGCTGGCGAAGTGTTCGAACAGCAGCGGGATGTCTTCACGCCGTTCGCGCAATGGCGGGATGTGCAGTTCGGCGACGTTCAGCCGGTACAGCAAATCCTCGCGGAAGCGCCCACCGCGCACCTCTTCCAGCAGGTCCGGCTTGGCCGCGCTGATCACCCGCAGGTCGACCTCGATGCTGCGGTTCGAGCCCAGGCGCTCCAGGGTCTTTTCCTGCAGTACGCGCAACAGCTTGACCTGCTGGGCCAGCGGCATGCTTTCGATCTCGTCGAGAAATAGCGTGCCACCCGCGGCGTGTTCGATGCGGCCGATGCGCTTGCCCTGGGCGCCGGTAAAGGCGCCGCTCTCGTGACCGAACAGCTCGCTTTCGAAGATGGTTTCCGGGATCGCCGCGCAGTTCAGCGCCACGAACGGCCCACCGGCGCGCGGGCTGAAGTCGTGCAGGCAGCGCGCGACCTGCTCCTTGCCACTGCCGGTCTCGCCACGGATCAGCACGTTGACGTCGGTACCGGCCAGCTCCAGCACCTGCCGGCGCAGGTTATCCATGGCGCGGGAAACGCCGAGCAGCTGCGATTCGATGCGGCCCTTGCGGGCGAACTGCTCGCGCAGCTGGCGGTTCTCGCAGACCAGCCGGCGCTTGTCCATGGCGCGGCGCACGCTGTCGAGCAGGCGTTCGGGGGTGAAGGGTTTCTCGATGAAATCGTAGGCGCCCTGGCGCAGCGCCTGCACCGCCATGGGCACGTCGCCGTGCCCGGTGACCATGATCACCGGCAGGTCGGCGTCCAGCGCCACCAGCTGTTCGAGCAGGCCGAGGCCATCGAGATCGGGCATGCGTACGTCGCTGATCAGCACCCCTGGAAAGTCCCGATCCAGCGCCGTCAACGCTTCGCGGGCGCGGGAAAAGGTGCGCACCTGGAAGCCGGACAGCTCCAGCCACTGCTGCACGGCTTGGCGGATCGCCGCCTCGTCGTCGATGAAGATTACCTGCCCGCTCATTGCCTGCTCCTCGCGGTCGCGTCGCGGCAGTTTACTCGGCGGCGCGCCCTTCGGCAGCCGGCAGCGTGAGGGTGAACACCGCGCCCTGCTCATCGTTGCTGACTTCCAGCGTGCCGCCCATGTCGCGCACGATGCCGTAGGACACCGCCAGCCCAAGGCCGAGGCCCTGGCCCACCGGTTTGGTGGTGAAAAAGGGCTCGAAGACCTGATCCAGATGCTCGCTGGCGATACCGCCGCCGTTGTCGCCGACGCTGAGCTGCCAGCTGTCACCGTTGAGCTGACAAAGAATGCGCAGGCGGCGTTGCGGACGTCCGGCCATGGCATCCAGCGCGTTGTGCAGCAGATTGATCAGCACCTGCTCGAGGCGGATGGCGTCGCCACTGACCAAGGCCTCGGCCGGCACCTGGCGGAACACTTCCACCTGCTCACTACGAATGCGCGGCGAGAGCAGCTGCAGGGCCTGCTCCAGTACCTCGGCCAGGCTCAGGCGCTGGCGCAAACCGGCCGGGCTCTTGCGGGCAAAGGTCTTCAGGTGGCCGGTCAGCGCCGCCATGCGTTCGAGCAGGCCTTCGACATGCCCGAGGCCTTCGCGCACTTCGCCGTCTCGGCCGCTGTCGAGCAGCAGACGCAGACTGGCGAGCTGCATGCGCAGGGCGGTCAGCGGCTGGTTGATCTCATGGGCGAGGGCGGCAGACATCTGCCCCAGCGCGGCCATGCGCGCGGCATGCACCAGTTCGTCCTGAGCGGTGTGCAGTTCGCGGGTGCGCTCCTGTACCAGCCGCTCCAGCTCGCTGCGGCTGCGCATTTCCACGCGCCGCGTCTTGCGCCGTTGCGCCAGGTAGAGCAGCAGAAAGGCCAGGGTCATCCACACGCCCGCCGCGGCCAGACGATAGCTGCGCACGCTGGCGACGACTATCTGCGGGTCGTGCAGCAGGTGCAGCGTCCAGTCTTCCTCTGGCAGTGCCAGGCGTTGCCAGAGGTACTCGCGGCGGCCGTCCGGGCCATCCACCAGACGCCTTTCGCTGCTGTCGGAGAGCTGTTGCACACGACTGCTCTGCAACGGCTGCAAGGTCTGCTCGGCATAGCGGCGGGCGTCAACAAGGCGGCTGCGCACCTCGTCGCTGAGCGGGCGCAGATAGCGGAAGCGCCAGGCCGGACGATTGGTGAGGATGACGATATCCAGCGAATCGGCGATCAGCAGGATGCCCGGCTGGCCTACCCAGTCGCGCTGCATGTCTTCCAGCTCGAGCTTGACCACCAGCACACCGAGCACCTCGCCGGCGGCGTTCTTCACCGAGCTGGAAAGGAAGTAGCCGGGAATGCCGGTGGTGACGCCGACGGCGAAATAGCGCCCGCTGTCGTTGGCCACGGCGTCGCGGAAATAGGGGCGAAAGGCATAGTTGTTGCCGACGAAGCTGCTCCAGTCACGCCAGTTGCTGGCGGCGATGGTCTCGCCGTTGCGGTCGAGCAGGTACAACACCGAAGACCCGGCGGCGTGATTCTGCTGTTCCAGGCGCTGGTTCAGTTCGAGACGCAATGCACGGTTGTCCGGGTCGGCAAGGAGCCCCTGGATGTCGCTGTCCAGCGCCAACAGCGCCGGCACCGAGCGGAAGCGCTCGACCTGGGTATGGATCGCCTGGGCATAGAGTTCAAGCTGACCCTGGGACTCCTGACTGCGCTCGGCCCAGGCACGCTGTTCCGCCAGCCGCCCGGCCCAGTACATGCTCAGCAGCAGGCCGATGAGGATCAGTGCAACGATCAGGATTACCCGCAGGCGGTTGGACAGTGCTGGCATGACGGCGCTCGCAACAGGACGCGACGATGGTAAGCGATAGCCGGCAGCGGTGGCGCATTGCCGCGGCTCGCCATAGCACCAAAGTCTTGATCTGGCTCGATAGAGGCATAGTGCCATCATCGATATACTGCCGGGAGTTACCTTCAGCTTCAGCAGGGATCGCTAGTACGGAACGGCCAGCCGCTCCAGTCGAGGTCTGCCTTGCTCAGAAAAATCCTTGTCAGCCAACTCCGCTTAGGCATGTACGTCCATGGGCTGGACGGCAGCTGGTTCGATCACTCCTTCTGGCGCAGCAAATTCCTGCTGACCGACCCCGCCGACCTGCAGGCGCTGCGCTGTGGCGGCATCAAGGCGCTGTGGATCGATACGGGCAAGGGCGCCGATATCGAAACGACAACGCCGCCGGCAGCCGAGGAGCCGCAGCGGGTCTCCGAAGCGATGCCGATAGCGCCTGGACCGGCCACTTCATTGGTCCAGCAATGTAGCGTTCAGGAAGAATTGCAGCGCGCCGTGCAGTTGCTCAAGCGCTCCAAGCAGCAGGTGACTTCACTGTTCAACGAGGCGCGGCTGGGCAAGGCCGTCGACCCGCAACAGTGCCTGCCACTGGTCGAGCAGATTTCCGCCTCGCTGGCACGCAATGGCTCGGCGCTGCTCGGCTTGGCGCGGCTGAAGACCAAGGACGAGTACACCTATATGCATTCGGTGGCGGTCTGCGCGCTGATGGTCGCGCTCGCCCGGCAGTTGGGTCTTAGTGAGCAGGAAGTTCAGGAAGCCGGCTTTGCTGGGCTGCTGCACGACATCGGCAAGATGGCCATGCCGCTGGATGTGCTGAACAAGCCCGGCAAGCTCAGCGACGACGAGTACGCGGTCATGCGCAGCCACCCGGAGCGTGGGCATGCCATATTGCTTGCGGCGCAGATGCCGGTGTCCGATGCGGTGCTGGATGTCTGCCTGCATCATCACGAGAAGATGGACGGCACCGGCTATCCGCATCGGCTGGCCGGCGAGCAGATCAGCCGGCTGGCGCGCATGGGCGCGATCTGCGACGTGTATGACGCGATCACCTCGGATCGCCCGTACAAAACGGCCTGGGATGCCTCGGGCTCGCTGGCGCGCATGGCGCAGTGGCAAGGGCATTTCGACACCCAGATTCTGCATGCCTTCGTGCGCACGGTGGGCATCTACCCGCTGGGCTCGCTGGTGCGGCTGCAGTCGGGGCGGCTCGGCGTGGTCATCGAACACAACGCGCAGCAGCTGACGGCGCCACGCGTGAAGCTGTTCTATTCCACCCGCGCCCGCGCGGCGATCGTGCCGGTGGAACTGGATCTCTCCAGTCCGCAGAGCAGCGAGCGCATTGTCGGCCGTGAAGACCCCGCCGCCTGGGGCTTCAGCAACCTCGATGCCCTCTGGACCTAGATTGGCGGTCGTAAAACGGGGGCGATGCGACTAGAATACGGCCCCCCGAATGCGACCCGCCCGGCGAGTCGCTCAGCGAAGAGTTCGTAATGCCCATGACCTGGCTGCCTAGTCCGCCATAGCGCTCCGCCCCCTCGCGTCACTTTGCGACTGCCTGTCATGGGGCGGTCGTACGCTGCTGTCCGTGCATTTCGCTCAGCGACAGCTGAATCATTCAAACTAAAAACTAGCCTTGTATCCCTGCTGGCCGCCCGCGGTCTGCATGGTGGTGCTTTTGCTCTGGATAGTCCGATGCTGCAATCGATCAAACAAAACTGGTTCTCCAACGTCCGTGGCGATGTGCTGTCCGGCCTCGTCGTCGCGTTGGCGTTGATTCCCGAGGCCATTGCCTTCTCCATCATCGCCGGGGTCGATCCGCGGGTCGGCCTGTATGCCTCCTTCTGTATCGCTGTGGTGATTGCCTTCACCGGTGGCCGGCCAGGGATGATTTCTGCAGCCACCGGCGCCATGGCGCTACTGATGGTCACGCTGGTGCGCGAACACGGCCTGCAGTACCTGCTGGCGGCGACGCTGCTCTGCGGCGTGCTGCAGATTGTTGCCGGCTATCTGCGCCTTGGGTCGCTGATGCGCTTCGTCTCGCGCTCGGTGGTCACCGGCTTCGTCAACGCGCTGGCTATCCTGATCTTCATGGCGCAGCTGCCGGAATTGACCAACGTCACCTGGCACGTCTACGCCATGACCGCAGCGGGCCTGGGCATCATCTACCTGTTCCCCTATGTGCCGAAGCTCGGCAAGGTGATCCCTTCGCCGTTGGTCTGCATCCTCTCGATGACCGCGGTGGCCGTCTACTTCGGCCTGGATATCCGCACCGTTGCCGACATGGGCGACCTGCCTGACACGCTGCCGGTCTTCCTCTGGCCGGAAGTGCCGCTGACCTTCGAAACCCTGGCGATCATCTTTCCGTATTCCGCCGCGCTGGCCGTGGTCGGCCTGCTGGAATCGCTGATGACCGCGACCATCGTCGACGACTTGACCGACACCGGCAGCGACAAGAACCGCGAATGCAAAGGGCAGGGCGTTTCCAATATCGTCTCCGGCCTGTTCGGCGGCATGGCTGGTTGCGCGATGATCGGCCAGTCGGTGATCAACGTGAAATCCGGCGGCCGCACCCGTCTGTCGACGCTGATTGCCGGCGTGGTGCTGTTGCTGATGGTGGTGTTCCTCAGCGATTGGGTCGGGCAGATCCCCATGGCCGCGCTGGTAGCGGTGATGATCATGGTGTCCATCGGCACCTTCAGCTGGGATTCGCTGCGTAATCTGAAGAAGCACCCGCTGTCGACCAACATCGTCATGGTGGTCACCGTGGTGGTGGTGGTCTTCACCCACAACCTGGCCTACGGTGTTCTGGCAGGCGTGCTGCTGGCGGCAATGTTCTTCGCCAACAAGGTCGGCCACTACCTGCATATCGGCTCGGAGCTGGATGCCACCGGCAATCAGCGCACCTACATGGTGATCGGGCAGGTATTCTTCAGCTCATCGGACAAATTCACCGGTGCGTTCGATTTCAAGGAAGCGCTCGGCAAGGTCACCATCGACCTGTCCCGCGCGCATTTCTGGGACATCACCGCCGTGGCGGCGCTGGACAAGGTGGTCATCAAGTTCCGCCGCGAAGGCACCGAGGTCGAAGTGCTGGGGCTGAACGAAGCCAGCGCCACCATCGTCGACCGCTTTGGTGTGCATGACAAACCCGAGGCCATCGACAAGCTCATGAGCCACTGACCAGGAGAACAACAATGACCCACGTAATGGCTTGTATCGACGGATCACCGCAGGCTGCGGCGGTTTGCGACTATTCGGCCTGGGCCAGCAAGCGCCTGGACGCGCCCCTGACGCTGCTGCACGTGCTGGATCGCCAGCAGTACCCGGCATCGGGTGATCTGAGTGGCATCATCGGTCTGGGCAGCCGCGAGTTTCTCCTGCAGGAGCTGGCGACGCTGGATGAAAAGCGCGCCAAGCTGGCGCTGGAAGAAGGCCGCATGATGCTCGATGCCGCACGTCAGCGCGCCACTGCCGCTGGCGTTGCCCAGCCCGAGTGCCGCCAGCGCCATGGTGATCTGGTCGAGTCCTTGCGCGATCTGCAGAACGAGACGCGCCTGCTGGTGATCGGCCGTCAGGGCGAGGACAGCGGTGATGCCATTCAGCACATTGGCAGCCAGCTGGAAAACGTCATTCGTACCATGCAGCGGCCGATTCTGGTTGCCTCGTGTGGTTTCAGCGAGCCGCAAAGCGTAATGCTCGCCTTCGACGGCAGCGCCACCAGCCGCAAGGGTGTGGAAATGCTGGCTGGCAGCCCGCTGTTCAAAGGCATGCCGATTCATCTGGTGATGGTCGCAGCCGACACCGCCGATAACCATGCCCAGCTGGAAAGCGCCCGTGACGTGCTGATTGCTGCCGGTTTCAGCGTCGAAATCGCCATCCGCGCCGGTGAAGTCGAGCCGACCCTGCATGCCTATCAGGCCGAGCACGGTATCGACTTGCTGGTGATGGGCGCCTACGGCCACTCGCGCATCCGCCAGTTCTTCGTCGGCAGCACCACCACCAACATGATCCGCACCACCTCCACGCCGCTGCTGTTGCTGCGCTGATCGCTATCCGCTGCGCGCCCGTCCCGGGCGCGGCTGCAGTCAGCGGTAAAGGTCCGCCCGGCTCCACGGCAGCTCGTGAGAGCCGTTCGGCAGCGGCTTGCTGGCAAGGATCTGATGCAGGTTGATCCAGTTGTGGCGGAAGCCGTAGGCGCAACCGGCCAGATAGAGGCGCCAGATGCGCAGCGCGCGCTCGGGGATCATCCGTTGCGCCTGCTCTAGCTGCGCTTCCAATCGCTCGCTCCAGAAGTCAAGTGTGCGCGCATAGTGCAGGCGCAGGCTTTCCACATCGACGATCTCCAGCCCGGCCTCGCTGACGCTGGCGCTGATGTTCACCAGATGCGGCAGCTCGCCATGCGGGAATACGTAGCGGTCGATGAACTCGCCGGCACCATGCCCGACCGGCCGGCCGTCGATATGCCGCGCGGTGATGCCATGGTTCATAACCAGCCCGCCCGGCCGCACGGCGTCGAACAACCGCTGGCAGTACAGCGGCAGGTTGGCGTGGCCGACGTGCTCGAACATGCCGACGCTGACCACCTTGTCGAAACGGCCATCCTGCGGCAGATCGCGGTAATCCATAAGCTCCAGAGTGACCTGCTTCTGCAGTCCTTCGGCAAGCACACGTTCGCGGGCCAGCTCGAGCTGTTCGCGGCTGAGGGTGATGCCGAACACCTGCGTGCCGAACTCACGCGCGGCATAGCGCGCCAGTCCACCCCAGCCACAGCCGACATCCAGCAGGCGCTCCCCTGGCTTGAGCCGCAGCTTGCGACACAGGTGGCGCAGCTTGGCCTGCTGCGCCTGCTCGAGGTCTTCGCTGCCGGTTTCGAAATAGGCGCAGGAATAGACCATGTCCTTGTCCAGCCAGAGCCGGTAGAAATCGTTGGAGAGGTCGTAGTGATAGGAGATGGCTTCCGCGTCGGTCGCCTTGTCGTGCGCCTCGCGGGAAGGCAGCGGGGAATTGTCCTCACCCAGCGCCCGGGTGATCACATCGCCGATGCGGATCACCTCGTTGACCGGCCCCTGTAGGTCGATCAGGCCTTCGACATAGGCGGTGCCGAGCAGATCGAGGCTTGGCCGGGCCAGGTGAGTCACCAGATTGGGATCCTTGATCACCAGAGTGACGCAGGGCGAAGGCCCGATATCGATGTCGTTACCGTCCCAAAGGCGCAGGCGCAATGGCAGACCAAGTTCTTTCAGGGCCGGAAGCAATGTTGCAAGCATGCCTGGATCTCCTGTCATTCCATCGAAGAAATCGTAGTCCAACAAATGGCAACTGTAGGCTATGGTGATGATAGTTTCATGCTATGAGGCAAAAAGCGGCAAACGTGCGGCTAACGGCTTAAACCTTCAATCTCTAAACGAGGTCCCATGGAGCACCCCCCCTCACAACGTGTACTGATTCTGGTCACCAGCGGCCCCAGCATCCCAGCGCGCTGCGCAGCGCCTTTTCATATCGCCACGTTGCTGGCCTGCATGGATGCCGAGGTAACCCTCTACCTCACCGGCGAAGGCGTGCAACTGGCGCGCCGCGAGGTGGCCGAATCGCTGCGCGCGGCAGAGGGCGGCGAGCCGCTGCAGCATTTCATCCGCAACGCCAAACAGGCAGGTGCGCGCCTGCTGATGTGTCGCCAGCCCGGCGTCCAGTTCGACCCCGCTACGCTGATCGCCGAACTGGACGAAATCTCCAGCGGCGGTGAACTGGCGCAAATGATCCTTGAGTACGAGCGGGTGCTGACCCTATGAATGTGCACGGTCTGGAGTTTCCCGACTCGCTGCGCTACGCGCCGGAGCACAGTCTGTGGCTGCGCGAGGAGGCCGACGGCAGCCTGACGGTCGGCCTGACCGCTTATGGTTGCGCGCTTTATGGCCAGATATTCGCCTTCACCCCCAAACGCGTCGGCGCCCGCATCGAGCGCGAGCGCAGCTTCGGCGTAGTGGAATTCGCCAAGGCCGCCTCGTCGGCACGCAGCCCGGTGTCCGGTGAGCTACAGGCGGTGAACGAAGCACTGCTAAAGCGTCCGGCGCTGATTAACCAGGATTGTTACGGAGAGGGCTGGATGGTCCGCCTGCAGCCCGAGAACTGGGCCGCCGTGCGCGACGAATTCCCGCTGGGCGAGACCGCAGCGGCAGCCATCGCCGAACGCATGCGGCTGGACAACTTCGACCCGGCCAACGCCCATGTGCAGGCGTTGCAGTGGAAATAACGGGTGCCTGAGGCGGGTTAGGAACGGGGGCTTCAGCTCGCCGCCTCAATACGATGCGGGGACGCAAGCCTGGCAATTGCGGCGCGATATGCGCTCAGGGCTCGTCCGGCGTCGGTAGGTCCAGCACCTTCACGCAGCTCGCCTTGATCGCATGGTCCAGCTGGCGGATGCAGATATCGATCGCCAGGTCGCGCGTGCGCTTGTTCGTCCACTCCAGCTCGGCCAGCGTCTCGATCAGGTCCTCATGGCCGTTCTCGTTGACCAGCATCCCGTGCCTAACGGTCAGCGTCCGCCCCTGCAGACTCAACTGCACAGGGTCACGCCCGATCAGCGAGCCGCCCGCTTCCAGCAGGCATTCAATGTGGTCACGCAGCGCATGAAACGCTCGACGCTCGTCGGCCCGATCACTCACAAAGCCTCTCCTATCCCTGGAAAGAAAAACCGCGATTGTGACGTGCTTCGCCCTTTAGTGCGATGGCTTTTTGATATTGCCAAGTGGGGCGGGCTGTCGCAGGGTGATGAGAAGGGTAGAGCGGGGTAAATGGCGGAAGGCAGTGAGAGTCGAACTCACCCGGGAACGGCTGCCGCCCCCAACCGGGTTTGAAGCCCGGCCGCACCACCGGGTGCGATTGCCTTCCTTATCTGGTTTTGACGTGAGAAAGGAAGCGGCGACCAGCCTACCCCAGGCCTGACTGTATCGCCAAGGCGCTGTCCTGGCGGACTTTGCGTTCGTTGCCGAAGCGGCGGGTGAGGCCGATGCGGTCGAAGTGTTCGAGCAGTTGGATGCTGCGTTTGCGGCCGAGCTGGATGCGGTCGCGGAAGGCGGCGGCGCGGATTACGCCGCTTTGTGCTTCCAGTTGCAGTACATGCCCCGCAAGTTGGCGAATGGTGAACTCGGGATAGAACAAATCTTTCACCACCTGTTGCAGCAGACCGAGGCGGGCGAGCTTGCGTAGCAGGTTGCGCATCCGTGTTTCGTCGACGCCGAGGTCGCGGGCCAGGTCGCGGACCCAAGGTGGGTCGAAGTGGCCGGCTTCGAGCAGTGGCCACAGGCGTTCCTTCAAAGCTTCTTCCGCATCGCTCAGGCGCACCCGGTGATCGGGGCGGTGCAGCCACGGGCCGCTGGTTTCGATGCGGCCGGTGGCCAGTGCCTGTTCCAGCAGGGCGATGAACACCGGCCGCTCCAGCTGCGGCAGGGCGTAGCGACGCAGGCGGTCGCGGTCGGGGCCGAGTTCGTCGGGTTGTTCTTCGTGAAAACGCTGCAGAGCGGTGAGCAGGGTGGCTTCGAGTTCGCTCCAGCGGGCGTGATCGAACAGTCGTGGGCCGAGTCGGGTGCCGACTTCCAGTACGCCTTGCGGGAGCTGCCAGCCGTCGCGCGGGCGGTTGAACTGGCGTTCCAGGCTTTGCGGGTCGAAGCCGTTGGTGGCGCTGGCGAGCAGCGGCGGCAATGCCTGCTCCAGGCTCGGCTGGTCGAGGGCGCGAAGTTGTTCCAGCCGTGCGGCGCGGCGGCGATTGCGCGGTGGTGCGTACGGGTCGAGCACGCGACCACCGCCGAGGGTGCGCTGGGCGGACTGATCGCGCAGGACGATACGGTCGCCATGCACGGCGTGGCTCGGTGCATTCAGCAGCAGTTGGGCAAAGGCGTGCTCGCCCGGGGCCATGCTCGCATCTTCGAGCAGGGCGATACGCGCTGTGACGTCCTGGGCGCCGAGGTGCACGTGCACCGGCGTCCAGTGCTTGAGTTCGTGGGCTTCGCCGGGCAGCAGCTGGAGGTCGATATCGATGCGTTGCGTGGGTGCATGCAGCAAGGGGTGCAGCAGCCAATCGCCGCGATGGATCTGCTCGACGGCCAGGCGCTCGCCGGCAAGATTCAGTGCCACCCGCTGGCCGGCATGGGCTTCGCCCGCTTCACGATTCTGCGCATGCAGGCCGCGGACGCGCACACGTTTGCCGGTGGGGCCGAGCAGTAGTTCGTCGCCGATGCGCACGCGCCCGGCAAACGCGGTGCCGGTGACCACCACCCCGGCGCCGGTAACGCTGAAGGCACGATCAATGGCCAGCCTGAAGTGCCCGCTGTCGCTGCGGGCGGCGGTGCGTGCGGCTTCGTCGATCAGCGCGACGCGCAGGGCGTCGATGCCATCGCCGCGGATGCTGGACACCGGAAAGATCGGCGCGCCGGCCAGTGGCCCGGCGGCCAGCAGGTTTCCGATCTGTTGCTCGACTTCGGCGATGCGCGCCGGCTCCACGCGGTCGATCTTGGTCAGCGCCACCAGTGCCCGGCGGATGCCGAGCAGCTCGACGATGGCCAGGTGCTCGCGGGTCTGCGGCATCACACCGTCATCGGCAGCCACCACCAGCAACACGCAGTCGATGCCGCTGGCGCCGGCCAGCATGTTGTGCACGAAACGCTCATGGCCCGGCACGTCGATAAAGCCGGTAAGGCTGCCTTCACCGAGGTTGGCGTAGACGTAGCCGAGGTCGATGGTGATGCCGCGCTCGCGCTCCTCGCGGCGGCGGTCGCCCTGTTGCCCGGTGAGGGCTTGCAGCAGTGCGGTCTTGCCATGGTCGATGTGGCCGGCGGTCCCGACGATCAACGGGCCATCTCCTCTTGCAGTTGCGGTAGTTGCTGAAGGAAGGCCGGCTCGGCGTCGAGCTGGCGCAGGTCGAGCCAGAGGGCGTCGTCATCGATGCGCCCGAGCACCGGAATCGGCAGGCAGCGCAGGGCTTCTTCCAGCTGGCGCAGGCTGCGGCCGCGCAGGCGCTTGGGCTGCTGCGGGCGGATGCACAGGGCGGCGCTGGGCAGGCGTGCCACCGGCTGCGCGCCGCTGCCGATCATGCCCAGGGCATCCACAACGGCGACACTCCAGCTTTCCCCGAGCACGGCGGTCAGCGCCGGGGCGATGCGTTCGGCCTGGGCGCGGATCTCCGTCTGCGGGCGGCTGAGCAGGCGCAGGCTGGTGAGGCGTTCGGCCAGGCGGTCGGGGTCGCGATAGAGGTTGAGCACCGCTTCCAGCGCCGCAAGGGTCAGCTTGTCCACGCGCAGGGCGCGCTTGAGCGGGTTCTTCTTGATCTTCTGGATCAGCGCCTTGCTGCCGACGATAAGCCCGGCCTGCGGGCCGCCGAGCAGCTTGTCGCCGCTGAAGGTGACGATGTCGGCGCCGTCACGCAGCGCTTCCTGCACCGTCGGCTCCTTGGGCAGGCCCCAGCGCGAGAGGTCGAGCAGGCTGCCACTGCCCAGATCTTCCAGCAACGGCAGATCGTGGGCATGGGCGATGCGCGCCAGCTCGGCGGTGGCGACGCTGGCAGTGAAACCCTGCACGCTGTAGTTGCTAGTGTGCACACGCATCAGCAGGCCCGAGCGCGGGTTGATCGCCGCTTCGTAATCCTTGGCGTGGGTGCGGTTGGTGGTGCCGACTTCATGCAGCTTCACGCCGGCGCGGGCCATGATGTCGGGGATGCGAAAGGCACCGCCGATCTCGATCAGCTCGCCGCGGGAAATGATGCCTTCCTTGCGTGCGCCGAGGCTGTTCAAGGCCAGCAGTACGGCGGCGGCGTTGTTGTTGACCACGGTGACGGCCTCGGCGCCGGTCAGCTCGCGGATCAGTCCTTCGATGAGGTCGTCGCGATCGCCGCGCTTGCCGGTGGCTAGATCGAATTCCAGATTGAGCGGGTAGCGCGCGGCTAGGGTGATTGCCTCGATGGCTTCATCCGGCAACAGGGCGCGGCCGAGGTTGGTGTGCAGCACCGTGCCGGTGAGGTTGAACACGCGGCGCACGCGGCTGCGGTGCTGGTTGGCCAGCCGCTCGCCAGCGCGCCCGGCGAGCACCGCTTCGGACAGTTCCAGTGCGGCCAGCTGGCCATTGCGGGCCGGCTCGCGCAGTTCATCGAGCAGGTCGCGCAGGGTGCTCAGCAACGCCTGGCGGCCGTAACGCTGCTGCAGCGGCTGGCAGGCCGGGTCACGCAGCAGCTTGTCGACCGAGGGCAGGTGGCTGCTGCTCATGCATCGCCCCCCGGTGCCAGCAGCAGATTGGGCGCGTGACGCTGGAAGCCCTGCTCGGCTAGCAGCATGTCCAGGTCCAGCGTGGCGAGGTCGGCGGAGAGGCTTTCACCATCCGGCGCCAGGTCGAGATAGAGCTGCTTGAGGTAGCTGTTGCACTCGGGGCAGACCTCGGCCTTGACGCCCTGAGGCGAGCCTTCGAAGTGCAGGTAGTCGAGCTTCTTGGTGCTGCGGCAGTGGCTGCATTTGACGCGCACGTAATGCCACTCGCAGGCACACAGCGAGCAGACAAGATAGCGCAGGCCGTTGAGCTGGCCGCGATGACGGATGATGCCGGCCATGGGTGGCGCGCCGCAGCAGGGGCAGAGGGCCTGGTCTTCGCGCTCGCGCAGGTCGGAGAGGTCGAGCTGCAGCAGCCAGTGGCTCCACGCCAGTTGCAGGGCGGCGCCGAGAAAGGGCACCAGCGCCGGCGGCAGGCTGTCGTACTGGCCGCTGACCAGTGCCACGGCCCAGGCCTTGCGCTGGCCGCTCTCGGCCTCGCGCAGTTGCCTGATGGCCGCGACTACCGCGGGATTTTCCGGCACCACGAAGGCATCCAGCCAGGCATCCAGCATCGTCAGCCAGGCATCGTCGCGGACCAGGGTGTCGGCAGCCAGCGGCGGCAGATTGTGTTTGAGGCTTTCACGGGTGCGGTGTTCGTTCAGCGGTGGCATTGCCGGCGGGTTGTCCAGCACCTGCTGTTGCGCCTGGCAGACCGCGGCCAGCAGGCGCAGGTAGTCGGCGAATGGATGGCCTTCAGCGAGCTTGCTGAAACGTTCGCTGCGCAGAGCGAATAGATCGCGCGGCGGCAGGTTGGTGAAGGGTGGTTTGCTGGCCGCGGCTTCGATCTGCCCGGGCTCTAGAATGGTGCCTGCCACGCAGGACTCCTTTTCTTGTGGTTATGCCGAACAGCATAGTCCGTCAGCGGTTGTCGCTCGGCTTTCGATGGTGCGCGTCGCCGAAGATTCCCGCGCGGCGCGGGAATCTCCGGTTGAACAGCGGTGCCGCTTATTTGCGTTCGGTGATCTCCCGGTACCAGGCTGGATGGTGCTTGCGTGCCCAGGCGCGGCTGACGGTGCCATAGAGCATCGAACCCATCGAACCCTTGATCCAGATGGCGGCGTAGATGTGCACGATGATGCTGACGATCAGCACGAAGGCGGCGATGGCATGCAGCAGGCTGGCCCAGCGCAACGAGACGATGCCGAAGAAGCTGCTGAAGTACTCGCGCCAGATGACGATGCCGCTGAGCAGCAGCACCAGCATGCTGAGGATCAGCACCCAGAACAGCACCTTCTGCCCGGCGTTGTAGCGGCCGACTTCCGGTAGTCTGTCTTCGCGGTTGTGCACCACGTCGTTGATCTGCCTGAGCCACTGGCGATCCCTCGCCTCGATGCGGTTGTGCCCGGCGAAGCGGATCGCCAGCCAGAGGAAGAAGACGAACATCGCGACCCCGATGAAGGGGTGCAGGATGCGCGTCCAGGTGCCGCCGCCGAACAGCCCGGAGAGGCCGAAAAGCGCCGGATGGAACAGTGCCAGGCCGGACAGCGCGGCGAGCACGAAGAGAATCGCAACGATCCAGTGGTTGGTCCGTTGCGAGGGGTTGTAGCGTTCGATCTCGTTGTTGTTCATCGTTGACTCCTTGAGCGAGCGGACTCCGAGGGCGGCCCGCGAACGGGGCCGCGCGGTCAGGGTCGCGGCTCCTTGGGATCGACCACATGCACCGAAGGATCGACCTGGTGCACCACGGGCTCGCTGAGTTCGGTCTTGTCCTCGTCTTCCTCGACGCGGATCGGGCCGACCCGCGTGTAATGGAAGAAGCCGGCCAGCACCGCCGCGCCCATGCCCAGCAGGGCGAGGGGCTTGGTCACGCCTTTCCACAGGCTGACCAGCGGGCTGATGGTCGGCTCGTTCGGCAGGTCGCTGTACAGCGAGGGCTGATCGGCATGGTGCAGCACGTACATCACGTGCGTACCGCCGACGCCATCGGGGTCGTACAGGCCGGCCTGGTCGAAACCGCGCTCCTTGAGATCGGCAATGCGCCCGGCGGCATGCTCCTTCATGTCCTCCTTGCTGCCGAAGACGATCGCCCCGGTGGGGCAGGTCTTCACGCAGGCCGGCTCCAGGCCGACCGATACGCGGTCGGAACAGAGCGTGCACTTGTAGGCTTTCTTGTCCTTCTCGGAGATGCGCGGGATGTCGAACGGGCAACCGGTGATGCAGTAGCCGCAGCCGATACAGTGGTCCTGGTTGAAGTCGACGATGCCGTTGGCGTACTTCACGATCGCCCCCGGTGCCGGGCAGGCCTTGAGGCAGCCCGGGTCGGCGCAGTGCATGCAGCCGTCTTTGCGGATCAGCCACTCGAGGTTGCCGCTGCCGGGGTTCTCGTACTCGGCGAACTTCATCACCGTCCAGGACTCGGCGGTGAGGTCGATCGGGTTGTCGTAGGTCCCGTTGCTGGTGCCGACGTCGTCACGCAGGTCGTTCCATTCCGAGCACGCCACCTGGCACGCCTTGCAGCCGATGCACTTGGAGGTGTCGATCAGTTTCGCCACTTCGCCGATCTCGCGGATCGACGGCCGCTCGGTGGTCGTGGCGGAGCGGGCAATCACGTCTTGAGTAGCCATCATGCCTTCTCCACGTTGACCAGGAACGACTTGAACTCCGGCGTCTGGGTGTTGGCGTCACCGACGAACGGCGTCAGCGTGTTGGTCAGGTAGCCATTGCGCGCCACCCCGGCGAAGCCCCAGTGCAGCGGGATGCCGATCTGGTGCACCGTCTGCCCGTCCACGGTCAGCGGCTTGATGCGCTTGGTCACCACCGCTACCGCCTTGATATAGCCGCGGTTGGACGACACCTTGACCCGCTCGCCGGCGACGATGCCCAGTTCCTTGGCCAGCACTTCGCCGATCTCGACGAACTGCTCGGGCTGGGTGATCGCATTGAGCCGGCAATGCTTGGTCCAGAAGTGGAAGTGCTCCGTGAGCCGGTAGGTGGTAGCCGCGTAAGGGAAGTCCTCCGCGGTGCCGAACAGCTCCATGTCGTTCTTGAACACCCGTGCGGCGGGGTTGCTGATCGCCTGCGCGTTGTCGGGATGCAGCGGGTTGCGACCGATTGGCGTCTCGAACGGCTCGTAATGCTCGGGGAATGGCCCCTCGTTCATCTTGTCCACGGCGAACAGCCGCGCCACCCCTTCGGGGTTCATGATGAACGGGTTCATGCCGTCCTCGGGCTTTGAGTCGACCTTGAAGTCCGGCACGTCGGTGCCGCCCCATTTGCCGCCGTCCCACCAGACCAGGCGCTTTTTCTGCTTATCCCAGGGGTTGCCTGCCGGATCGGCCGAGGCGCGGTTGTAGAGGATTCGCCGGTTGGCCGGCCAGGACCACGCCCAGCCCAGCGTCTGGCCCATGCCGTAGGGGTCGGCGTTGTCGCGCCGGGCCATCTGGTTGCCGGCCTGGGTCCAGGCGCCGCTGAAGATCCAGCAACCACACGAAGTGCTGCCGTCGGCGCGCAGCAGGCCGAAGCCGGGCAACTGCTCGCCGGCCTTGGCCAGCTGAGCGCCGGTCTGCAGGTCGAAGACGTCGGCCAGCGCCTTGCCGTTGTACTCCTGGGCGATTTCCTCTGCAGTCGGCTCTTCCGGTTGGCGGTAGCCCCAGTCGATATTGAGCAGCGGTTCGGCATAGGCGCCGCCTTCCTTGCGATACAGCTCGCGCAGCCGGTGGAACAGACCGCCCATGATCACCACGTCGGTCTGCGCCTGGCCGGGCGGCTCGGCGGCCTTCCAGTGCCATTGCAGCCAGCGGCTGCTGTTGACCAGCGACCCGTCCTCCTCGGCGAAGCAGGTGGTCGGCAGGCGGAACACCGTGGTCTGGATGCTGGCGGTGTCGACGTCGTTGTACTCGCCGGCGTTGCGCCAGAACTCCGAGGTCTCTGTGGCCAGCGGGTCCATGATCACCAGGTACTTGAGTTTGGCCAGCGCGGCACTGACCTTGGCCTTGTTAGGGA
Source organism: Stutzerimonas decontaminans (assembly GCF_000661915.1). Classification (NCBI taxonomy): domain Bacteria; kingdom Pseudomonadati; phylum Pseudomonadota; class Gammaproteobacteria; order Pseudomonadales; family Pseudomonadaceae; genus Stutzerimonas; species Stutzerimonas decontaminans. The sequence goes on along the minus strand of NZ_CP007509.1, from coordinate 4,451,082 downwards.
ACGAGGCGATGGGGTTGAAGCCCTGGCAGAAATAACCGTTCACCTGTCCCTGGTACATCATGTCGAACACCTTGAGCACGTCGTAGCCGGGAATATCCAGCTTCGGCAGCCAGTCGTAGCCCCAGTTGTTCTCCGCCGTGGCGTTCTTGCCGTACCAGGCCTTCATCAGGCTGACGTGGAATTTCTCGTAGTGCTGCCAGTAGGACAGCTGCCCCGGCCGCAGCGGCTTGGCGGTGCGCTTGGCGATGTAGGCCGTGTAGTCCTGTTCGGCGTCGAGCGGCAGGGTCATGTAGCCCGGTAGCAGGTTGGAGAGCAGTCCCAGATCGGTCAGCCCCTGGATGTTGGAGTGCCCGCGCAGGGCATTCATGCCGCCGCCAGGCATGCCGATGTTGCCGAGCAGCAGCTGCACCATGGCGCCGGTGCGGATCATCTGCGAACCCACCGAGTGCTGCGTCCAGCCTAAGGCGTACATGATGGTCATGACCTTGCCCGACGCCGAGGTCTCGGCAATGGTTTCCCAGACCTGCAACATCTTTTCCTGCGGCGTGCCGCAGATGTTGCTGACCACCTCCGGCGTATAGCGGCTGTAGTGCTGCTTGAGCAGATTGAACACGCAGCGCGGGTGGGTGAGGCTCTTGTCGACGCGGGCGAAGCCGTCCTCGTCCAGCTCATAGCTCCAGGCAGACTTGTCCGGATAGCTGCGTTTCTCGGCGTCGTAGCCGTTGAACAGGCCATCCTCGAAGCCGAAGCCTTCCTTCACGATGAACGAGACATCGGTGTAGTTGACCACGTACTCGTGCTGGATCTTGTCGTTTTCCAGCAGGTAGTTGATCAGCCCGCCGAGAAAGGCGATGTCGGTGCCGGTGCGGATCGGTGCATACAGGTCGGCCACCGAGGCCGAACGGGTGAAGCGCGGATCGACCACCACCAACCGCGCCTTGTTGCGCGCCTTGGCTTCGGTGACCCACTTGAAGCCGCACGGGTGCGCTTCGGCGGCGTTACCGCCCATGATCAGGACCAGATCGGCGTTCTGGATATCACTCCAGTGATTGGTCATGGCTCCACGGCCAAACGTCGGGGCAAGACTTGCCACCGTCGGGCCGTGTCAGACACGTGCCTGGTTATCGAACGCCAGTATGCCGAGTGATCGAACCACCTTGTGGGTGATATAGCCGGCCTCGTTGGATGAAGCCGAGGCGGCGAGGAAACCGGTAGTCAGCCAGCGATTGACCGTCTGGCCCTTGTCGTTGCGCTCGATGAAGTTGGCATCGCGGTCGTCCTTCATCAGCCGGGCGATGCGGTCGAGGGCGTCGCTCCACTCGATGCGCTTCCACTCGTTGCTGCCGGCCTCGCGGACCTCCGGGTGGGTCAGGCGGTTGGGGCTGTGGACGAAGTCCAGCAGGCCAGCGCCTTTCGGGCACAGGGTGCCGCGGTTGACCGGGTGATCGGAGTCGCCTTCGATGTGGATGATGTTCTGCGCGACGTTCTTGCCGCCGCTGCCCTGGCTGTAGAGGATCAGTCCGCAGCCGACGGAGCAGTAGGGGCAGGTGTTGCGCGTTTCACGGGTGTTGGTCAGTTTGAAATGCCGGATCGACTCGGCATACGCCGTCGGCGGGGCCATGCCCAATGCCGCCATGCTCGACGCCCCAAGGCCCACACCGCAGACCTTGAAGAACTGTCGACGGTTCATATCCATCGGAGGTTCTCCTTCTTATCAGGCTTGGACGCCGATACGTTGTCGGCGTCTGCCAAGGAGCTTAGTCAAAGTTCCGCAAAGCGAAGGATTACTGCCGCCAATTTACTGCTCGTGCCACTGCACTCCGCCATCCAAGTCAGTGTTTGCGCTGCGTTCAGGAATTCGCCGGCATGGACAGCTGATTCTTCCATTCGCGTGGGGACAGTCCGGAATGTGCCTTGAAGGCTCGGGAAAACGCAGCTTCGCTGCCATAACCGACTTCGGCCGAGATCATCTTCAGCGGACGCCCAAGGCGTAAGGCTTTCTGCGCCAGCCGTACACGCCAGCCCTGCAGATACTGTCCCGGCGTGGTGCCGACCGTCTCGCGGAATGCCGTGGCGAACACGCTACGCGACATCCCGGCGACGCCGGCCAGTTGTTCGAGCGTCCAGTCCTGCGCTGGCGCCTCGTGCATCGCCACCAGGGCATTGCGCAGGCGTGGATGTGCCAGCCCGGACAACAGCCCGCCATTCACCGCATCGCTTTCCATCAGCTGGCGCAGGACCTGGATCATCACCACTTCGATTAGCCGCTCAACCATTGCCACGCGGCCGCAGCGCTGCTCGAAGGCTTCTTCGAACAGCAGTGTCAGCACCGGCTCGGCGCCCCATACCTCGTCCAGCGGCAGGCAGACGGCATCCGCTAACCCGGACGCGATGGGGTTGCTGGCGCCGCCCTCGAACGACAGGTTCGCGCAGACCATATCTGCGTTCTGCCCGGGGGCGACGAGGAAACGGTGCGTCAGCGGCCGCGGGAACAGCAGCAGGCTGGGGCGCTCGACCTGCAACTTGTCCCTGCCGTAATGCACCTCGACGGCACCGCTGCGCACCAGATGCAGCTGTCCGTGCATGCCATCGCTTTGCAGCGTGTTGATGCCGCACAGCGGCCCGGTATTGAACACCTGTGCGCTCATCGGGAAGTGCGTCATCAGCGCAGCGAGCCTGTCGGCCATCTTCGTACTCCTGATCATGTTTTCAGGATTTTACGTCACCAATAGTTTTTCGTGGTGAGCAGAATAGCTCTCACCGGGCAACAACGCCCTGGCCTACCAACAGAACAGGAACCGTAGCCATGACCATCGAAAAAATCCTCTACACCGCCACTGCAACCGCCACCGGCGGCCGCGAAGGTCGCGCCAGCTCCTCTGACGCAGCGCTCGACGTGCAACTGTCCACCCCGCGTGAACTGGGTGGCGCCGGCGGCCCCGGCACCAATCCGGAGCAACTGTTCGCTGCCGGCTACTCGGCCTGCTTTCTCGGCGCGCTGAAGTTCGTCGCCGGCAAGCAGAAGGTCACCCTGCCGGCCGACACACGCATCACCGGCAAGGTCGGCATCGGCCAGATCCCCACCGGTTTCGGCATTGAAGCCGAGCTCACAATCAGTGCCCCCGGCGTCGCCCGCGACGTGCTGCAGAACCTGGTCGAGCAGGCCCACGTGGTCTGCCCCTATTCCAACGCCACCCGCGGCAACATCGACGTCACCCTGATCATCGCCGACTGAGCCAGCCCACCGTATTTACGAACAGGAGACACACGCCATGAATGCCATCATCCGCACCTTCACCCTCCCGCTGCTGGCCATCGCGATGCAGCCAGTTTTCGCCGCACAACCGGAACAGGCCACGCAACCGACATCCAGTATCACCAGTGCCCGCACCGTCAGCACCATCACCACCGCTGACGGCGTGCAGCTCTACTACAAGGACTGGGGCCCGAAGGACGGCCCGGTGGTCACCTTCAGCCACGGCTGGCCGCTCAACTCGGACAGCTGGGAATCGCAGATGCTGTTTCTCGCCTCCGAGGGCTATCGCGTAGTTGCCCACGACCGCCGCGGCCATGGCCGCTCCA
>NZ_CP007509.1:2100000-2185000 GCF_000661915.1 Stutzerimonas decontaminans | reverse complement strand
CGACGACCTTAAACACCACCCGCGCATCACCGTCGCCTTCGGACCGCACGCTCCCTATTCCATTGCGAATGACCAGCTCGAGAGCATCCGCATCCTGGTAGCGGAAATGGACGCTGGCATTCATATGCACATCCATGAAACTGCACTAGAGGTCCAGGAAGCGCTGCGGAAGCACGGCGAGCGCCCGTTAGCGCGGCTAGCGCGACTGCAGCTGCTCGGCCCGCGGTTCCAGGCTGTGCATATGACGCAGGTTACTGATGAAGATCTTGCGCTGCTTTCCGAACACAATTGCAGCGTCATTCATTGCCCTGAATCCAATCTCAAGCTTGCCAGCGGGTTCTGTCCGGTTGAGCGGCTTTGGGAAGCAGGGATCAATGTTGCGGTAGGGACTGATGGCGCTGCTAGCAATAACGACTTGGACCTCCTGGGCGAAACCCGTACCGCCGCCTTGCTGGCCAAGGCTGTTGCTGGTTCAGCGACAGCGCTGGATGCTCATCGAGCTTTACGTATGGCTACGCTCAACGGTGCACGCGCCCTGGGCATCGATGATCACACGGGCTCATTGGAGGTCGGCAAGTTCGCAGACCTAGTTGCCTTCGATCTTTCCGGTCTAGCTCAACAGCCGATATACGACCCGGTTTCCCAATTGATCTACTCCACTGGTAAAGATGCGGCGCGACATGTCTGGGTTGGCGGTAAGCAGTTGCTTGAACATAGCCACCTAACTCGGATCGACGAACAACGCGTGATCGCGAACGCCCGCCAGTGGGGCGAGAAAATTTCAAGCACTGACCGAAATTGAAGGTGCCTAGAACCAATCAGAGTGCGCATCTCCGCGTCCATATGACCCACGAACGAAGGGCAGGGTCTGCGCCTCTTCTCCATCCGAAGCTGGCAAGATGAGCTTTTGCAGCTCAAGCTTCTCCCTCAAGCATTCAAACGGACCGGACCATGAGCAACGTCGACCATGCTGAAATCGCTAAATTCGAGGCCCTTGCGCATCGCTGGTGGGATCGCGAAAGCGAATTCAAACCGCTGCACGAGATCAACCCGCTCCGCGTGAACTGGATAGACGAACATGTTTCCCTGGCTGGCAAGAAGGTCATCGACATAGGCTGTGGCGGCGGCATTCTCAGCGAAGCCATGGCCCACCGTGGTGCCCAGGTAACTGGAATTGACATGGGCGAAGCACCGCTATCCGTTGCGCGCCTCCATCTGCATGAATCCGGGCTAGATATCGACTATCGGCAGATCACCGCCGAAGCCATGGCGGAGGTAGCACCGGGACAGTTCGACATCGTCACCTGTCTTGAGATGCTTGAGCATGTACCGGATCCTGCTTCGGTCATCCGCGCGTGCAGCAAACTGGTAAAGCCGGGGGGGCAGGTATTCTTTTCGACGATCAACCGCAACCCGAAAGCCTATGCCTTCGCGATCATTGGTGCAGAGTACATCCTGCAGCTGCTCCCACGTGGCACGCATGATTTCAAGAAGTTCATTCGCCCTTCCGAGCTCGGCGCCTGGAGCCGTGACGCCGGGCTGGCCGTCGAAGACATCATAGGCCTTACCTACAATCCGCTGACCAAACACTACAAGCTGTCTGCGGACGTCGACGTCAACTACATGATCCAGACTGTCAAGGAGGCCTGATGCGCCTGCGCGCTGTTCTGTTCGACATGGACGGTACCCTGCTCGATACCGCGCCAGATTTCATTGCCGTCGCCCAAGCCATGCGAATCTCCCGTGGGCTCGCACCAGTCCCCGCACAGCAGATTCGCGATGTTGTGTCCGGAGGTGCGCGCGCCATGGTGCTCAGCGCCTTCGACGTCGATCCGCTATCAAGCGAGTTCGAAGAACTGCGACTCGAGTTTCTTGCCCGATATCAGGAGCACTGCGCGGTCCATAGCCGTCTCTACGACGGCATGTCTGAGCTTCTGGACGAAATCGAGCGATCGAATCTGCTATGGGGGGTGGTGACCAACAAGCCACTGCGTTTTGCAGAACCGATCATGCAGCAGCTGGGTCTCGCTTCTCGCTCCGCCGTGCTGGTCTGCCCCGACCACGTCGCCAGAAGCAAACCTGATCCGGAACCCATGCTGCTGGCATGCAGGCAGCTGGACCTCGATCCATCTGCAGTTCTGTTCGTTGGCGACGATCTTCGCGATATCGAATCTGGTCGCGCAGCAGGAAGCAGAACCGCAGCGGTGCGCTACGGCTATATCCATCCAGAGGACAACCCCAGTAACTGGGGGGCCGACGTGGTCGTTGACCATCCGTTGGAACTTCGCGAAGTCCTGGATCGAGCCCTGTGCAGCTGCTGAAACGTCAACAGCAAGTCATGAAAAGCCCTAGCGCCCGGCAGCTGATGTCGAGCGCCCCTCTCCTTTCGATATGAGGCAACCGATGTTCGAGTACTCCGCCCGCCCCGACCTTCTCGCTGGGCGCATCGTTCTGGTAACCGGCGCCGGGCGCGGCATCGGTGAAGCGGCGGCGAAAGCCTATGCCGCCCACGGCGCAACCGTGCTGCTGCTGGGAAAGAACGAGGACAACCTGAATCGCGTCTACGACGACATTGAAGCGGCAGGCCATCCGCGCCCCGCTGTTATCCCGTTCAATCTGGAAACCGCCTTGCCGCACCAGTATGACGAGCTGGCGGCGATGATTGAGCGCGAATTCGGACATCTAGACGGACTGTTGCACAACGCAGCAATCGTCGGGCCGCGCACGCCGCTGGAGCAGTTGTCCGGCGACAACTTCATGCGGGTGATGCAGGTGAACGTGAACGCGATGTTCATGCTGACCAGCACTCTGCTACCGCTGCTCAAGCTAGCCAAGGACGCCTCGGTGATCTTCACTTCGAGCAGTGTTGGCCGCAAGGGACGCGCGTACTGGGGCGCCTACGCCGTATCGAAGTTCGCCACCGAAGGGCTGATGCAGGTGCTGGCGGACGAAGTGGATGAAACCTCTCCGGTACGCGCCAACAGCGTCAATCCGGGGGCCACTCGTACCGACATGCGCGCCAAGGCGTATCCCGGAGAGAACCCACTGGTCAACCCACTCCCCGAAGAGATAATGCCTGTCTATCTATATCTGATGGGTCCCGACAGTATCGGCGTGAATGGCCAGGCACTGGACGCGCAGTAACCAAGGACTACCGAAACAAAAACGCTGCGCAGTGGCTTAGCCACTGCGCAGCGCTAGATACAGCTATCAGGTGCGCTTGCTACGACCGAAACCCGGTCGCTGACCATCTCCGGCCGGCCTTTTACCTGGCCCTGAAGGGCGCCCTGCTCCATCATTGCGCTTGCCACCCTTACGCGAGTCGCCCGGACGCTCGGCCACGGGAGTCCCACGAGTCTTGTCGCTACGCCCCTCGCTGACACGCGGTTTACGCCCGGATTGATCGTCCCGCTGCACCCGCGACTTGTCCGCACCTGGTACATCGGCCTCGTTTGACGAGCGAAGTACACGCGGTCGACGCTCGCCACGACTCAGAGGCTTCGCCACCTTGCGTTGCATACGATCGATTTTTTCCTTGGCCTTCGCCTTCATGCTCGGCAGCGCAACCGGCTTGAGCCCGACTTCCTGACTAAGGATGTCGGCCTCGGTTTGCGACATCTCGCGCCAGCGCCCCATCGGCAGATCGGAGGTCATGAAAACCGGGCCAAAACGGACCCGTTTCAAGCGGCTCACGACCAACCCCTGAGACTCCCAAAGTCGACGAACCTCACGGTTGCGGCCTTCCATCACCACGCAGTGATACCAATGGTTGAACCCTTCACCGCCGGGTGCTTCCTGAATATCGGTAAAGCGCGCCGGGCCATCCTCCAGCATGACGCCGGTCTTGAGCCGCTCGATCATTTCATCGTCGACTTCCCCGCGCACCCGCACTGCATACTCGCGGTCCATTTCGTACGAAGGGTGCATCAGGCGGTTGGCCAGCTCTCCATCGGTGGTGAAGAGCAAAAGACCGGTGGTATTGATGTCAAGACGACCGATGTTGATCCAGCGGCCCTCTTTGGGCCGCGGCAACCGATCGAAAACCGTCGGGCGGCCTTCCGGGTCATTGCGGGTGCAAATCTCGCCATCGGGCTTGTTGTAGATCAGCACACGGCGGACGACCTCATTGACCTCCTCGCGCTTGAGCAGGCGACCATCGACAGCGATGGCATCATGCGAGTCGACGCGCTGGCCAAGGCTCGCTACGGCACCGTTGACCTTGACACGGCCTTCGGAGATCCATTTTTCGACATCGCGGCGCGAAGCCATGCCCAGACGGGCCAGGACTTTCTGCAGCTTTTCGCCGTGAGTAACGTGAGTGCTAGTTTCTTCGTGCTCGGTCATCTGGGCACCTCCCGGTGTGGCAATCCGATTGAAAGGGCGCGAATCATACGCGCATCGCTGCAGCTACGCACCAACGACAGCGTAGCAGTCATTCCGAAGCTGCCGTTGGTGAAGATTAGGCAAGCGCCGCCAAGGCCGCCGTAGTGCAACGCTGAATGCTCGCCCAATCGCCACCGCTCAGGCTTGCGCTGTCGATCATCCATGTCCCGCCGACGCACATCACGTTCGGCAGAGCCAAGTAATTAGCAGCATTCGCCGCCGTCACGCCTCCGGTCGGGCAAAAGCGCACGTCGGCGAAAGGCCCGCCGAATGCCTTCAGCGCCGCGATGCCGCCGCAGACCTCGGCCGGGAAGAGCTTGAACCGACGATATCCGAGCGCATACCCCTCCATAAGATCGGATGCGCTGCTGACGCCCGGCAACAGCGGCACGGAACAGCTCACCCCCGCTTCCAGGATTTCCCGGGTCGAGCCAGGCGTTACGACAAACTGCGCCCCGGCTGCTTCAACTTCATCCATCATCCTTCGATCCAGCACCGTACCCGCACCGACGCAGAGATCGGGACGTTCTTCACGCAACCGTCGGATCGCAGTCAGACCATGGCTGGACCGCAGGGTGATCTCCAAGGTGTGCAGACCGCCCGCCGCGAGCGCATCGGCAAGCGGCAGTATCTGCTCTTCGCTGCTGATCGTGATGACCGGCAGGATCCGCGCATCCACACAGATTCGTTCAATCAGGGTGTTTTTCTGGTCCATGGTCATGCAAGAGTCCTCGGGGCCTCACGGGCACCAGTAAATCTCGAGCGGAGAATGCAAAAACGCGCGGATCGGCATTTGCAAAGGATCGGCAGCCAATGCCGTACGCAAGGTTTCGAGCTTGTCGGCTCCCTGGATAGCCAGGCACTGCATCCGCGCGCAGGCCAGGAGCGGATAAGTCATTGTCAGACGAGCCTGAGGCTCTACGGGAGCCTGCATCGGCAGACACCGCTCCGGGCAGTCCGACCGCAGCGCGTGTGCCAACGCGGGATTGCCCGGAAACAGTGACGCTGTGTGGCCATCGTTGCCCATGCCGAGCACCAGTACATCGATCGGCCGCTGCAACTGCTCAAGTGTTTGGTCAGCGAGCACCGCAGCCTGGGCGAGGGAGCCGCCTGGTTGATAGAGCCCGATCAACTGAGCTTCACTGGCGGCGTTTTGTAGCAGGTGGTGGCGCACCAACCCTTCGTTACTGGCCGGATCGGTAGCCGGCACCCAGCGCTCGTCGGCCAGGCTGATCTGAACCCTCGACCAGTTCAGGTCCCGTGTCGAAAGCTGTTCGAAGAAGATGATCGGACTGCGCCCACCGGATACGACCAGACTGGCAACGCCATGGGTCTGTACCGCATAGGCAAGCGCATCGGCAATACTATCGGCCATCAGCTCCGCCTGCCGCTGCGAGTCAGCCGAACTGTGTGCTATCACCCCAATGGGTAGGTCCAGCTCAGAGATCGCCATACCACGCCCTCCCGTCTCGCGTGATCAATGCAATAGAAGCGACCGGTCCCCAAGAACCCGCCGGGTAAAGCTTGAGCTCGGCGCCAAGGCGATTCCAACCCTCGATCAGCTGATCGCACCATTGCCACGCATATTCGACTTCATCCCGGCGGACGAAAAGATTCTGATTGCCTTGCATGACTTCAAGCAACAGGCGCTCGTAAGCATCAGGAATGCGGGTGCTCTTGTAGGTTTCGGAGAAGTTTAGCTGCAGCGGCCCGCTGCGCAGATGCATGCCCTTGTCCAGCCCTTGCTCCTTGGTCATGACCTGAAGCGAGATACCTTCGTCAGGTTGCAGCCGGATGATCAGCCGATTGCTGATCAGCACGCGTTGTTCGGGTGCGAAGATATAGAAAGGCGGCTCTTTGAAGTGAATGACGATCTGCGACAGCTTTTGCGCCATGCGCTTGCCGGTACGCAGATAGAACGGCACGCCCGACCAACGCCAGTTGCAGATGTCGGCCCGCAAGGCAACGAACGTCTCGGTGCTGCTCTGAGCGTTGGAATTCTCCTCGTCCAGATAACCCGGCACCGAAACGCCGCCTACGTTGCCCGCCGCGTACTGGCCGCGCACGACCCGTTGATGGATGGATTCGGCCGTGATCGGAGCCAGTGCCTTGAGCACCTTCACTTTCTCGTCACGGATGCTATCCGCAGTGAGATTGCTCGGCGGGTCCATGGCGATCAGGCAGAGCAGTTGCAGCAAATGGTTCTGGACCATGTCGCGCAGCTGGCCGGCCTGATCGAAATAACCCCAGCGCCCTTCAATTCCGACCGTCTCGGCCACGGTGATCTCGACATGGGAGATGTGGTGCTGATCCCATTGCGTTTCGAACAGGCTGTTGGCGAAACGTAACGCGATGAGGTTCTGTACCGTTTCCTTGCCCAGATAATGATCGATGCGATAGATGCGGCTCTCCGGGAAATGCTCTGCGACCGCATCGTTGATCACCCTGGACGATTCAAGATCGTGACCAATGGGCTTTTCCAGAACGACCCGGGCCTGTTCGGCGAACCCGCTCGCCGCGAGGAATCTGCAGATGTCGCCATACACCGAGGCGGGAGTTGCGAAATAGGCGACCAGGGGCAGGTCCTGCGGTACGCACTCTCGAAGCGCCGCGTAATCCTCACCGCGACGAAAATCCATGGTCAGGTAGCGCAACCGCTCGACAAAGCGCTCGAGCGCCGCCTCGTCGAGTTCGCCAGCTGGTACGCGTGCTCTCAACGCCTGGATGATTCGCGACTTGTGTGCATCAGGCTCACCGCCTTCACGCGACAGCGCAAGGATTCGCGTATCGCCGTGCAGCAGACCGGCACGATCCAGCTGATAAAGGGCCGGAAACAGCTTGCGCAACGCCAGATCGCCCAGGGCGCCGAATAGGGAAAAGGTGGTGGGTTCTACGGTGATGCCTGGCATGGGCTGTCCACTTGAATGGTCAGTGATGTGCGGCTCGAACGTTGCCTGACCGGAGTCGCGGTCAACCAGCGGCACGCATTCCCGCTCGGACTTCTATGCAGACCACCAGATGGGACAAATGCTCAGCGAGCTGTCGCCAATCGCGCCACGCAAGTGGTCGATTGGCGACGAAGCCAAAAACTCAAGCGCTATGCTTAGGCAGCTGGGTCAGTTGTCCACAAGACGCGAGCGGAACAGCTGCTGATGCTTTCGGCACTGCTGCGCAGCGAGCAGGAACACACCATGTCCACCGCGGGCGAACTCCAGCCAGGTGAAATCCACTTCCGGATACAACGCCTGAACATGAACCTGACTGTTGCCCACCTCGACGATCAGCACGCCGTCGTCGGTCAGGTGATCTGCAGCTTCGGCAAGCATGCAACGAACCAGGTCCAACCCATCGTTGCCGCACGCCAGGCCCAGTTCCGGCTCATGATGGAACTCATTTGGCATATCGGCGAAATCCTCGGCATCGACATACGGAGGGTTCGACACGATCAGGTCGAAGCGCTGATTGGGCAGCCCGTCGAAACCATCACTTTGCACGGTGTAGACGCGCTCCTCGAGACCATGCTGCTCAATGTTGCGGTTGGCCACCTCAAGCGCATCGAACGAGATATCCGCCAGCACGACTTCCGCTTCAAGAAATTCGTACGCACAGGCGATGCCGATGCAGCCCGATCCGGTGCAAAGATCGAGAATTCGTTTCGGAGTGCCAGGCAGCCAAGGCTCAAAGCGGTGCTCGATCAGCTCGCCGATGGGCGATCTCGGAATGAGTACACGCTCATCGACGATAAACGGCAGGCCGCAGAACCAGGCCTGCCCCAGCAGATAGGCAGTTGGCACGCGCTCTTCGATGCGTCGATGCAATAGATTGTGCAGGTGCTCGCATTCATCCGCCTCCAGGCGGCAGTCCAGATAGCTATCGGACATTTCCCACGGCAGATGAAGTGCTCCCAGAACCAGCTGGCGCGCGTCATCCCAGGCATTGTCGGTGCCGTGGCCAAAGAAAAGCTGCTCCGCCTGAAAACGGCTGACAGCCCAACGAATATAGTCACGCAGGGTACGCAAGCGAGAGAGCGAAGCGGTCACAAGGGCGTCTCCTGTAAAAAGTGCGCGAGTTTAACAGGCATCGGAAAAACCGAGCTACGGCGGTAGTTGCCGGCCTGGTTCGCCAGCAATGTCGAGACAGCTTTGTAAATGCCCAATTCGTTGCGCGCGTTAGCGGGCCACTGCCGGTACCCTTCGGCACGGAATTTTTGTGGCAGTCGGACCGTCAAGAGCGACCGAGCGGTCATTCGCCTGCCAAGCGAAACAATCAGCTGGATGGTTCACATCGGCGCGCTCAGGCGCCACAATCAGCCCCCTCACAGCACAAGGAGCCGACAATGACCAAGCCACAGACCATGCTTCAGCTCAGTGGCCGCAGCTATAACCCGGCGACGCTGACGAATGCCACCCTGCTGGTCATCGACGTGCAGGAAGAATACCGCAGTGGTGTTCTGGCCTTGCCTGCCCTGGATCGGGCACTACCGGAAATCACCCGCTTGCTAGCCGCGGCACGCGAGGCTGGGGCACCGATCGTACATGTGCATCACCTGGGTATCAGTGGTGGGCTGTTCGATCCGCAAGGCTTTCGTGGGCAGATCATGCCCGAAGCCGCGCCGCTGCCCGGCGAGGCCGTGGTAGCCAAACGCCTTCCCAACGCCTTCTCCGGCACCGAGCTGCACGAGCTGCTGCAGAAGCTGGGCCGCCTCGATCTAATCGTTTGCGGCTTCATGACCCATTCGAGCATCAGCACCACCGTTCGGGCTGCCAAGGATTACGGCTACCGCTGCACGCTGGTCGACAGCGCCTGCGCCACACGCAACCTGCCAATGGGTGACGGAAGCATCGATGCGGAGCAGGTTCATCGCATCGAGATGACTATCCTCGCCGACAATTTCGCCGTTTGCGTCCCGGATGTAGCAGCGCTCGCACGCTAAACAGGCACAGCGTATGTACATGCGCTAACGCCTTGCACTGCCGCCAGGTCTTTGCTGAGGTAAACTGCCTGCCTGTTTGGAGGCCCCATGCAAGACGACGACCTTTCCCTCTTCCAGTCTGCCGTGCGCGGCGTCAAGCCGATCAAGCATGACCGCGCCGAGACTGGCAAGCCGCGCAGCAATCGCGAACAGATTGCGAACCGCCGCAGCAATGCCATAGTCAACCACGAAACAACCCGCGTCGATGGGCTGTCGGATCAGTTCGTCATCGACGTGGCCGCCGAGGACGAGCTGTATTGGGCTCGCGACGGCGTTCAGGACAGCCAGGTCCGCAAGCTCAAGGCCGGCCAAATCCCATTCGAAGGAAGCCTCGATCTTCACGGCATGAGTGTCGAGAAGGCTCGCGAACTGTTATGGGACTTCATCGCAGAAGCGACCCGGCTCGAAGTGCGCTGCGTCCGGGTTACCCATGGCAAGGCCGCGCGCCTCGACGGGAAGCGGCCGCCGATCAAGAGCCACGTCAACACCTGGCTGCGGCAACATCCTCAAGTGCTTGGCTTCACGTCCTGCCTGCCACGTCATGGCGGAACCGGCGCCATTTACGTGATGCTCAAGCGCACCATGCTCGAAGGCAGGGACGAGTGAAACATACCCAGCAGATCACTCGGAATACTTGCCAGCCAAGCGGCCGCCCCCTACCCTTCGCGTTCGCGCCCTCATGAAGCCTGACAGGTAGTTCAATGTCCCTGGAACAACACTACACCGCGATCCTTGGCCAACTTGGCGAGGACGTTAGCCGCGAAGGCCTGCTCGACACGCCCAAGCGCGCGGCCAAAGCCATGCAGTACCTGTGCAAGGGCTATCAGCAGACCCTTGAAGAAGTCACCAACGGCGCGCTGTTCAGCTCGGACAACAGCGAAATGGTGCTGGTCAAGAATATCGAGCTGTATTCGCTGTGCGAGCATCACATGCTGCCTTTCATCGGCAAGGCTCATGTTGCTTATTTGCCCAACGGCAAGGTACTCGGCCTGTCGAAGGTCGCCCGAATCGTAGACATGTATGCGCGCCGCCTGCAGATTCAGGAGAACCTGACCCGTGAAATCGCCGAGGCGATGCAGCAGGTTACCGGTGCATCAGGTGTCGCGGTGGTCATCGAAGCGCAACATATGTGCATGATGATGCGCGGCGTCGAGAAGCAGAATTCATCGATGGTCACATCGGTGATGCTCGGCCAGTTCCGCGAGAATGCAGCAACTCGCAGCGAGTTTCTCGGCCTGGTTAAGTAAAGCCGACTGCGCGGTAAAACAGGGCCCTTGCGGCCCTGTTTTTCATTCAATCGTACATGCCGACATGCCGCGGATGGCTGGCGACGCGTTGCAGCCACTGGCGAATCGCGAGATAGCCATCCAGTTCAAAACCACCCTCTTCAGCCACGTGCGTGTAGGCGTACAGCGCGACGTCGGCGATCGAATAATGCTCCCCGACTAGGTAAGGCGTTCGCAGCAGTTGCTGCTCCATCACGTTCAGTGCGTGATAGCCGTCCAGCTGCTTGGCCTCGTACTCTTCGCGTCGGTCCTCCGGCATACCGAGGTAGACCTTGATGTAACGGGCCACTGCCAAGAAGGGCTCGTGGCTGTACTGCTCGAAGAACTGCCACTGCAGCACCTGAGTGCGCAAGCGTGGATCCGTCGGCAGGAACTCACTTCCCTCGGCGAGATAGTTCAGGATGGCGTTGGATTCCCACAGACAAGTGCCATCTTCCAGCTCCAGAACCGGAATCTTGCCGTTCGGATTCTTCTTGAGAAACTCCTCGGAGCGGGATTCGCCCCGCAGGACATTGATCGGAATCCATTCATAAGGTTGGTCCAGCAGATGAAGCATCAGCTTGATCTTGTAGCAATTACCCGACCTGTAATCGCCATAGACTTTCAACATGGTCTCCCCTCCGATAAACCCGCGGTGCGGGTTATGCAATGTCCTCAAGCAGCTTCCGATGCGCTGGCATCACGGATGACCTGCGCCAACCGGCGCAACCCCTCACTCATCCGTTCAGCCGAAACATGGCTGAAATTCAATCGCAGATAACCGGGGTTTGCTTCAGGATCGACGAAGAAAGGCTCGCCGGGCATGAACACCACATCCTCCGCGAGAGCCTGTTTGAGCAGCGTCCGGGTATCCAGCGGCTGCCGCAGAGTGAGCCAGAAGAACAGTCCGCCTTGCGGAAGTTCCCAGGTCGCCAGATCGCCGAAATGCTCCTCGAGCGAATCCTGCATGGCGTCACGGCGAATACGATAAAAGTCTCGCAGCTCCCCAAGATGCTCCTGATAACGGTCGCTACCCAACCACTGCAACGCCTGCCATTGTCCGATCCGGTTGGTGTGCAGATCAGCCGACTGCTTCAGCCGCAGCAAATAAGGAAAAAGGTCCGGCGAGGCGATCAGATACCCCACCCGCAAGCCCGGCAGCAGCGTCTTGGAAACCGTACCGGTGTAGATCCAGCTCGCTCGTTTCAGACGCGAGACAATCGGCTTGGCACTGCCCTGATCGAATACCAGCTCACGATATGGCTCATCCTCGAGCAGTGTCACGCCAAACTCATCCAGCAACGCAGCGACCGCATCACGCTTGGCTTCGCTGTAGCGAACAGCGGATGGATTTTGAAACGTAGGAATCAGATAGGCGAAAGCAGGCTCGTGCTGCTCCAGCGTTGCGCGCAGGGCGGCCAAATCCGGACCATCGGCCTGCTGGGGAACTGCCAGACATTCAGCTCCGAACAATTGAAAGGACTGTAGAGCAGCGAGATAGGTTGGCGCCTCGACCAGCACCTCTGTTCCTGAGTCGATAAAGAGCTTCGACGCGAGATCCAGCGTCTGCTGCGAGCCGCTGACGATCAACACCTGACTGGCTTCGCAAGGCACGCCAAGCGCCCGCGCCTGGGCGGCAATGAGTTCACGGAGAGCGGGCTCGCCTTCGCTCATCCCATACTGTCCCATGCTTGCCGGCAATTCAGCCCAATCGACCGTCGGCAGCATCGCCTCCGCCGGCAGCCCACCGGCAAAGGACATCACTTCCGGGCGCTGGGCTGCGGCGAGAATTTCACGAATGAGAGAACTTTTAAGGCGAGTAATGCGTTCGGAGAAGGCCATTTCCATACCAGATGCGAGGCGCTGCAAAATAAGTCAAACTTCTTGACCGAAATTACGCCTCTCACAATAAATACGTCAATATGCCTGACCTAAAAAAAAGCGCAGTGCAGCGCCAGATAATGGAAAGCTTCTTTCTCGGCTATCAGGCCTTCACGGCCAAGCCTGACGAGATGCTGGCCCGTCGAGGCCTGTCACGCGTGCATCACCGCATCCTGTTCTTCATCGCCAGCTACCCGGACCTGAGCGTCAAGGAGTTGCTGAGCTATCTCGGTGTCTCCAAGCAGGCGCTGAACACACCGCTACGCCAGCTGATCGAAATGCATCTGGTGGAGAGCCTTACGGCAGCAGATGACAAGCGTAAGCGCATGCTGCGCTTTACCGCAGAGGGGGCGAAGTTAGAGCAGGCCTTGCGCAAGGAACAGGTCCGTCTGCTTCAACGGGCCTTCGATGATGTCGGCGAGCAAGCCGTGGATGGCTGGCTGGCAGTCAACGAGGCACTTGCCATGGAGAAAGCCAAAGGCTAGGCGAGTACTCGGCGACTCGACCGGAAGGCATCATCGTTCAACCGCTTTCTCAGGGGCACAAAAAAGGGCGACCGAAGTCGCCCTTTTTCATGAAGAACCCGAACTTAGTTCTGGTTTTCCATCTGAGCACGGATCAGATCACCAATGGTGGTCGGGCCAGTGCTTTCTACGTCCTGCTTGGTGCGCAGCTCTTTCATCGCATCCTTTTCGTCTTCGACGTCTTTGGACTTGATGGACAGGCTGATTACGCGGGACTTGCGGTCGATGCTGATGATCTTGGCTTCGACTTCGTCGCCTTCCTTCAGCACGTTGCGCGCATCTTCAACGCGGTCACGGCTGATTTCGGAAGCTTTCAGAGTAGCTTCGATATCGTTACCCAGATCAATGATGGCGCCCTTGGCGTCAACTTCTTTCACGGTACCGCGAACGATGCTGCCCTTGTCATTGACGGCGGCGTAGTTGGAGAACGGATCGTCTTCCAGCTGCTTGATGCCCAGGGAGATGCGCTCACGCTCCGGGTCGACCGACAGGATGACGGTATCCAGCTCGTCGCCCTTCTTGAAGCGGCGAACGGCTTCTTCACCCGGCTCGTTCCAGGAGATGTCGGACAGGTGAACCAGACCGTCGATGCCGCCGTCCAGACCAATGAAGATACCGAAGTCGGTGATCGACTTGATGGTGCCGGAGATGCGGTCGCCCTTGTTGAACTGGCCAGAGAAGTCTTCCCATGGGTTGGACTTGCACTGCTTGATGCCCAGGGAGATGCGACGACGCTCTTCGTCGATGTCCAGAACCATGACTTCCACTTCGTCGCCGACCTGAACGACCTTCGACGGGTGGATGTTCTTGTTGGTCCAATCCATTTCGGAAACGTGTACCAGACCTTCGACGCCTTCTTCCAGCTCGGCGAAGCAGCCGTAGTCGGTGAGGTTGGTGACACGCGCCTGAACGCGGGTGCCTTCCGGGTAACGAGCCTTGATGGCAACCCATGGGTCTTCGCCCAGCTGCTTCAGACCCAGCGATACGCGGTTGCGCTCGCGGTCGAACTTCAGCACCTTGACATCGATCTCGTCGCCAACGTTGACGATCTCGGACGGATGCTTGATACGCTTCCAGGCCATGTCGGTGATGTGCAGCAGACCATCGACGCCGCCCAGATCAACGAACGCACCGTAGTCGGTGAGGTTCTTGACGATACCCTTGACCTGCTGACCTTCCTGCAGGGACTCGAGCAGAGCTTCGCGCTCGGCGCTGTTCTCGGCTTCCAGCACGCTGCGGCGGGAAACGACAACGTTGTTGCGCTTCTGGTCCAGCTTGATGACCTTGAACTCGAGCTCTTTGCCTTCCAGGTGGGTGGTGTCGCGCACAGGGCGGACATCGACCAGCGAACCCGGCAGGAACGCACGAATACCGTTGACGTCGACGGTGAAGCCACCTTTGACTTTGCCGTTGATGACGCCCTTGACCACTTCTTCTGCAGCGAAAGCCGCTTCCAGAACAATCCAGGATTCCGCGCGCTTGGCTTTTTCACGGGACAGCTTGGTTTCGCCAAAGCCATCTTCAACCGCGTCCAGAGCAACGTGGACCTCGTCACCCACCTTGATGGTCAGCTCGCCCTGCTCGTTGTAGAACTGCTCGACCGGGATGACGCCCTCGGACTTGAGGCCGGCATGCACGGTGACCCAGTCACCGTCGATGTCGACCACGATGCCGGTGATGATGGCGCCCGGCTGCATGTCGAGGGATTTAAGGCTTTCTTCAAAAAGTTCTGCGAAGCTTTCGCTCATGTTGATTCCTGCTGTTTTCAGGCGAGGATCCGCCCAATCTCCACATTCCAGACAATGTGGGTTCATTCATATAAAAAAAGGCCTGCGGGACTGGATCTGGTCTCCCACATGCCTCCTTGTTAACGGCTCTGACATGCTCCGAAAGGGTTGAGCTGTCTTGAGTCCGTTTGGCCACCTTTCGGCGTTCCATTCATCCAGCCAAATCGCGTTCGACGACTTCGCTCAGAATCTTTTGCAGCACTTCTTCGATGGAGAGTGTAGTGGAATCCAATTGAACGGCATCATCTGCCGGCTTCAGCGGCGCCACCGCACGTTGGGTATCGCGCTCATCGCGCTCCCGGATCTCCTCAAGAAGACTCGCGAGATTAACATCATCACCCCGCGCCTTCAACTGCAAGTAACGTCGACGAGCACGCTCTTCGGCGCTAGCGGTGAGGAAAATCTTCAATGGTGCATCGGGGAAAACTACCGTACCCATGTCGCGGCCATCGGCGACCAGTCCGGGGGCCTCACGAAAGGCCTTCTGCCGCTGCAACAAAGCTGTGCGAACCACCGGCAACGCCGCGACCTGGGATGCACCCGCACCAACGCTCTCGTTGCGAATGGCCTCGGTGACGTCCTCCCCTTCGAGCGTGATGACCATGCCGTGCCCTTCGCGCGCCGCACCGAACTGAACATCAAGATGCTCGGCGAGCACCTTCAGTGCTTCTTCGTTGGTCAGATCGACCCCATGATTGCGCGCTGCGAATGCCAGCAGTCGATACAGGGCACCGGAGTCTAGGAAATTCCAGCCAAGCTTGCCGGCGAGCAGCGCCGCTACTGTCCCCTTCCCGGAACCACTCGGCCCATCGATAGTGATGACCGGTACAGGCCTGATCATGAATCACCCTCCGAATGAACCTGCATGCCGGCACGCTGCGCCAAGGCAAGGAAGTTGGGGAACGATGTCGCGACATTGGCGCAGTCGTGGATACGGATAGGACCACTGGCGCGTAGCGCCGCTACGCTGAAGGACATGGCAATACGATGGTCGCCATGAGCCCAGACTTCGCCGGAGCCAATTGCCCCCCCTTCGATGACAATTCCGTCCGGGGTCGGTTCAGCCTTGACACCGAGGGTCTGCAGCCCGTCCGCCATGACCTGGATGCGGTCTGACTCCTTGACCCGCAGCTCCTCGGCACCACGCAACGTGGTACGACCTTCCGCGCAGGCCGCTGCGACGAAGAGCACCGGAAACTCATCAATAGCCAGCGGCACCAGATCTTCAGGAATATCGATGCCTTTGAGCTTTGCACCACGCACACGGATGTCCGCCACCGGCTCACCACCCACTTCACGGGGGTTCTCCAGGGAGATATCGCCACCCATCAGTTTGAGGATGTCGATCACACCAGTGCGGGTCGGATTCACACCAACGTGCTCGAGCAGGATTTCCGAGCCTTGGGCGATGCTCGCCGCAACCATGAAGAACGCCGCCGAAGAGATATCTGCCGGCACTTCAATATGGGTCGCCTGCAGCTTATGTCCGGGCTCGACGAGCGCAGTGCTGCCCTTGACGGTCACCGGATAGCCGAAGCCACACAGCATGCGCTCGGTATGGTCGCGCGTCGGGGCCGGTTCGGTGACCGAAGTCTGGCCTGCGGCATACAGGCCAGCCAGCAACAGGCAGGACTTGACCTGGGCGCTGGCCATCGGCATCTCGTAATGCATACCTGACAGACGCTGACCGCCACGAATGGTCAGCGGAGGCCGCCCCTCCGGAGCCGTCTCGATGACCGCGCCCATCTCGCGCAACGGCTTGGCGACGCGATTCATCGGCCGCTTGGACAGGGACGCATCGCCGGTCAGCGTCGTATCGAACGGTTGCGCCGCGAGCAAACCGGACAGTAACCGCATGGAGGTTCCGGAATTGCCCAGGTAGATCGGGCCCGGCGGTGCCTTGAGGCCGTGCAGGCCGACACCATGGACCGTCACGCGGCCCTGATGCGGGCCTTCGATGACGACGCCCATGTCCCGGAACGCCTGAATGGTCGCCAGAGCATCTTCGCCCTCGAGGAAGCCTTCGACTTCCGTTACACCCTCGGCAAGGGAGCCGAGCATGATCGAACGATGAGAAATGGATTTGTCGCCTGGCACACGCAGATGGCCAGTCAGGCTGCCGCCGGGGTTGGCGAGGAAAACGAGGTCATTGGAATGCATAACGTCCACATAGGCTCGGCGAGCCAGTATTTTACTGAAATGTTCCCGGGCCGCCTTGGCACGTGTAAACACGCCCAACAACTGGTGCCCGTCTCCTTCATCGACCGCGGCGCGCAGCGCGTCGAGATCGGCACGAAAATCGTCCAGGGTGTGCAGCACGGCCTCGCGATTGGCGAGAAAAATGTCGTGCCACATCACCGGATCGCTACCAGCGATACGGGTGAAATCGCGAAAGCCACCTGCCGCGTAACGGAAGATCTCGAGATTCTCATGGCGCTTGGCAAGCGAATCAACCAGACCGAAGGCCAACAAGTGAGGCAGATGACTAGTGGCAGCCAGCACCTCGTCGTGATGCGCGACGTCCATGTGCTCGACGTCTGCACCGAGTGCCGACCAGAGCTTAGTCACCAGCGCGAGCGCTTGTGGATCGGTGTTCTCCCCCGGCGTAAGGATGACCTTGTGCCGTCGGAACAGCGTGCTCTTGGCCGCCGTCACGCCACTCAGTTCAGAACCCGCAATGGGATGGCCAGGGACAAAGTGGGAAGGCATCTCGCCGAACACGTTGCGCGCACAGCGCACCACGTTACCCTTGGCACTGCCGACATCGGTGATCACCGCCTCGCCCAGTTCGAGCTTCGCCAGCTCACCGAGCAGCCGCTCCAGCGCAAGGATAGGCGTCGCAAGCTGGATTACGTCAGCCCCATGACAAGCCTCGGCGAGCGTGTCGGCGCAACGATCCACCACACCCAGTTCGACCGCCAGTTCCCGCGAGCGCACGTCCAGGTCGAAGCCAATCACTTCGCGACAAAGGCCAGCCTCACGCAAACCCTTGGCGAACGAGCCGCCGATCAGCCCGAGGCCGATCACCACCAGGCGATTTACAACAGGCGAAGGCTGCTGGGCGTGACGAACGTGATTCACTGAGCGAGCACCTGGCGCAGCACATCGAGAAAGCGTGCATTTTCCTGCTCGGTACCAATTGAGACACGCAGGAACGTTGGCATGCCGTATCCAGCCACAGGCCGCACAATCACGCCCTCACGCAAGAGGGCCTGATTGATCGGTGTAGCATCGCGGGCGAAATCCACCGCGATGAAATTGCCCCGCGACGGAATCCACTCCAGTCCCAACTGACGAAAGCCAGACTCCAGCTGGGCCATTCCGGCGTCATTCACCTTGCGACTGGCGACCAGATAATCGACATCGTCCAGCGCTGCGCAAGCCGCTGCCAGTGCCAGACCATTCACATTGAACGGCTGCCTGACGCGGTTCAGTACGTCGGCGATCACTGGCGAGCTGATGGCGTAGCCGACGCGCAGGGCCGCCAGGCCATAGGCCTTGGAGAAGGTGCGCGAAACCAGCAGGTTCGGACAGTCGGCCAGAAATGCCAGGCCATCCGGCAACTCCTGCCCTTCGGCATATTCAATGTAGGCCTCGTCCAGCACCACCAGGACATGCTCCGGCACGCGAGCGAGAAATCCGCCCAGCGCAGCAGCATCGAACCAGGTTCCGGTCGGATTGTTGGGATTGGCGACGAAAGCCACTCGGGTGTTTTCGTCGATGGCCGCCGCCATTGCGTCGAGATCGTGGCCCCAGTTCTTTGCCGGCACGGCACGCCCCTCGGCACCGACCGCTTGCGTGGCAATCGGATAGACAGCGAAGGCATGTTCGCTGAAAACGGCATTCAGCCCCGGCGCCAGGTAGGCGCGAGCGACCAGTTCAAGGATGTCATTGGAGCCATTGCCCAACGTTACCTGACCGATGTCGACCGAATAGCGTTCGGCGAGTCGCTTTTTGAGCGCGAAACCGTTGCCGTCCGGGTAGCGTGTCAGCTCCGAAAGCTCAGCCCTGATAGCGTCGAGCACTTTCGGGCTCGGCCCCAGCGGGTTTTCGTTGCTGGCCAGCTTCACGATTCCAGCAGGGTCCAGATTCAGCTCGCGCGCCAGCTCGTCAACCGGCTTACCCGGTACATAGGGAGACAGCTTCTGCACGCCCGGCTGAGCCAGGGCGAGGTAATCACAACTCATAAAAAAGCCTCAGGCCGCAGGCCTCGGGCGGCTGGTACAAGCCGCCCGCCTGTCCCCGCCGCCGCAGCCTGAAGCCGCAATATCAAAGGACTGCTTTGGGATAGGAGCCCAACACTTTCAGCGCCACGGCTTCCTGACCGATCTTCTCCAGGACATCCTTGATCAGCGGATCCTGATGATGACCGAGGAAGTCGATGAAGAACACGTAGGTCCATTTTCCGCTGCGCGACGGCCGCGTCTCGATGCGGGTGAGATCGATGCGGTTGGCGTGGAATGGCACCAGCAACTCGTGCAGCGCACCCGGCTTGTTACGCATCGAGACGATGATCGACGTCTTGTCGTCGCCGGTCGGCGGGACTTCCTGGCTACCGATGATCAGGAACCGCGTGGAGTTATCCGGGCGATCCTCGATCTTCTCGGCCAGCTTGGTCAGACCGTAGAGCTGGGCCGCCATGTCGCCGGCGATGGCCGCAGAGTTCCACTCGCTCTTGACCCGCTTGGCTGCATCCGCATTGCTGGAAACCGCTACGCGCTCGACATTCGGGTAGTGGGCGTCAAGCCACTTACGGCACTGCGCCAGCGATTGCGCATGGGAGTAGATGCGCGTGATCCGATCAGTCTTGGTCGTCTCACCCACCAGCAGATGATGATGGATACGCAACTCCACCTCGCCGCAGATCACGATGTCGTGTTCGAGGAAGCTATCCAGCGTGTGATTGACCGCGCCTTCGGTGGAGTTCTCCACCGGCACTACGCCGAAATTCACGGCCCCCGCCACAACCTCACGAAACACCTCGTCGATGGCCGCCATTGGCGTGCTGATCACCGCATGGCCGAAATGCTTGAGCGCCGCGGCCTGAGAGAACGTACCTTCCGGGCCGAGATAGGCGACCCGGAGCGGCTGCTCCAGGGCCAGGCAGGACGACATGATCTCGCGGAATAGGCGCGCCATCTCCTCGTTATCGAGCGGCCCGCGATTGAGCTCCATGATGTGCTTGAGCACCCAAGCTTCGCGCTCTGGTCGGTAGAACACCGCCGACTCGCCCTCGGCCAGCGCCGCGGTCTTGACCCTAGCCACTTCCTGGGCGCAGCGGGCGCGCTCACTGATCAGGTCAAGAATGCGCTCGTCAAGGCTGTCGATTCGAACCCGCAGGGCCTTCAGCTGATCGGCGTCGCTCATCAGCCGTGCTCCTTCTCGAACTCGGCCATGTAGGCCACCAGAGCCTCGACCGCATCCAGGCCGACAGCGTTGTAGATCGAGGCACGCATGCCGCCCACGGAGCGGTGACCTTTGAGGTTCAACAGACCGCGCGCGTCGGCGCCGACCAGGAACGCCTTGTCCAGGCGCTCATCGGCCAGACGGAACGGCACGTTCATCCACGAACGCGCATTGATGGCGATCGGATTGGTGTAGAAATCGCTAGCATCGATAGCGCCGTAGAGCATGTCCTTCTTCGCGCGATTGCGCTGCTCCATCGCCTCGACGCCGCCCTG
Organism: Stutzerimonas decontaminans; assembly: GCF_000661915.1. Taxonomy (NCBI): domain Bacteria; kingdom Pseudomonadati; phylum Pseudomonadota; class Gammaproteobacteria; order Pseudomonadales; family Pseudomonadaceae; genus Stutzerimonas; species Stutzerimonas decontaminans. The sequence goes on along the minus strand of NZ_CP007509.1, from coordinate 2,164,507 downwards.
CTCTTTGAGCCACTCGAAGACTAGGCCAGATAGGTACCAAGAAAAGGTTGCCGGCGTGTTGTACATCGAGCCGTTATCCGCCGCGACCTTATAGTCGAGCATGGTCGGGCAAGCGGAACGTGAATGGCCGAGCAGGTCTTCACGAACGATGACGACCACCAGCCCGGATGGTCCGATGTTCTTCTGCGCACCGGCGTAGATCAGGCCGAACTTCGAGACGTCGATGGTTCGCGAGAGGATATCCGAGGACATGTCGACGACTAAGGGCGTATCGCCCACCTCCGGAACCCAGTCGAACTGCAGGCCGCCGATGGTCTCGTTGCTCGCGTAGTGCAGGTACGCTGCGCGCTCGCTCAACTGCCAGTCGTTCTGCCCCGGAATGGCGAAGTAATCGAGGGGTTTGGCGCTGGCCGCCACGTTGACGTTACCGAAACGACGCGCCTCTTCGATCGCCTTGCGCGACCAGATGCCCGTATCGATATAGTCGGCAACGCCATCTTCCGGCAGCAGGTTCAGCGGAATCTCGGCAAACTGCTGGCTGGCGCCCCCCTGCAGGAACAGCACCTTGTAGTTCGACGGAATTGCCAGCAGGTCGCGCAGATCCTGTTCGGCCTTTTCGGCGATAGCGGTGTATTCGTCGCTGCGGTGACTCATCTCCATGACCGACAGGCCCTTGCCATGCCAGTCAAGAAGCTCTGCCTGGGCGCGCAGAAGGACGGCTTCGGGAAGCGCAGCCGGACCGGCACAGAAGTTAAAGGCGCGTTTGCTCACTGCTGTTCTCTCGCTCTTGCTCGATGTTGATTCCCGGGACGCAGCGGCCGGCATCTCTACCGCCCGCCTCGCTACCACCCTTCCCGGTGTGCTGCTGTGGGATAGCGTCCGCCAATCAGTCTTCGTCGTCAGTAGGGACTACATCTGGCGACACATCACCGCCACCGCCCAGTAACTCATCCTCACTCGGCTCGGTACTGACGACGGGCATTTCCTTCTCGAGGGCGTCGTCATCGAGCAACGCTTCGATGTCCTCCAGCACCTCTTCTTCGGATGGCTCCTGCACACGCTCCAGACCAACCAGGTGCTCGCCCTTGCTCAGCTTGATCAGCGTGACGCCCTGGGTGTTGCGGCCCAGCGACGAAACTTCGTCGACCCGCGTCCGCACGAGCGTGCCCTGATCGGAGATCAGCATGATCTCCTCGCCTTCCAGCACCTGCACGGCACCGATCAGCGGGCCGTTACGCTCGTTGGTCACCATGGCGATGACGCCCTGTCCACCGCGGCCGCGGCGTGGAAACTCTTCCATAGCGGTGCGTTTGCCATAGCCACGCAAAGATGCGGTAAGGATCTGCGCGCCCGATTCCGGAATCAGCATGGAGATGATGCGCTGCCCTTCCGGCAGACGCATACCGCGTACACCGCGGGCATTGCGGCCCATGATGCGAACCTTGCTTTCCTTGAAGCGGATGACCTTGCCGCCATCGGAGAACATCATCACCTCCTGGGCACCGTCAGTGACAGCCGCAGCGATGAGGGTGTCGCCTTCTTCCAGCTTCAGTGCAATCAGACCGGACGTACGCGGTCGGCTGAACTGCACCAGCGGTGTCTTCTTGACCGTGCCATTGGCGGTAGCCATGAAGATGTAGGAGCCGGTCGGCTCGTCTTTTTCGTCGCTGTCGGCGTCATCGCTTTCGACGTCGTCCGCATCATCGTGCTCGATGACGAGGCCTTCGGCTTCGTCCAGGTCGTCCTCACCTTCGGCTGCCTGCTTGCGCAGGGCTTCCAGATCCACCTGAAGCATCGCGGTGATGCGCTCGCCGTCGTCGAGCGGTAGCAGATTGACCAGCGGGCGACCGCGCGAAGTACGGGATGCTTCGGGAATCTCGTAGGTCTTCAGCCAGTACACCTTTCCCTTGCTGGAGAACAACAGCAGCGTGGTATGACTGTTGGCAACCAGCAGATGCTCGACGTAATCCTCTTCCTTCACACCAGTCGCAGCCTTGCCGCGACCACCGCGACGCTGTGCCTGGTAGGCGGCCAGCGGTTGCGACTTGGCATAGCCACCATGCGAGATAGTGACGACGCGCTCTTCTTCGGTGATCAGGTCCGCCAGCGTCAGGTCCAGGCGCGACTCGAGGATCTCGGTGCGCCGCGCATCGCCGAAATCGCGCTTCACGCCTTCCAGCTCTTCGCGGATGACTTCCATCAAGCGAACCGGATTGGTCAGGATGCGAATCAACTCGCCAATCTGAGTGAGGATTTCCTGGTATTCGCTGAGCAGCTTCTCGTGCTCAAGCCCGGTCAGGCGGTGCAGGCGCAGATCGAGAATCGCCTGGGCCTGCTCTGGCGAGAGGAAATACTTGCCATCACGCAACCCGAACTGCGGATCGAGACCTTCCGGACGACAGGCATCAGCACCTGCGCGCTCCACCATCGCCTCGACGGCGCTCGATTCCCAAGCAGTGGAAATCAGCGCATCCTTCGCCTCGGCTGGAGTTGGCGAGGCCTTGATCACCGCAATGACAGGATCGATATTGGACAGCGCGACCGCCTGCCCCTCAAGAATGTGCCCACGCTCGCGTGCCTTGCGCAGTTCATAGACGGTACGGCGGGTGACGACTTCGCGGCGGTGGCGAACGAAGGCTTCCAGCAGCTCTTTGAGGTTCAGCGTGCGCGGCTGGCCATCGATGAGCGCGACCACGTTGATACCGAAGACGCTCTGCAGCTGGGTCTGCGCATAGAGGTTGTTGAGGATCACCTCGGGCACTTCGCCGCGGCGCAGCTCGATGACCACGCGCATGCCGTCCTTGTCGGACTCGTCACGTAGCTCGGTGATGCCTTCGATCTTCTTCTCTTTCACCAGCTCGGCGATCTTCTCGATCAGCCGCGCCTTGTTCAGCTGGTAAGGCAGTTCGGTGATGACGATCTGCTGGCGGCCGCCGACCTTGTCGATATCTTCGATATCGGCACGAGCACGGATATAGATGCGGCCACGGCCGGTGCGGTAGGCCTCGATGATGCCAGCACGGCCATTGATGATACCGGCGGTGGGGAAATCGGGACCCGGGATGAACTGCATGAGTTCGTCGATGGTGATATCGGCGTTGTCGATCAGCGCCAGGCAACCATCAATGACTTCGCCCAGGTTATGCGGCGGGATGTTGGTTGCCATGCCTACCGCGATACCGCTGGAGCCGTTCACCAGCAGGTTGGGAACCTTGGTCGGCATGACCGCCGGAATCTGCTCGGTGCCGTCGTAGTTGGGCACCCAGTCGACAGTTTCCTTCTCCAGGTCGGCCAGCAGCTCATGGGCCAGCTTGGCCATGCGCACTTCGGTGTAACGCATCGCCGCAGCGCTGTCGCCGTCGACCGAACCGAAGTTGCCCTGGCCGTCGACCAGCATGTAGCGCAGCGAAAAAGGCTGCGCCATGCGCACGATGGTGTCGTATACCGCCGAGTCACCGTGCGGGTGGTATTTACCGATCACGTCACCGACCACACGGGCGGATTTCTTGTACGGCTTGTTCCAGTCGTTGCCGAGCTCGCTCATGGCGAACAGCACGCGGCGGTGTACCGGTTTCAGGCCATCGCGCGCGTCCGGCAGCGCACGGCCAATGATCACGCTCATGGCGTAATCAAGGTAGGACTGCTTGAGCTCGTCTTCGATATTGACCGGGAGGATTTCTTTGGCCAGTTCGCCCATGGAAGCCTGGTTCCTTATAGTCAGCAGGGTCCTGTAATAAGCGCGGGATGGTAACACAGACGACTGCTATAAACTGAGCCTTGCACGGAGCAAAACCGGCTTGCACACCACGCCCGAGCGCGATCGACCGTTGCTCAGTGCAGCCGTTTGCGGCTCATCAGCTCAGCCAGCTTCGCGGCGTTCGGGCGCTCGACCACACCTTTCTCGGTGACGATGGCGTCGATGAGGTCGGCCGGCGTCACGTCGAACACCGGATTGAATGCCTCGACATCAGCCGCGAAGCGCCGACCATTAACCTCGAGCAGCTCACTGCCGGCGCGCTCCTCGATCTGGATCTCTTCGCCACTCTCCAACGCCATGTCGATGGTCGAACTCGCCGCCACCACCATAAAGCGAACACCGTGGTGCATCGCCAGAACCGCAAGCTGGTAGGTGCCGATCTTGTTCGCCACGTCGCCATTGGCGGTGATGCGATCCGCACCAACGATCACCCAAGAGATGCCTCTGGATTTCATCAGATGAGCAGCAGCCGAGTCGGCATTCACCATAGCCGGAACGCCATCACCGAGCAGCTCCCAGGCAGTCAACCGAGAGCCCTGCAACCACGGCCGAGTCTCATCGACATATACTCGCTCCACCAGCCCCTCGAGATGCGCCGCACGGATGACCCCGAGCGCCGTACCGAAGCCGCCGGTCGCCAACGCGCCCGTATTGCAATGAGTAAGGAAATTCTGCGGATTGCCCTGATGCCGCCGAATGAGGTTTACGCCGAGCTGCGCCATTGCGAGATTTGCCTCGCGGTCGCTGTCATGGATCGAAATAGCCTGGGCTTCGAGCGCCAAGCAAGGGTCTTCACCCGGTTTGAGACGTTCCAACCGCTCACGCATCTGGTTAAGCGCCCAGAAAAGATTGATCGCAGTTGGGCGAGAACCGGCCAGGACACTGAAGTCCTCCTCCAACGCAAACCGCCAGTCACCGCCCGTAGCATTACGAGCGCGCGCGGCAAGGACTAAACCATAGGCTGCAGCAATTCCAATTGCTGGCGCACCGCGCACGACCATATCCCTGATCGCCCCCGCAACCGCCGCGGCAGAATCGTAGGTATACCAAACCTCTTCGGCGGGCAGCTTGCGCTGATCAAGCAACCTCAGCCGACCATCCAGCCACTCGATTGACTTCACCTTTTCCGCAGCAAGCAAACGCTCGCGCATGGCAGCATCCTCCAGATTCGCACCCAGCCCACCGCAACGGATTGAGCGGCGCGCGCAACGCGTGCACAAACGAAAAAGCCCGGTCGTTTCCGAACCGGGCTTTTTCATCTTCGATTTGGTCGGGACGGAGTGATTCGAACACTCGACCCCTTGCACCCCATGCGGGTTATCGACCACCTATCTACTTGTTTTTAAATACTTTTTTAACGGCGCCCTACTGCAATCAACGCCCTACGCTGTTCAACGATGCTCAACGGATCCCCGCAAAACTCCCACCACACCATCTGCTCGCAGCCGAGCCCTCTACTTCCATTTATATGGAGTGTGTGAAGCCTGCCTTGAACCCGGGCTACCACCAGATAATGAGCGATCTGCGCCATTCATTTTTGCACTTGTTGATACTTAAACTTCGACACGCTCCGGTGCTCGCATCGTGAAACACCGCCTTGTTGCCATCGATGCGTCGAACTACCCGCTAATCAGCCCCTGCTGACTACAGAACTGAACGAAGGTCCGGCAGGCCCTGAACGGCCACAGCGCTGTGCTTGCGAAAATCGGCAATGAAAAATCGCCGCCAGCGGTCCCAGCAGCCACATCAAATAGCCATTGCGTTGGCGCTCGGGCGGAAATCGTTCGCTGGACGTAACCGTGTACGTAGAGCTTGGGCACACCCGCCGGATAACCAGGACGGCCCTGGGTAGCGCGCCCTTGCAGAAACCTACGCATGCAAGTAGCGACAGTGACATAGCCTAGATCAGCCGTACCTGAAGCCTACTTTGACGATGAGTATAGAAGCGATCCTAGGGAAGGTCTGAAGTAACCCTGTATTTCCGGTCGACTTCAGCCCTCGCTGCTTTTGAAAGCGGGCCGTCGATCAAAATCGACCAGGTAACCCGCTCAGTTCTCCGTTTTTGGCCGCCGCGAGCACCTCGCAGCAGCCATTTTCCGCATTACAGGCGTACCTCTCCTGCGGTAGTCAGCAAATGTCGGCGCGCCATCCATAGGTTTGACAGCGCGAACAGCGTCACCAGCTGAGCGGTGTTCTTGGCCAGGCCACGGAAGCGCACCTTCACGTAACCGAACTGGCGCTTGATCACTCGAAACGGGTGCTCGACCTTCGCTCGCACTTGTGCCTTGGCCTTCTCGATCTTGCGCTCGGCTTTGTACAGGGCGCTGCGTTTATCGAGCTTCTTGTAGGTGCTGCGGCGTGCTGCGACCTGCCAGATCACTTCGCGGCCAGCATGTTCGGGGCGCTTTTCGACGCCGGTGTAGCCGGCATCGGCGCAGACGACGTTCTCTTCACCATGCAGCAGTTTGTCGACCTGGGTGACATCCGCCACGTTTGCCGCCGTGCCGACCACGCTGTGCACCAGCCCCGACTCGTCATCCACACCGATATGCGCCTTCATGCCAAAGTAATACTGGTTCCCTTTCTTGCTCTGGTGCATTTCCGGGTCACGCTTGCCGTCCTGGTTCTTGGTCGAGCTGGGCGCGTGGATCAGTGTGGCATCGACGATAGTGCCCTGGCGCAGCGACAGGCCGCGATCCCCCAGGTAGCCATTGATTACGCCGAGGATGCCGGCTGCCAGCTCATGTTTCTCCAGCAAGCGACGGAAGTTGAGGATGGTGGTTTCGTCGGGAATGCGCTCCAGGCTCAGCCCGGCGAACTGACGCAGGATGGTCGTCTCGTAGAGCGCTTCTTCCATGGCCGGGTCGCTGTAGCCGAACCAGTTCTGCATCAGATGGATACGTAACATGGCCATCAGCGGATAGGCTGGACGACCACCTTCACCCTTTGGGTAGTGTGGCTCGATCAGGGCAATCAATCCCTTCCACGGCACCACCTGATCCATCTCGATCAGGAACAATTCTTTACGGGTCTGCTTGCGCTTGCCGGCGTACTCGGCGTCGGCGAAGGTCATCTGCTTCATGGAAAAACTCGGCTGGCGGGATCGGCGTATTTCACCAGATTCGGGAAGTCTTTTTCAGACCATCCCTAGAAGAAAGTCTGGACTGGTCACTATTATGCGCACCCTCACAGGACTCAATTATGGTCTCGCTTCCCTCGTTTCTCGTAGCAAAAAACGCCAGATTAGCTCCCCACAAGCAGATGGCACATCGCCATCCAATTGAGTAGCATTGGTTCTTCTCACCTTCAGACTGATGTCCACTCGGCCGGTGTTTTAGAACAAGGAAGTCCCATGTGCCAAGCGACGATATTCTGCCAGAACAGTATCCCCGCCTCATCCTGATCGCTGTTTTCCATCACATTACAGACAGAGTCTTACGAAAGCAGGCTTGGGGATCCTCTCTATATCGCTTCATTTCAGCATCGCTGATGCAATGAGCGCAGCTCTGCAACTGGTCTATCCACCTTCTTTGATTAAAGAGTATTGCCTGTGAACACTCCCTTTGATCCGTCTAAATTCACGGCGCCAAAAGCCAAGCCACTCCCTGTTATTTTCTTGCTCGACGTCAGCGGCAGCATGGGTGGGGAAAAGATTCACAACCTAAATGACGCGGTGCGCGACATGCTAAACGTGTTCCGTGACAACGAGACCAGCGAGACGGAGATCTGGGTTTCAATCATCACGTTCGGCGCTCAGGTGACGCTGCACCAACCCCTGGCCAGTGCTAACGACATCCGATGGCAAGCGCTTGCAGCTGGCGGCACGACTCCGTTGGGTGTCGCACTTGAGATGGCCAAAGCAATGATTGAAGACAAGGATGTCGTGCCATCACGCGCTTATCGTCCCACCGTGGTGCTGGTCTCGGACGGGCAGCCGGACAATGGCTGGGAAGACGCTTTGCAGGCGTTCGTCAGTGAGGGGCGTTCCTCGAAATGTGATCGCATGGCGATGGCCATCGGTGCCGACGCCAACGAGGCCGTGCTCCGTACATTCATCGAGGGCACGCAGAACGCGCTCTTCTATGCAGAGAATGCGAGGCAACTGAAGGAGTTCTTCAAGTACGTGACCATGTCCGTAACCTTGCGCACCAGGTCGCAGACCCCGAACTCCATACCGCCTGCAAGTGCGATCGATGTCCAGCCAGCAACCATCGGCGCCCGACAGGGATCACCGACGTCGGCGGCACAGGTTGCAGAAGAGGACGGAGGCTACTGGTAATGGCACAAGCAATTGGAGATCCCGAAGAGCTAGAGCGCTTTGCGTATGCGTTGCAGCGTTTCACCGACTCGCTCAATGACAGTGTCGGCGCCCTAGATGGAGCGTTCGTGTCGCTCGGTGACACCTGGCAGGACGAGAAACGCTCACAATTCGAAGAAGAGTTCAACATGCTCGTCCAGCACCTCCATCAGTTCAATGCGAGCGCAACAGAACAGGTGCCCTATTTGATCGCACTTGCGTCGCGCCTGCGCGATTACCTTCAAAGCTGAGGACGTCGCAAGGGCAATGGCACTCGTATCCATAGGGCAAGTGGAGAATCTCGAAGACCTCGTGCGCGACCTGCAGGCCGTTCATGAGGCTCTAGAGTCCTCCTGCCGTGCGCAGATTGCTCTGGCAGAGCGAACGTACGAAGGCGCTGAGAACGCCTCGCAACTCAGCGAGGATTTGCTCGACGACGCCATTCAGCAGGAACTAAGCACCAGCCAGGCGTCCGAGGACGCCCAGCGGGCAGTGGACACGGCATACGCCAGTCTCGACGCCGCCGAGGCCTCGCTGTCCAGCTGTGCCGCCCAACCAGTCTTCGAAGACGGGGCAAGCCCTGATTGTTCCTGGGAACATGACCGCACTGTCGAAGCCAGAGCCGAGGTGGACCAGGCATGTAATGCGCTGGAGCAAACGCGCGCCGATCTCGAAACTGCCATGGAGAACCGCATGGCCATGGAACGTCGCTTGGAAATGACTAGGCAGGCTACGACGATGGCCGCGCAGGCACTGGCGCAAGCGATGCAGGAGTGCAATACACGACTTCTCAGCGTCCGCCAGGCCATCGATCGCGGTATTGCACGCCTTTCTGCGGCCCAGCAGGCGCTGGAGGCCTACCTCGCAACCAATCCCGTCGCTGCGGACTTCTATGCCTGGCTGAAGTGGGACCCGGTGAAACAGGGTGGCGTCGTGACACCGGAAGTACTGCGGGATCGAATGAACCTGTCGTCGGAGCATCGGCAGATGCTCCAGGAATATCTGTACGAACGTAATCCTGATTATCGGGCGAAGGTCGACAGATTCCGTGAGCAATGGGTAGCCGCGAATGGCGATGTCGAGCGCAACGGGGTTGTACGCAAGATCCGCATCGAACTGTGTGGCGAGTTCGGTGAACAATTGGCTCGCCACGCCTTGGCCCCAATGGGTGGACGCATCGAAACACAAGGGCGGACGTTCGTTGGCGAGAACGGTCGATACACCAAAACCGACCTACTGATAACCGACTTGCGCGTCCCGGTTGTACTGGGGCGGGGTCAAGGCATGGGAGCACAGGTGGGTGGATCGCTGGCGTTGGAGGTGAAATGCGGCAAAGCCCAATATCTCTACGCGCAGAAGGACCACATGGTGTTCCAGGCTGAAGGACACAAGCACGCGGATGCGCAATTCACGCTCTGCTCGCGGGACATTCAGGACCTTTCGCCCGAGAAACAGAAAGAACTGCGCGATGCCTTGCGAGAGGCGGGCTCGCCTCTGATAGGCATGTTGCCGAGCAAGAACGAGATAGACCTGTCCTGTCTTGATTTCGTCCGTCAGAGCGAGGAAGTACAACCATGAAAGTGCGATTCGCCGTAGTGGATCCTGCCATCCTTGAAGCGGTTCGGGCGGGAGTGGAGCAGTTGCAGCGAGCGGTCAACACCGGCGACATGGATGACGTGGACGAGGCCACTACGCGCTTGTTGGAGTTGACCGCAGGCTGCCGCTCGATCGACCTATCCGAGGAGGAGTGGCGAACGTTCCTGAGCGGAATAAGGCGCGTTTATCCCGAGTTCGAGTCCCGTTACCTGCTGGCGGCCCAGCCGTGTGCTTCGTTGCTCCCAGGCATCGCCAACGATGCGCACGTTTTGGAAATCCCCATGGATGATGAACCGGGAGACTTCGATGTTTGACGATGTCATGGGGTTGATGGTGGGCTGTGCAAACAGGTTCGACGCTGGGGTGCGGGATGCATTCGGCACATCCATCGTCAATGAAGTGCTCTCCCCGATCCTGGAGAACATCGCCTTCCTGCGCAGTTTCAGCGAAGACTACCAGCGTCAGGTTGCGGCCATCCACTGCGTCCTAGCGGAAGCGCAAGGCGTCGGCACGTCACATTCGGAGTGTGATGCATGAAGGGATCACTCGAGCATCCGGACCAGATTGTCTGCAGGATTATTCAAGCCATCGCCGACTATCAAGAAGGGCTGGCCCGCATCGACCGCGAATTCGATGCGGCCGCGACCAGGAGGGAGCAAACCCTCCAGGGTTTACGTAAACCTGGGCAAACGCACCTCGCTGCCCCGGCGCAAGAAGCCGTACGGCGGCTGGCAGATGAAGAAAGAAAGACAAACGCCAGCCGCGGCCAGCGGACAACGGCCTGGCGATCGGCGTTCGTGCAGCGATGGGAAGGAATCGCCACGAACGAAAAGCGTTCGAGTGGGCGGCTCCGCCGCGAACAGCCGGCTTTGGCGGATCTCGTCCCTACAACGCCATGGGCGGTCGCGGATATGCCTGCGTGCCTGTTTCTCGGTTCTCGGCAACTGGGCTTCGAAGATCTCACCTGCTCGACGCCAAACAGCATCCCATTTCCCCTCACCAGCGCGCTCGCTTTTTTGCAAAGCCACACCGGGCACAAACAGTGGGTAACTGGCCTGCTGCTGCGCTTGCTCTCTGCCTTGCCCCCAACGCAGTTGGAGTTGACGTTCATCGACCCGCTGCGACTCGGACAATCGGTCGAGCCGTTCCTGCCCCTGCTCAAGGTCGAGCAACTGGTACCGGCACAACGGGTGCTGACTCGCGCGGACGAGATCGAGTCTGCGCTCGGCCGGCTGACGGACGACGTCGAGGAACTACTTCAGCATCGTTTCAATGACGAATCATCCAATTGGTCAGCGTACAACGCGAAGAACCCCGACTGCCGGCTTGCCTATAAAGCGCTGGTGCTGTTCGACGCGCCGGAGCAACTGTCCGAAAAGAGCCTGTGGTTCCTCCAGCGTTTGTGCGAAAACGGCCCGCGCTGTGGCGTCCTGCCGATCATCGCGATCGACGAGCGCCGCTTGACGGACCAGCGCTACGAAAAATTCCGCGCAACCGCAGCGCAAGCGGTCGCAGCGTTCGACGCCCTTTTCACGCCCTCGTCCGACACACGCACTGGCCTTTCATTGACCTGTAAGCCCGAGCAATGGCCCAGCCAAGAACGGCTAGGACCCTATCTTTTGGCGCTCGCTGAAGAGTGCGCCCGGAAGGCGCGGTTCAGCCGATCATTGGAGGATCTCTGGGCCGGCTTCCACAAGGGCGCCACGACCTGCGCAGGCTTCGACATCCCGATCGGCTGGACGGCCGCCGGCGCGCCCGCCTCCTTCATCCTCGGTGCCACGACGTCCGAACACCATGCATTGCTCGCCGGCAAGACCGGGTCAGGCAAGTCGAACCTGCTGCACGTCCTGATCCACTCTCTGTGCCAGCGCTATTCGCCAGCGGAAGTCGACCTTTACCTGCTGGATTACAAGGAATCGACGGAATTCAACATCTATGCGGACCCGCCCCTCCCGCATGCCCGGCTGGTTGCCACGGAAAGCGATCCCGAATACGGCGTCACGGTCCTTCGGCACCTGGTGGGCGAAATGCAGAGGCGCGCACGCCTGTTCAAGGACCACAAGGTGTCCGACTTCGCCGGATTCCGCGCAAGGACCGGTGAACGGTTGCCCAGGAGCCTCCTGGTCATCGACGAGTTCCAGGTGCTCTTCGCCGGCACACGCCCGGTAGCGGAGGCCGCAGAACAACTCCTTTCGCAACTTTTGAAACAGGGGCGCTCATTCGGCATTCATGTCCTGCTCGCGACGCAGACCCTCAAAGGCATCAATGCCATGTCCTTGGGCAGCATCACCACCCAACTGGGCTGCCGCATCGCTCTGGCCTGCGGCCAGGAAGACTCGGCGATGATCCTGGGCGCGAACAACTGGGCCGCGTCGGAACTGCAGAGCCCGCCCGAAGGCATCATCAACAATGCCAACGGGGCCAGGTCCGGCAACATCAAGTTCCTGATACCCCTGGCAGACAGCGACGCGTGCCGCAAGCACATCAGCAAGCTGGCGGAGCACGCCGCGCTCCTGCGTATGGAGGACAAGACCCGAATCTTCAATGGCGCCAGCCTGCCTGAGCCGCCTTCCGCCAGTACCTACCAGAACGTCTGTGCACGCGAGGGCGCCCTGCTCCTCGGGCAACAGCTGACGTTCGACGCCGACATGCTCACGGTCCCGCTCATTCAGCGCCCGGCCTTCAATATCCTGTTCAGCGGTTACAACGATGCCATCCACGATGGTTTGCTCAACGCAACGTTGTCCAGCCTGGCTGCATCCAACCGTTTCGACGAGATCATTTACTTCAACGCTCGCGGCGTCACCGCGAACGGCGGGTTCACCTCAGCCACGCGCGCGTCCGGCAGTCCCGTGCAGGTATTCGACGACCTCGCGGCACTCCCGTTGCAGGCGGTTGCCGACGCCATCGGCAGTCGCCGCGTCGCGTTGATCATCGACGGTCTCGATTCAGAAAAACTGCTACATCCACCGACCGCCTTCAGGGCCCCCAAGCCGGGTGAGCCGCCCTCTCCCGGCGATCTGCTCAAGCGGATTGCCGAGGATGGTCCGCGCCAGGGGGTGTTCGTGCTCGCCTTCGTCGAGCGCTGGCAGCGCTGCGCATCGGCATGCAAGGACCTTCTTTCGTGCTTTGAACTGCGCCTGGCGTATTGCATGACTGAAGACGACGCCGGCTCGCTTGTCTCCACCGGCATCGGCAAGTTCAAAGGTCTCGAAAAGCCAAACCGGGCCGTTCTGGTGAACCGCATGACCGGTGAGACGACGTGGTTCCGTCCCTACGTTGCCAGGAGTTCCCTATGAAGAAGTTTCTACTCACCTGGTATGGCATCACGGATTTTCGCGCATCGCTGGGATTCGAAAGCACGGAAGGTCCGATCGCCGCAGCGCTGGCGGCAGAGGACTATAGCGAAATCGTCATTCTTGGCTACACGCGAAGCGACCTCCAGGATCATGCGCCTACACCGGCCTGCGCTGACCTGGCGACGCGGCTGGCAGCGATCCATGCCGCCAACCAGCAACATGATCGGGGCGTGACCAACGACTTCATTTCCACCTTCGCCAATACCCCCGCCGCCCACGAGCACTACCTCCGCTGGCTAGAAGCGCAATTGCAGAAGTTCGGCAGGCACTCGTGCATCTCGCTCAAGAGCGAAACGCTCCGCGAACTGAACGATTCAGAGGGCATCTACGCCTGTGCCATGCGCGCCCTGGATTTCGTCGCCAAGGCCGCCGGCGAGAAACTCGTCACGCTATACCTGAGCCCGGGCACACCGGTCATGGCGTTCATGTGGGCACTGGCTGCGCTGGCCCATCCTCACCTGAAGAAACGCCTTATCGTCTCGCCCGTTGTCGGCAAGCCTCCCGAAGCCATTGCCCTGCCTGCCGAATGGCTCGAGCGCCACGGTGCCAGCCAGACGGCGATAGGCAACGTCCACGAAGGGTTCGCCGTGACCTATCACCTGTTCGGGGAGCAACGCATGCCGTCGCTGCTAGGCATCCGCCAGTTCGCCTCGGACCGGCATGTGTTCGTGAACTCCCAGGACTTTCCAGCGACCTGCATGCGCGCGTTCATCCAGGATGCAGACTTCTATGAACTCCCCGTCGACCCGTGGGATGCCAAGGACGTACAGGAAAGGATCATTGCCCATGCCAGGACCTTGCCGCCAGGCGCGCGTATCGGCGTGAACCTTACGGGCGGCACCAAGCTGATGTTCGCAGGCGCGCTTTCCGCAGCCAGGGCACTGGGTGCCGTGCCCTTCTACTTCGACAGCCGCAACCAGCGCGTGACCTATGTCGATAGTCTGCATCGGGAAATCATCCGGCCCATCGACTCGATAGAAACCTTCCTGCTACTCAACGGCGATGGACTGAAAGTGTCGACCGCCGAGCCCCAGGACGAGTTCTCGGCGGACCGATGCCGCCTGACCAGAACACTGTGGAAATACCGAAGCAAGATCGCTGACGCCTACACCGACTTGTGCAGGTTCAACAACGAACACGAAAGATGCCTGCAAAGAGATGAGCCACTGACACCGTTCCGCATCGAATGCCACGGTTTCGTCTTCGCCTTCACCCGGGAAGCCGAGGCATCGGTTGTGGGCAACGGTCTGAACCTGCACTTCAAGCACTGGACGGGTTTCGCCAAATACATGTCCGGTGGCTGGTTCGAAGAGTTTGTCTATCTACAGTGCAAACCCTATGAGGAGCGCGGCATCATCCGGGACCTCCGAATCAACCTCACCCTGCAACTCAACCAGGGCATGACCGGTTCATTTCACCGCGACGTGCAACACAACGAGCTCGACGTCACCTTCACCGACGGACATTCGCTCTACATCGTCGAATGCAAGGCGGGCAAGGTCACGCAGGAGCAAGTGATGAAGCTGCAGAACCTCGTCCGCTTCTATGGTGGCGTCGAAGGTCGTGGAATCGTCGCCTGCTGTTTCCCGCCAAGGTCGGACTCGGTACGGAAAAAAATCAGCGACGCGAAGCTGGCACTTTGTTGCGGCGGTTCGTTCCTGGAGCAACTCAATAGCTTGATGAACGGGATCGCCGCACGCACCAGGCTGGCCAGGGAGCCGGCATGACGCTATTCCTGGTGTGCGACACCTCCGGCAGCATGAGCGAGGGGGGCAAGCCATTCATCACGAGGACGGCGGTCATGACCATCGCCCAGTGGATACATCTGGCGGGAGGACAGGAACAGATCAGGTTGTGTGCCTGGGGGAGCGAAGCCGTCTTCAGCGACTGGACCATGACCGACGATTACCCGGAGCACATGCGGGTTTGCAGCGGTACCTCCAGCGCAACCGCCCTGACCCGCCTGCTGGGTGATTCACCCGACGGAAAAGTATTACTCCTGACCGACGGTTTCTGGTCCAGCACCGAAACCCGCCACCTGAAACAGTGGCGGGCGGGGCTTCCCCACGACTCGGTGCGGTTTATCAAGACCGGCGCGGACGCCAATCCGCAGCTGAAAGGCCCGGACGTTTTCCTTGCCGAGGACCTGTTCGCAGCGCTGGACGGGTGGCTGGAAGCACCCTCGGCATGATGTTGTGGAGGAGCTTCGGCGCCAGCGTTCCAGGCCCCGCGCACCTGGCCGCCGGCATCCCCAACCAGGACGCATGGACAGCCTCCCACCGTAGCTGGGGAGATGCCATCGTGGTTTCCGACGGCCTTGGCTCGAAGCCGTATTCCAGTTTCGGCAGCAAGGCCGCCTGCCAGGCTGTAGCACAGGCTTGCCGCTCCCGCGCCGGAGCAGCCTCGGCGTCCCTACTGCAACGCATCACGTCGAACTGGCTGTCTCTCGTCGCACCACTCGAACCCCGTGATTGCGCCGCCACGTGCCTGTTCGCCTTCCGGGCGGGGAACGGCGTGATCCACTTGGGAATGCTGGGCGATGGCCTGGTCGCAGCTATCAGATCGGATGGTTCGGTGATGACCCTGACTGATGACAAGTCGCAAGGCTTTTCCAACATCACGTCAGCACTGTCCCAGCGCGTCTCAGAGCGGCACTGGCAGATCACCTCGCTGCCGGAGCGGGATTGCCTAGCCATCCTGCTCTGCTCCGACGGCGTAGCGGACGACCTGGAGGACATCCCCGGCTTCGTGACCGGTGTAATCGAAGCGCATCGTTCGCTGGCCGCCGTCACTGCCAGCCAGCGTCTTCAAGCGATGCTCGAGCACTGGCCCACCCCAAAGCACAGCGACGACAAGACCATCGCCTGTCTCTGTCGCGAGGAGATTTCCCATGGACAAGACTGAATGGACACCGCCGCTGTGCGACGAATATGGTAATCACCATGCGCTTGCCGATGAACTCGCCAGGGGTGGGCAAGGCGTCGTCTTCCGCACCAAGGACGCAGACCTGGCCATCAAGCAACCGCTCAACCCTCAGGGTGAGCCGGACACCAACATCAACCTGCGTCATCGCTTCCAGAACATCCGCCTGCTGCCCCTGCCGCCGCGCATTCCACTGTCGTTGCCCCTGGCCATCCTGCGGGATCAACCGGGGTACGTGATGCGCCTGCTCAACGACATGACACCCTTCACCGTCTTCGATCTCGACGGCAAAACGAAAAAGGACCTCGAAGAGCAGCAGTTCACCCTTCCTGGATGGCTGGCTGGCGTCCCTGACAAGGACCTGGCGTTGCGTCTCATCCATTACGCTCGCACGGGCTCGACCCGCCGTCGCCTGTTCGCGCTGTCGGAGTGCGCAGCCATCCTCGCGCGCCTGCACTGCTCGGGAATGGTCTACGGCGACATATCCAGCAACAACGCCTTCATTGGTGCGCAATCGAACGATGTCTGGCTCATCGATGCGGACAACCTGCGATTTGAAATGGCCAGCGGAGGTATCTCGGTCTATACCCCGGCCTACGGCGCGCCGGAAGTGGTGCGGGGCACCGATACCTCGCGCCCACGCTCGGATTGCTGGTCATTTGCGGTCATGGCCTTCAAGACTCTTGCACTCTGTCATCCGTTCATCGGCAAGACAGTACTGGAACCCGAGGAAGACGACAGCGGCTGGGACTCCGAGCCAGACGAAGATGGCCAAGCCGCTGACCTGGATGAACAGGCGTACGCGGGATATCTGCCCTTTATCGATGATGCGGAGGATGATTCCAACGCCGGGCGTGGCGGGCTGCCGCGTGAACTGGTCGCCACGCCCGGGCTTCGCCGGCTTTTCCAGGAAACCTTCGGAGCCGGAAGACTTCAGCCGCATCGCCGTCCAGCCATGGCCTTCTGGGCGCTGGAACTGAAAAAGGCGTTCGACCGCTCGCTGCACTGCGGTGCCTGCACAATGAGCTACCTGGCAGACGAACACACCCGCTGCCCTTACTGCGGCGCACCCCGCCCGCCGTTCGCCTGCGCCCGGACTTCGCGGGGTGAGATCGTGATTCCCGCCAGCGCCCGGCACTTCCCCCTGCCGCATCGTCTTTTCCATCCTTTCTCATTCGAGCATAACGAGACGCAGGCATACGAAGTCGACATCGATTTCACCGCCAGGACCGCACGTCCTGTACGAGGAACCCCTGCTTTCCCCGATACCTTGACCTTTACATTTGAGGCGGGTGCGCAATGAAATTCCAGGACATACCGGCCGATATTCTTTCCATCCGCGTCCGACTGGCTGACCACTGCACGCAGGACTGGCGCGACCAGGCCGTCTACTCGATCGAGTACGATCTCTCGCGCCCCGGTGAGTTCGACCTGCGTCTCAAGGACGCAATGATCGCGGTGCAGACCGTCACAGCGATCGATAATCGGCGGTTGAACGCCGAGCTCGCCATTGGCCGCGCGCTGCTTGCGCAACTGGCCAATCGTGCTGCCGACGGCAGCATGGAACTTCAAATCGCCTTTTTCTCCGGCCCGTGCCTGGAGATGGGTGAACTGGAAATCGGCGTGGACGAATATGCCGAGAAGGCAATGGCAGGCCTCGAGCGCCGCAGAAATGGACTCAAGGGTGAGCCACTCTACAAGCTGCTGGAGCGCCGTTTCTGCTTTCGACAAGGCGACAGCGACTTCTTCTTCCTGACCGCAGGTCCGGCCATCGACGAGATCCTCAAGCTGGACCCGGTCCAGGAAGAGGAAACGGCAGCAGGCGGGGACGACATCGACCTGGCGCCAGACCCGGAATCACAAGCCGGCCAGGATGCAATGCCCGGCGACACACAGCCAGCTCGAAGCGAGCAACCAACCCGCAACAACTCGTTCTGCATCAGCGGCGATGGATTGCGCTTCGTTGCGACAGAGACGCCGTTACCCCAGGGCAAATCGATTTTCCTCACCACGCGCTTGACCAAGGCACGCAAGCACCCGGACCGCGCTCTACGCCTGGTCCGAGGCAAGCTTCACTTCGCTGACT
This sequence comes from Stutzerimonas decontaminans, assembly GCF_000661915.1. Taxonomy (NCBI): domain Bacteria; kingdom Pseudomonadati; phylum Pseudomonadota; class Gammaproteobacteria; order Pseudomonadales; family Pseudomonadaceae; genus Stutzerimonas; species Stutzerimonas decontaminans. The sequence goes on along the minus strand of NZ_CP007509.1, from coordinate 2,146,490 downwards.
GGAGCAGAACCGGACATATCCGGCTCCTTGCCAAAGCCCAAATGACAGCCTTGACGCAGACACACGTCAGTTACTTGAGAAAATGGGACGAGTTCGGCGACCTCGAAGGCGAACTGCTGCTGGAGAAGGCACGTCAGGTGGGGGTCTTGCACGTTGCCGGCGCAGTCGAGAACAGAGACGGAACCGTGGCCGTACGCGTGGCCCAGGCCTCCGAGGCCGCCCTCAAAGCCCTGGATAAAGGCCAGGTCGGCGAACTCCGGTCGGTCGAGGAGCTCCCGGACTATCTGCTTGACCCCGCCCTGCTCTTCAAGGACTTCGCCAGCGGCATCGAGCGCTCTGCGGACAATCCCCCCTCTTCACCCCAGGATGAACCACAAGCCAACCCTAAGCATTACGAGGTGATCGAGTTCGACAAGGCATCGAACACGCTCAAGCTGAAGACTGAACGGCTTCCAGAAAAGTCGGGCATGCTCATCCTTTCACTCGCAGGCGAAGTTGCCCAGATCAAGCGCCGCCTGGTGGCGCGCCGGTTGATTCTCGAAGGCCGGGCAGCCAATCCCCAGCTCGGACCGCTGATCGAGGAAAAAGGCGTCATTACTCAGACTCGTAGGCCGTCACCTGTGGAGCCGCTGACGGCGTTCGTCCTGAACAAGGTCTTCAAGAGCACGCCCACGCCAAAACAGCTAGATGCCATAAGCTGTGCCTTGGAAACGCCGGACATTGCCCTTATCCAGGGACCTCCCGGAACCGGCAAGACCACGGTCATCGCTGCCATTCTCGAGCGCTTGAATGAAATGGCGGACAAGCGTGGCGCCACCATAAGGGGCCAGGTGCTGCTGACAGGGTTCCAGCACGACGCGGTCGAGAACATGATCGAACGCCTGTCGCTCAACAGCCTCCCCGTTCCAAAATTCGGCAAGCGCGCCAATGCAGCTACGGAGAACGCCAGCTTCTTCGAGGAACAGCTCGATGGTTGGTGTGGAAAACTCGCTACCGAATTGCGTGAACGAAACCCACAGATCGCCGAAATCGAGCAAGAAACGGAAATCAGGCACCTGTACCTGCAATACAACCAGACGCCGACACGGGTACTCGGCGCCCGCCTTGCAGGTCGGATCGCAGCGCTCGGCATTACGGTCCTGGGCGAGGAGCGGGTACGTCAAGCCGAGAACCTGCAGAAGAAACTGTGCCTGGAAGAAAAGCTCAATGACGCCAACCACCAGTGGCTCGACGTGGTGCGTCGCCTTCGCTGCCGGCCTGAAAGCTTTGCCGACGACGGTCCCGAACGCGCCGCCGACGCGCTGGCCGATCTCTCCGATGTGCTGGACAGCGAGGACCTTGCGCTGCTGGACGATGCCAGCCTGTGGCGCAACGAAAATGACCTCCCGTCTTTCCTGCCGCGGTTGGTAGCACTGAAGAAGAAGTTGCTGACCCGCTTCAGCGCACCTCCCGTTTTTCGCATCGAAAAAACCAATGACGAGATCGTCGCCCTGGCAAACTTCGCAATCGAGCAGATCAAGCTCAAAGGGTACTCGGGCCGCGACAGGAAATCCGCCGCGCTGGCCGAGTTTCTCGCCCAACTCGACAACAATCCTCGCGCCATGCTGGAGGCTGTATCCGACTACAGCTTCGCTTTCGCCGCAACGTGCCAGCAAAGCGTCAACCGAAGCATGCAATTCCAGAAGGGCATTCGGGGGGGCGACACCAACCTGAACCAACAGCAATTGGAGTACGAGTATGTGATCGTCGACGAAGCCGCACGCGTCTCGCCACGTGACCTGATGGTGCCGATGGCACAGGGCAGGCGCATCATCCTGGTCGGCGACCACCGCCAGTTGCCGCATATTATCGATGACGAGGTCGCACGCCGGATGGAAGACGGCGAAAACGGCCCGTCGGAAACCGATTGGCTAAAAAAATCGATGTTTCACTACCTGTTCTCGGAGCGCCTGAAGACCCTGGAGGAAGGCGACAAAATCACTCGTCGGGTCACACTGGACAGGCAATACCGCATGCATGAGCTGCTGGGCGACTTCATCAGCCGCAATTTCTACGAGCGCTTCGACCCTTCCGAGAAGTTCGACTCCGGAAGGCCTCCAAGCGATTTTGCCCACGCCCTCCCCGACACCGGAGGCAAACCCGCCGCGTGGCTGGCGGTACCCGTGGAGAAAGGCAAGCACCAACGCAGCGGAACCAGCTGGATTCGGCAGATCGAGGCCACTTTGATCGTCCGCCAGCTACTCGCATGGATGAATTGCGAGGCTGGCAAGGACTTAACCTTCGGGGTGATTTCCTTCTACAGGGCGCAAGCCGAATACATCAGGCAGCAGCTCGGCACACTCGGTGACAATGACAAGCGACTACGTATCGGTACGGTGGACTCGTTCCAGGGCATGGAGTTCGACGTGGTCTTCCTGTCGACGGTTAGGACCGTGCCACAGCCGTGGAAATCCGCCACCGATGACCGCGAGAAACAGGCGCAATCACTATTCGGTCACCTTTGCCTGTACAACCGCCTGAATGTCTCGATGAGCCGCCAGAAGAAACTGCTGGTGGTAGTCGGCGACCCGGGCCTGCTGGAAGGCGACCTTGCAGCCGAGTTCATTCCCGGGCTCGTTGACTTCTATAAGCTCTGCCGCGAACAAGGAGTCGTGCTGGAATGTTGAAGCTCCTGGATTACGGCACCCCGGACCCCTTCGGGGCAACCGTCGGCCGACGCCGCAATCTGTCCTGGCCCGTCGACGCCTACCGGATCACCCTGCCCAAGCCTGACGAAGACGGCCTGAGCCTCAACCCGTTCGAGCAGGTCATCCTCAGCCTGCTCGCCCTTGGAAACATGACCTCACAGGCACTGGCCGAGGAAACCTGCATTCCGCTCGACCTGGTCAAAAGCATCCTGTTGCGTCTTCGGGACAGAGGGTTGATCGACGATTTCAACGGCGTCCTTGAAGCATCCGGCAGCAACGCTGCAAGCGAAGCCGGCGCTACGGCATTCGTGACCGCGCTGCTGTTTCGCGAGCTCGTCAGCGGGCAGGTCCTGCCCTTCATGCAACTGCTGGAACACCAACCGTTGCGCAAGAAGGAACAGAAGCAGGCCGCCTACAAGATTCGCGCTCTCGCTGCCGCGCAAATGCCGCCCACCCAGCGGGATGTGATCAAGGTGACGCGAGCGATGCAAAGGAGGGCCGCGGCGTTCGGGAAAGCGGAGCGAACGCCTGCACTGCACAAGATCATGATCGTGGAGCAGCCGGAACGGTATTACCTGGACTGCCCTATCGCCATTCAGAAAAGCGACGGCGAATTCCGTATCGCAGATCCCTTCGGCAACGGGTTCTCACTGGTGCTCGAACGGGCATTCGAACAGTTGCTCGAACAGGATGAATACGCAACGGAGTGGCTGGGCAAGTGGAAAGCCTCACTGAGCCAGCCGCGCTCGCCATCCCAGGATCCCCGTATTAAAGAACCGTTCGACACGCCTGCCAACCAGCAGCGATACCCCAAGCTCATCAGCAACTTGCGGCTGCTGCCGAACGCCGCGTTCCGCTCGATCGCCCAGCTCTATGCCGCCGTGGAGTGGTCATTGTTCTACGCCTGTGCCAAGCGCCCCTTCGAAGGTGATATCGAGCGCTTGAGATTCACCCCGCAGGCGGAGCATGCGCAGTTGCTCGGTCGGGCGGCCACCGAGGTCGGGCTGTTACCACCGGGATGCGGTTTCAGGCCTGTTCGGGAGGGCAAGCTGCGGGACTTCCAGGAGGGAAAGGCAGAGCTGGAAACGGTGCTTACCTTGAGCATCCTTCGCGCGCAACTCGATGGTTCTCACCCCTTGCGACGCCTGGCTGCGCGCGACCCTGCACTCATCAGCCGCCTACTCGAAATCAAGAAGGCGCGTGACGAAAAGGGACATGGCAAAGGCAGTGCCGACGCCCCGGAATCGGAGTTGCTGGCAGAACCGCTGGTGCGCGAGATCATCGAGATCTTGCTGCAGGAAGTGACCTTCACCCGCGAGCCGACCGCCAGCAGCAACCCTGACGCCTACGCGGACGTCTTACTGGATGCCCGCGCGAGCATCCAGGACGAGTTCGGCTTCGGCGCATTCAACCGCCTCGGGACGAACGTGAAGGAGCGGCTCGTCCATGCCGAACGGGTCTTCCTGTCCTGCCAGGAGGGAGACGATGCCCTGGCGTTCGTCCGCGACCTCTATGCAGCAATGCAGTCCGTCATCGAGCTGTCGCTGAACCGTTGGCTGCCACCGGACATGGCAGATGCACTGCTGATCGAGGCTGCGCAAGACAGGGCCATCGGGTCCGGCTTGTGCCATCGGCTGCCTCCAAGCCTGCTCACCGTCAGGGCTTCGGCTGTACGCCAGACGCTGCAAGGCAGCGGCCAGTCGCTCGGGGCCTGCATGATCGCGTTCCTGCTGATGGCTGACGAGCTGGTCCTCAAGTCGCTCGCGGCGACCCAACCGTCCTTTGTCGACGATGTAGCCGTGAACATCGTCAGACGCGGACACGGTAATGAGCCACTGCCATTAGCAAGCACAGATGTCGCGAAGCTGCGCAAGGCATCGTACAAAATTATCAAAGCACTGATCGAGGTTTAGGAAATGGAGCACTCCGACAATAGGGAAGACGTCACAAAGCGGGATGCCGCCGCGCAACTGCTGCGCGACACCGAGATCGCGCTCCTCGAGGCTATCGCCAAGGGCCAGCACGCCGTGGAGGAAGAAAAACAGCGGATAGCTGCCGAGCGCGAGGCCCTCGCCAGAAAAGCCGCCGAACTCAGCCGGCGCGAAGATCAGCTCAAGTTCGCCGAACAGCAACGCGCAGCGGACGATGACGAGAAGCGCGCCGCCTTGAATGCGGAGTTGCGCCAGAAACGCGCCGAGGGCGAGCGCCGGATTTCAGAAATCCGGGAGCAGCAGCTATCGGCTCTGGAAGAAGAGCTTGCCAATCTCCGGTCCAGGCGCCTGTCAGAAGTATCCGCAGCCGGCGACGCCGAGCGCGAGCGCATCCGCGACGAATTGAGCAGGCAGCGTGAGGCCTGGACGAAACAACAGGACGACGCTCGCGCACGACTGGATGCAGAACTGTCCGAGCTGGCTAAACAGAAGGGGGCATTATGCGCCTTGCAGAGCGAAGTACACGGGCGTGCGATGGAACTGGAAGCCGCCGAGCGCAATCTGGAACGCAAGGAACAGCGGCTCGAACAGCAATCCAGGCGGCGTAGTGAACAATTCGCCGATGAGCTCGAGAGCAACCTAGAGGAAGCGCGCAGATCACTGGAAATGCAGAAGCAGTCCTGTATCGAGGACAACCGGCGCCTGCGTGAAACCCTTGCCATACAGGCCGACCTGCTGGGCGTCTTCGAGCAGTTGAAGCGCCAGCTCGGAGGGAAAGACCCGTCCGCGATCCTGCGTGACCTGAACAGTCAGACCGATGAACTGAAGCGCCTGCGTGAGGAGCTCGCCAACCGGCCCACCGAGGAGATGCGCAAGCGAACCCTCGAACTCGAAACCGAAATAAGGTCCCACAAGGCCCGGGCGGATGAACTTGCCCGACAGATCGCGAGCAATGACACCGCCGTTGCGGAAGTTGGCCAGCTACGCCGGAAGAACTCCGAGCTCTCCGCGGAAAACCAGTCCTTGATGCAGAAGGCCTCGATCTTCGAGGGCGCAGCAAACGAAGCACAAGTCGAACTCAACCGTCTCCGTGCCGCCTATGAACGCCCTGCCGAGGTCGAGGCACGGCACAAGGAAATCGAACGGCCGCATTTCGCCGTGGATCGTGCCACGCTGCCGGTGAAGGCGGAGATCGACGAGCTGACTTGGCTCAAGGGTATCGGCAATGCGTGCAGAAGCTATGGCCTAAGTTTCAACCCACGGATCCTCAACGCCTTCCACACGGCGCTCAAGACCGCCGAGTGGTCGCCCCTGACCGTGCTCTCGGGCGTCTCCGGCACCGGCAAGTCCGAACTGCCCCGCCTGTACGCCCACTTCGGCGGCATTTTCTTCGAGCCGCTGTCGGTCCAGCCGAACTGGGACTCGCAGGAGTCCATGCTCGGCTTCTTCAACTCGATCGACAACAAGTTCGACGCCCAACCGGTACTGAACTTCCTCGCGCAGAGCCAGAAGCCCTGGAGCGAGGACTACCCCGGCTTGTCCGAGGCTATGTGCCTGGTCCTGCTCGACGAAATGAACCTTGCCCATCCGGAGCTGTACTTTGCCGAATTCCTGAGCAAGCTCGAGCTGCGCCGTGGCAGGAAGGGCAACGACGTGCCCTGGCTGCCGGTGAAGGTCGGGGCAGGCATGCCAGCCTACAAACTGCCGCTGGGCCGGAATGTGCTGTGGACTGGAACGATGAACCAGGATGAAACCACCAAGTCTCTTTCCGACAAGGTTCTGGACCGCTCCATCATCGTCAATTTCCCGCGGCCGACCGAATTGAAACGCCGCCTGAAATTGCTGCCGCTCGATGACCGGAATCGCGGCCCAGCGCTGCACAAAACCGCCTGGCAAAGCTGGCTGGCAGAAGGCAGCAGCTTCTCGGAAGACGAAGTCAAGCCGTACATGGCCTTCATCGAGGCGTTGAATGAAGCACTATCCGTGTCTGGTCGGGCACTTGGCCATCGGGTATGGCAATCCATCGAGTACTACATGGCCAACTACCCGGAGGTCCGGGCGGCCAAGAATGACAAGTCCCCATCCCGACTTGCCGACGCGATGCATACTGCGTTCGAAGACCAGTTGGTACAGAAGGTCATGCCCAAGCTGCGTGGCATCGACACTCGCGGCAAGAGCAAGACGGAGTGCCTCGACAAGATCCGCAACCGACTGATCAATGGCATCGGTGGCCGTCCCTTCAACCTTACCGAGGACTTCGATATAGCCTGCGAGCTGGGCTACGGCCAGTTCATCTGGCAATCGGCGAACTATCTCAACGCATCTGATTCGCCAACGGTGCTGGAACACGACGCCCACCCCGCCATTCCGACCTCAAACACCCTGGAAGAACCGCCGTCCCTGTTCAACTTAGGCCTGACGGATCCGGACGAGCGCCGCAGGGTCTGGAACCTGAAGTCCCCTGAGAAACGAAACGAATTGCGCAGGGCGTTGGAGGAAAACGCCAGGAAAGGGAGAATCGCCGGCCGTGACCAGTGAACGCCTGTCGAGCTTTGACTCCGTACGCCGCAACGTCGCGCAAGACAGCGCCGCCATCAGCGAGGTTCTCGAGCAGTCGGACTGGTTCTGCCATGCCGCCGACTTCGACCCCAGGAGCGGGCAGGCGCTGCCGCAATCACTGTCGGTATTTCTGGCCAGGGTCGCCGGATACTCACCGCCCGAGGCAGGATCCCCGTGCCGCGACCGCCTCTGGCGCATCACCGAACATTGCCGCGCGGCGGTAGATCGGCTTGTCCGCGGCCTCAACGAGGCACCTTGCCGGGAGCAAGCATTACTGCCCGCCCATGCGGTGCGCGAACTCGATGCCACCAGTTTCATCAAGCTGAGCAATCGCCCCGGACGCAACCTGCGAGAAAAGCTCGCGGGCAACCCCTATCTGCAAGGTGTTCGGCGGTTCCAGTCCGTCGACCTGCCGGAGAACCGCCTGTTCAAGGCATGCATGGTGCGTCTCGCGCAACACTTGGAGCTGTGCGGCGCGCGCCATGATCGACAGGACGACCTGCTGGTGACGATCCTGTCCTGGCTGCGCTCCGGAGAAGCGCGGGACATCGGGAACTGGGAGAACCTGCCGCCCAACAACACGCTTTTGTCACATCGCGATTACCGACGGGTATGGGACGCCTGGCGTTGGATGCAGACCCTGGAGGATGACACCGCTCGCGACCTGTCCGAGGTCCACGCGCGTCGCCAGACCCGGCATCGCTGGATCACCTACAGCCGGATATGGAGCGAGGGTCGCCACTGCCTGGCAGACATGCCGATTTTCTTCGACTTCGATACCTTCGAGATCCGCCCCTGGTTCAACAGCGTCGCGATGCAATCGGTACCGGAGAAGATCAAGCGCGACACAAGGATCGAAGTTCGGATACCGGTGTGCGTTGATCTGGCGACTTCACTCCCACGCTATGCCGCAGGTAAAACGGCCAGGTACCTGCCTGGGTCTTTCCTATGGCAACAATGGCAAGGCGAGAACACCGAAGTAGCACTTGACCTGTTCACCTCAGACGCGATTTATCGGCATCCACAGGTGACGACCCTATTCCCGACGGATCTGTTCTTCTCCAAAGCCGCTCCCGAGCATCTGGACCGCGCTGCACGCGCCTTCACCTCCAGACTGCACGAGGTGTTCAGGAGCGACACGCTGATCTGGCTCGTGCCCGATGCCCTCAGTGATTTCGAACTCGACGTCACCCGGCGCAATCTCAACGCTCGCTTCCAGGGCGCGGTGCCGCTCCCCCGCAGTATTGCCGCCGCTGTTCAACGCGTGGACTACTCGAAAGTGAACGCTGGCTTTCCGATAGTCGTGATCGACAACGTCGGCGGCACGACCTGCGTAACGAGACTGGTCGCCAGGTTCGATCCGGCGCTCAAGGACAAGCTCCCGGAAACGAGAGGTTTCTACTGGGAGCGGCATCCACCGGTGATCCTTTCGGACACCCCTGCGCAGGAGTCAGAACCCGGCTGCGCCATCACCTCCATCGACGACCAGGACCAATGGCATCCGCCGGCTGTCCCGGCCAGGCCAGCCTCCCTCGATACCTCGATGCTGAAACAGGATCCACGCATCGGCGGCTTCGCCTTCTCCATCATCGTGACGGACAGCCCGGTATCCGGAGGCCTTCATTTTCATGCGCTGCAACAGCGTGCCGGAGAGATCCCCCTGTGGCGCGACCAGATACCTGAACTGACGATCAAGGCCCTCAAGGACGGACGTCAGCAGCGCTTCCAGCTTGTATCCCGCGGCACGACGGTCACTCCGATCCGTGGCAGACCCGTCAGAATCGAGGTAAAGGAGGATTTCACCCTCCCAGCGAAGAGACCGTTCTACCAGTTCCCGCTCTTCCTTGGCGACAGCAGCGAAGACCTCGGCTACTCGGCCCGCCTGGATTCTTCCGCGTTTCCATTGGAGGAAAGTGTCGACTGTGCGCTCCACCTGACCTTCGAATACGGGGCCGACGATCCCTATCAACTGACGTTCATCCCGCGCAATGGCGCCTTCGCACACGTGCGAGCCACCTGGCGGCGTACCAGGGATCTGGTGGTCACCGACGCCCCCGCTCCGGAGTATCCCGCTCCGATGGCCTGGGCCGATCTGCGCCATGTGCCAAAACCCGGCAGCAGTGAAACTACTGACCTGCTCGACTGGATAACCCGCGCGATCGCGCGACTGGACCAGGATATCTACATCCGCCCCAGAGCCAGGACGAAGGCCGTGATCTGCAGGGAGTGGCGCCCTGACAAGAACGGAGGCTATTTCACTTTCGCCACCACCAACACCACACAGGAACGCGTGTTCGTTCATCAGAAAAATATCTTGGACGGACATGCGTACACGGACTTCAACGTCGGCGACAGCATTTCATTCGAACGCCACGAACAGGACGGCAAGTGTTCTGGCCGCCGCGTCGCAGGCGAGCATCACGAGGAAGTGCAACGACTGAAGCGGTTCGACGAAACCACCAGCAAGGACCTCGTCACCCAGATCCGCAAATCCCTGTATTACCCCGTCATCCAGACATGGCGCGATGGTCGCTCCATCGACGACGCCGACTGCCCCGGCGTCTTTGCCGAAGCAGCCCGCATCCATATTGACTATCTCGTTTCGCTGCTGGCGGAGGACGATCTTCCAGCATCGGTGAAAAACGCGATTTTCGTGTTGATGTGTTGCATGCACAAAGACGCCCCAAGCACCTTCATCCAGCACCTAGCCAGGGAGCTCGAGAAGGGCAGCTTTCGCAACCCGCAAGCCATTGGCTTCGCGCTGGGACGCCTGGATGAACCCTGGCAGCGAGCCCTTTTCTCGGGCCTCATGCGGAACATCACGGAAAGTGTCCTGCGCATCTTTGCTTGCGCGATCTGGCGAGACCGGCACTTCGTTGAACAGTTCGATTCTGCGCAAATGACAATGGTTTTGACGTCCCTTAACGTGGCGCTGGGTCAAATCAATCCATGCCCTAGGAAGAAAAGTGCAAAAGACGACAGAGCTGCGGTCAACTGGATGCGCGCAACCACCGAGTTGCTTGAACTCCTGCTGGGCGTGCTTCGTACGCGCGAAGCCGCCGATGTGCGGCTGAGAATGCTGCTCCAGCCTCATCAACAGATAACCAAGGCCTTGGCCCGCAGGGTCGAACGGGTGAGCGAACTCGTTGAAGAATCGACTGCCATTTTGTCTTGCCGGGTGCAGATCAATATCGAAAAGCCCGACGGTGACCATACACCGGACCTGCTTTTTGCACTGCGCCTGTATCTGACCGGCGACGATGGCGCGAACGCAATCCACATCAGTCGAATTTCTGATAGTCAGGACGAGTGACCTATGAATGCCGTAGCTCAATGCATGTCAGCTTTCCAAATGATTCTTCGATACGTTGATGCCTGAAAAAGTGTCCCCATGAGGGTTTCCTTGCGTTGCGATGCCCCTACCACTGCACCATCCCGCAGTTAGATCAAACTTGCCTCGCCGGCATCGCCCTCGTCTCCCGCAGGCGGGGAAAACCCAACCTCAACAGCGAGCCTCATTGTCGAAGGCTCGCATGCCCGCCGCTTTTGCTTATTCACAGTGTGTGAAGTCAGCACAGAGTCCCTGGTCGGCAGCAATGCCCGCCTGACGGCGCTGGTCAATCGATTCAGGCTCCGCTGATCTGTCGATCGCAACAAAGGCCTGCATCGGGCCTTTGTTGCATCGAAATCTTCTACCTATACGCCACGCTGCGGCCAGCCTGGCCCGGCTGCGCTCCTGCCGGTAGCCGAGTTCTTGATCTTCGCAGAGCATGTCGATCAAGGTCCCTTCAATCATTTAACCGACGATCTCGCACTGTGGCCCCGTGTCGACTCATCGCGCGCGGCATTCCCCCATCGCAAGGCACGGCGACGTCGCGACAGACATCAGGTGCAAGCGAGCGAATGGTCGTCTGGCGCAGGGTGATCGATATAGCCTGGTGCCAGCCCGTGCCAGAGCGCCGGCCAGGCGTCCTCTGCTCGTAGTGAATCCTGGAGGGCTCGGGCTTTGTGGCCACAACCGTCGAACCAAACAATTTCCCCGCCGGTGCCCGGCTTCCTCGCGAGGCAAATTGTTAGGTCCTTTCGGTCCTTCTCTGCGTTACGGCTGCAGGCAGTGCGGCCCGCCCTCTCCCACCGACCGGATCACAACGAGGACGCGATAGGCGCGGCCCTCAATCCGAAAGGAGAAACACCATGGCCAACATCGGCACCTTTACCACTCTCAACGACGGCTTCACCGGCACGCTGCAAACCCTGATGCTCAAAGCGAAGGTCGCCTTCGTGCCCAACGACAAGGGCACAGCCAATGCGCCCGATTTTCGCATCCTCACCTCGGGCGGGGTCGAGATCGGCGCCGCCTGGAAGAAGCTCAGCCAGAACGATCGCCCCTACCTGTCAGTCACGCTCGATGATCCTGCGTTCCCCGCCACCGTATACGCGCGACTCCTGGAGGAGTCCGAAGGCTCCCACGTACTGATGTGGAGCCGAAGCAAGGCTGAATGACGCCAAGGCGCCCTGGCAATCCAGGGCGCATTTTTGTGAGTCAGTTCCGCTTGCACTGCGTGACGTGCGCTACGGTTTGCGCGGGGTGCTACACCCCGCACTGCTTGGTTCTCATAGCCTAGTGAGGACCGTTGGGCGCCCGACAGGGCGCTTTTTTTTATCGTGCCAGAGAGTTAATGGGGCGGACTTGCTGTTTTCCTTCACCTTGCCACGGCGTGCTCGCCGTCAAGGGCTTCACCCGCCGGTGCGTGTTCGCGGCTGGCGCCGGCTTCGCCCCCTGACTGCTTGCGCTGCGCCGTGCCGGGTCGGTTCCGGGCAATCTCGCCCGAGCAACCGGAGCACCGACATGTCGAACTTCACCTCCTCCGACGATTCGATCCTGCTGGTTCGAGACAATGCAGGCCGTTATGTACCGGCGACCCCTGAACAGATTCTCGACGCCGCTCGACGAGCCATCGACCTAAAGATGAAGAGAGGCGCAGCATTCACGTCGCCGGACATCGTCAAGAACTTCCTGCAGGCCAAGCTTGCTGGCTTCGAACACGAAATGTTCGCTGCCCTTTTCCTGGATAACCGCCATCGGCTAATCGAGTACGTCGAGCTGTTTCGCGGCACCATCGACGCCGCTTCGGTGTACCCGCGCGAGGTGGTGAAGGAAGCCCTGCGACTCAACGCGGCGGCAGTGATTTTTTCTCACAACCATCCAAGTGGGCATCCCGAACCGAGCGAAGCGGACAAGGCGTTGACCAGGCGCCTAAAGCAGGCACTCGAGCTCGTCGATGTGCGGACCCTCGACCACGTAATCGTGGCCGGTCATGCGTCGGCCTCGCTGGCTGAATTCGGGCTCCTCTAATCCAAACGGGGGCGCAAGCCCCCGTTCATTCAACAGGCTGCAATGACATCTGGGGAATGCCGTCGCGCAGGGACGCATGCAGCGCGCCGGAATTGCATGCTGCATGCCACTTCCCATAGCCGACATGAATCGAGGATCTCGATCTCCCTCCCCTTTGCTTCGAGGATGCCCTCGGCACGAAGCTCGGCGAGCGCGCGCGAGACCGACTCGACCGCGAGCCCGAGGTGATTGGCAATTTCTACGCGAGACATGGGAAGGCGAAAGCGAGCAGCGGGCTGGCGCCGTTCGATCAATGCGCCTGCATACCAGGCCAGAAAGCTCGCCACCCGGCTATCCGCCCGAGGCACTGCAAGTTGCAACCGAGCTTCCCGGTTGCGCTTGAGTTCCTTGCTAAGAACCTTACGCAAAAATCGAGCGACGCCGCCGTTGATGCTGCTCAGTCGATGCAGCACGTCCAACGGAAGCTCACACAAGGCGGTTCGTTGCACAGCTCGAACGGTGACTTGATGCCTAGGCTCGTGAAGCGAGCAAGCCCCAACCAGATCACCTCTAAGGCTGAAGGAAAGAATCTGCTGAGCGCCATAAACATTCGCGCGAGATGCGCTCATTGCACCCGACCGGACCATATAGAGGCTGGTTGCTCGGTCCCCCTCTTCGAACAAAAGCTGTCCCTTAACCAAGGTCGACGAACGGAACCGCAGCTCGTGCGCAGGAATGTCATTGCGACCAAGCACGGACGGTAGGCAACGGCTGGATAGAACACAGTCCCTGCAATCGGCCTGGGGCAAGCCCGTCACCGACGACGGCGCGCGGTGCGCATTTGAATGGTAGTACACATGCCAAGCGCCTCTACTGCTGACTAGCCTAGAAGCGTGCCCCACGAAATAAATCAACACCAATGAATAGATTTGCCCTTTAAGTTCAACGTTATTGATCCAAATGACACGCTGCACTCGGTGGCCGTCTAAACGGCGTCTCTGACAACGGGAGGGAAAGTACGGCGTGAGGTCAGGCTGCCGGCGACCCGTCGATCTCGCCACATCGTGAAGCCGCGATGTCTATCCAGTGCCGCCTGGTTATTGGCAATTGAGAATCTGCCGCACCGCCCAGGAACGAACCACCGCCATATCCAATAGATATCCGGCGGATACGATCTAGATATTTTTCATATTGAAATCAATTCCCTAGCATCACGCCAGACGCCCGCCAGCCTCGTGTCGGCGGCGTCACCTCCGTATAAAAACAATCAGGAGACAGTGATGCACAAGTCACCGAAGCCGCTTGCTACGGCGATAACGATTGCTGCGCTGGGTGCGGGTTTGCCGGGTGTGGCCATGGCGGATTTTCTCGCCGATAGCAAGGCCACGCTGGAACTGCGCAACTTCTATTTCAATGCCGACTACCGACAGGATGGCGCCAACCAGTCGAAGCGCGACGAGTGGGCGCAGGGCTTTCTGCTCAATTACGAGTCCGGCTTTACCGAGGGGCCGCTCGGCTTCGGCGTCGATGCCATCGGCCTGCTCGGGGTGAAGCTCGACTCCGGGCCGGAGCGCCAGAATTCCGGACTGCTGCCGGTCGGCGACGAGAAGGCGCCGGACGAATACAGCCAGCTCGGCGCGGCGGCGAAGATGCGCTATTCGAAAACCACGGCACGAGTCGGGACTCTGCTGCCGAAGCTGCCAACGGTGCTGCCAAACGATTCCCGCCTCCTGCCGCAGACCTTTCGCGGCGGTATGGTGACCTCGAAGGAGATCGACGGACTGACGCTCAACGCCGGTCGGCTGACGCAGAACAGCGTACGCAACTCGGCGGCCAACGACGACATGCAGGTCGCCGGCAAGGGCATCCGCGGTGGGCAGGACAGCGATCAGTTCGATTTCGCCAGCGCCAGCTATCGCTGGACCGACCGCCTGACCACTGGCTACCACTACGGCCATCTCGACCAGAACTACAAACAGCACATCTTCAACCTTTCCCATGTCTTGCCGTTGGGCGAGGACCAGGCCTTCAAGAGCGACCTACGCTTCGCTCGCTCCACCGAGGCGGGCAACACCAACGTTGACAACGATGCGTTCGGCGCCAAGTTCACCTATCAGCTCGGCGGCCACGCCTTTGGCGCGGCGTACCAGAAGATGAGCGGCGAGACTGGCTTTCCGCACATCAATGGGACCAATTCCTACTTGGTCAACTACGTGATGATTTCGGCCGACTTCGCCAGTCCCGGCGAGAAGTCGTGGCAGCTGCGCTACGACTACGATTTTGCCGCCGTAGGCATTCCGGGGCTGAGCTTCATGACGCGCTACCTGCGCGGCGATGGTTTCGACGGTCCAGGCGGGCGCAATGGCCGCGAGTGGGAGCGCGATACCGACATCGGTTACGTGTTCCAGCAGGGTGCGCTGAAAAACTTCGGCGTGAAGCTGCGTAACGGCACCTACCGAAGTACGGGGAATGACATCGATCAGACCCGCTTCATCCTCAGTTACACCTTGCCGCTGCTGTAACGGCCGCCCTCGCCTTCCCGTCGCCCCGCGGTGACGGTATCGCTGAACAGGAGATTCACCATGACCATGCAAAAAAATCTGCTATCGCTGGCCGTTGCCTTCGCCCTGGTCACCAGCCATCTGAGCGCTCAGGCGGCGGATACGGCCGACCTGCCCTGCCGAACCACGGCCGAATGCGCGGCCGAAGCGGCCAAGATCGGCGCCACGGTCGATCGCTCCAGCGCTAAATCCGGCAAGCACGACGATCAGTTCACTTGGGTCAACCGGATCAACAAGGCGTCCATCGTGATGCTGACCGAAGAAGGGATCGTCAGCCGCAAACAGGGCCGTGAGATCGCCAGCGGCGTGCAGTATGTGATCAATCAGGCCGGCAAGCCCGACGGCAAGAAGCCCAGTGACGTGCTGCAGATCGAGCGGATCATGATCGACAAGATCGGGCCGCAGGCTTCGCTGATCCACTCCGGCCGCAGCCGCCAGGACATGTATGCGACCTACCGGCTCGCCACGCTGCGCAGCCAGTTGCTCGACTACACCGACGCGATGAACGCCACCCGCGCCCAGTTGCTGGAGCTGGCGAAGGAAAACGTCGACACGCTGATCCCGGCCTACACCAACGGTGTACAGGCACAGCCGATCACCTATGCCCACTACCTGCTGGCGTATGAGGCGGCGTTCGAGCGCGATGCCCAGCGCATCCGCGAGCTGTACGACCGCCTGAACCGTAGCCCCATGGGCACGGCGGTGCTCGCCAATTCCGGCTGGCCGCTCAACCGCGAGCGCTTGTCCGAGCTGCTCGGCTTCGATGATGTGCGCGAAAACTCATTGGATGCCGGCCAGGTGTCGACCTACGACATTCCCATCGAGGCCGCGGGCATCGCCTCGTCATCGGCGATCCGCATCGGCGCGATGCTGGGCGACATTCATACGCAATACCACCAGATCCGTCCGTGGATGCTGCTCGAAGAAGGCGCCACCTACACCAGCAGCGCCATGCCGCAGAAGCGCAACCCCGGTCTGATCATGCGAGCGCGCGAATCAGCCTCGGACGTCGTCGGACTGGCCCATACCGTCACCCTGCGTGCGCACAACGTGACTACCGGGATGACCGACTACAAGTTCGCCTTCGACGGCCTCGGGCTGTTCGATAGCGCCCACGAGATGTTCGTCCGTACGGGCAAGGTGATGGATGCACTGGTGATCAATCCCGAACGCGCGCTGGAGGAGCTTGAAGCAGAATGGACCACCTCGATGGAGCTGGCCGATACCCTGGAGCGCGAGCACAAGGTCCCCTTCCGAATCGGTCACAGCTTCGCCTCGGCGGTTGTCGGTCATGCGCGCAAGGAAGGTTTCGTGCCGGCCAACTTCCCCTACGCCGAGGCGCAGCGACTGTTCACCAAGGCCACCGAGAAGTACGACTGGAAGACCCGCGAGTTGCCGATGAGCGAGTCGGCGTTTCGCGCCACACTGTCGCCGCAGAACATGGTCAAGACCCGTGTCGGCACCGGCGGCCCGCAGCCGGCCGAGGTCAAGCGTATGCTCAAAGAGGCCAACCAGGCACTCGCGGGCGACCAGCACTGGACAAAGGTACGCCGTGACCGGCTGGCGAACGCTGAAAGCGAGCTGGACAAGGCCTTCAACGCGTTGTTGAAGAACTAAGAGGTTGCGCGCCCTCGGCGTTTCCCGACCACCGCGCCGGGAAACGCTGCCTGCCGACAGGGCATCAGCGCCTCACGCAACGCACTGCGATCCAGCGCACCGCTCCAGGCCGAAATCACCACGCTGGCCAACGTATTGCCGATCACATTGGTCAGCGAGCGGCACTTCATCAACCGCTCGACACCGAGCAACAGGCCGAGCGCTTCCAGCGGAACCAGATTGAGGCCGGCAACCGTGGCGGTCAGCGTCAGGAAGGCCGAGCCCGCCGCGCTGGTCGAGCCCAACGAGGTCAGCAGCGCCACCAGCAACAGGCTCAACACATGTGCAACATCCAGGGTGGCACCGGCGAGCTGCGCCAGGAATACCGCAGCACAGGTCACGTAGATATTCGAACCGGCCAGATTGAAGGTATAGCCGGTGCTGAGCACCAGCCGCACTACCCGCCGCGCGCATCCCGCGCGCTCAAGTTTCTCGATCAGGCCCGGCACCGCCGCCACCGAAGCGCCGGTGAACGCGACCAGACAGAGCTCGTCCCTGATGTAGGCGATGAGTCGAAACAAGCCGACGCCTGCCAACCTGGCAACGACGCCCAGGACAACCACAAGAAACAAGACGCAGGCGAAGTAGACAGTGCCGACGAACTTGAGCAACGGCCAGGCGGACGCCGGCCCGTATCGGCCAACGGTATAGGCCATGGCGCCGAAGGCGGCCAGCGGGGCGAATCGCAGCACCATGCGCAGGGCTTTGAGCAGCCAGTCCACACACGTATCCAGCCGACGCCGCAGCGGCTCGCCCGCATCGCCCGCCCAACCCAGCCCGAGGCCGAACAGCAAAGCGGCCAACAACACCGGAAGGATGAGCGTATGAGAAATGACCTGCACCAGGCTGGTCAGCACTGCGGTCGGCAGATCGCTCAGGGGGCGAACGGTCGAGCCGGTCAGTGGCAACGCCTCGGCGCCCGGCGCCAACAACCACCCCGCGCCTGCACCGGTGATCAGCGAGAACACGGCCATCATCAGGAAGTAAACCACCACGCGACCTGCGCAGCGGGTGTGCTGCCCGCGCTCACCGAACGCCGATACCGCCGAGGCGACCAGTACGAACATCACCAGCGGCACCGCGTGGCCGATCACGCCGAGGAAGGCGTCGCTGAGCGGTTTCATCTGGACCGCCAGTTCCGGCCGCAGGATGCCGAGCGACAGGCCCAAGGCTATCGCGATCAGGATCCGAGCGGTGTCGTTGCGGTACAGCTTGGCTAGAATCATGGGCCGCCGAGCGATGTTGTTGTTTTGGTCGCTTCAGTGCTCCCTATCCTACCCCATCGAGGCACTCCGTCAGCCAAACGCCCTGGCGAGCGCCTAGCAGGACGCCGTCATATGGAACTTCGCCACCTCCGCTATTTCGTCATGGTCGCCGAGGAGAGGCATTTCACCCGTGCAGCTGCGCGCCTGAACATGCAGCAACCACCGCTGAGCCAGCAGATTCGCGCGCTGGAGGAGGAGCTCGGCTTCGAGTTGTTCAAACGCCATCCCAAGGGTGTGGACCTGACCACCGGTGGCGCGGTGTTTCTCGAAGAGGCCAAGGCGATCCTGGCGCGGGTGCAGGCCGGCGCGCGCCGGGCCGCACGCGTCGCCCACGGTGTCGAGGGCACGCTGAAGATCGGCTTCACCTCCTCGGCAGCGGCGCACCCACTGATCCCGCAGATCATTCGCGCCTACCGCGAGCGCTACCCGGCCGTGTCCATCGCCCTGGAAGAAGGTAACGCCGGGCGTCTGACCGAACGCGCCAGTGCCGGCGAGCTGGAGGTCGGGGTGCTGCGCGCACCGGTCAGCCAACCGGCGGGTATCGAATTCCATCGTCTGCTGGTGGAAGAATTGCTTTGGGTACTGCCAATCGGGCATCCGGCGTTGACGGCGGCCGGTGGAGCGATCGACATCCAGAGGATGCGTGCCGAGCCCTTCATCCTGGTGCGCCGGCCCGGCGCGCCGGGGATGTATGCCAACCTGCTGCGCGCCTGCCAGACGGCGGGTTTCGAACCGAAAATCGCATTCGAAGTGGAACGGATGCTCACAAACGTTAGCCTGGTTGCGGCTGGCGAAGGCATTTCAGTAGTTCCAGCATCCATGCGCGACATACATGGCGATAGCGTGGTGTACCGCCGCATTCACGGCGCTCGCCCTCGCCTTGTCGCGCCGCTAACGATGGTCTGCCGACGCTTCAACCAGTCGCCGGCATTACTGAACTTCATCCAGCTCGCACGTCGTTTGGCCAAGGATCACCGGTCCCGGAACCGCGTCGCGACGTCGGTCTAGTCCCCCTCCAGCAGTTGATTCGACTCGAGGGGATACCTAGCAGATAGAGCTATGTGCGCACACTTGCGGTTCGTTTTTTCTAGACGGCGCACCGCGGCGCCGCCAGACAAAAAATTGTTTAATGCCGCACATGACCGATGTTCAGCATCGACATTTCACATCGCATCGAACGCCGCCTGCAGGTCTTCCTGTCCCATCTTCCCGTCTTGCAGCAGCAGCATGAGAAGAATGCGCGCCTTCTGAGGGCTGAGGTTCCCAGCCATGACCGCACCCGCATCAGACGTAGTCTTGCCGCCGCCCTCAAATCCGTAATTGGCCATGACGCGACCGTTGTAGACGCGCGTCGAAATCACGACCGGCACCTGCTTGCCCAGTGCGTACTTGACGGCCTCGAACATCGGCTGGTTCATGTTCCCCATACCCAAGGCCTGCACAACGATACCCTTCGCGCCCTGGTCAACGGCGCTGCGCAGCAGGCTGCCATCGGCACCGCCGTACATCGCCACGATGTCGACCCTCGGCATGTCATCGGTCTGGATCTGGATGTGCTGCCGGCGCAGCGGCTCCCTCGCGAAGATCACACGATCCGGATAGACCTCGCCTAGAAAGCCGTAGTCCCCCGACTGAAAGGTTTCCACATTGGCGGTGTGAGTCTTGGTCACATGCCGCGCCGCGTTGATCTGGTTGTTCATGGCCAGAAGGACACCTTTTCCTCTCGCCTGCTCATCGACCGCAATACGCACCGCGTTGAGCAGGTTGCGCGGGCCGTCAAAATCCGAGGATGAGGCGTTGCGCTGTGCCCCGATGACAACGACCGGTTTGTCCGATTCGACGGTCAGGTCGAGCCAGAAAGCAGTCTCCTCAAGTGTATCGGTGCCATGCGAAACGATGACGCCCGATACGTCTGGTTGCTCAAGCGCAGCGTTCACGGCCTTGGACAGCTCGACCCAGCGCGGCGGATCCATATAGTCGGACGGCACGTTCGAGAGGTTGTTGACCTTGATCCGGGCAAACTCGGCCACCTCCGGCACCGTGGCGAGCAGATCATCGCCCGATATCGCTGGCACCGGGGCCTTCTTGACCGGGTCGATTTTCATCGCGATCGTGCCACCGGTGGCAATGAACTGGACTGTCGGTTTCTCCTGCGCGTTGGCGCTTCCGATCAGGACCGCGCAGAGCCCGGCCAGCAAAAGTGAGTGCTTCTTCATTTCAGTTCCTTGCCAATGGTTTATGGGGCAAAGGAACTGACAAGGAAACCGTCGTTTGGTTGGTTTGGTGTTAGAAGGCCGGTAGCACTTATCAATTGTCCCTGCCCTGTCCATCTGCCTGTCGATGACCCTCCGGCCAGGGCTCACCGCGCATGGCGCCCGAACTCATCGAGCATTGCGGCTGTGGCCACCAATGCCAGCGGATCGTCGTCCCCTGCCAAGATGTCGAGTGCCGCTGGGTGCTGTCACTTGGACGGGGCGACCGTCGATTCCCTTGCCCCGATGCGCTGCAGGACGAGCACGGCTGTCGTGGTCAGCACACTGCGCCGGCGAGAGGCCCGTCGAGGTCCGAACTGAACTCAATTCAGATGGCCTCTGCCTCCATAGCGATTAGCAGATCATTGTGGCTGGCGGTGAGTGCCGATGTACCTGTCCGCCAGTTCCGGGACAGACCACAATGCCTGCTGTGTCTCACGTACTTTGAGAGCAGAATGCGCAGCCGGATTGAAAAACGAGGCCGCGCCCCAACCTTCTCGCCGTCCCATCTTTCGACTCTTACGAGAACCTCATGAACACTTCCATGATGATCCTTTGCGCCGTGCTCAGCATTGGCGCGGTTGGCGCGGGCGCAGTGCTAGACCTTCGTACGGCAGAGCGCGATCGTGCTGCTCGGACTACCGACTACAACAACCCCAACACACTCTTGACCATTCGCCACTCCCCGATCGAAAAGAAGGAAGGCAAGCGCAAAGCGTAGGTTCTGCGACCGTGCACGGCTTTCTTTCTATGCATGCAGCGCGTGCTGTATTACGTCTTGGCGTCGGCCGATACCGCCTCGATTCCAACCGTCGTGATGCGCCCTTGCAGTTGCTCGCGAACGATTAGCCGCACTGATCCGGCCATCAATTCGTCCCCCTGACGAGCGCCGCCACCGAGTGCCTCCTTGATCAACTGATCCAGGGTTTGCCCCTTTTCCGCTGCCAGGTCGATACCGTAGGAATTCCACACGTCTTCAACCTTGGTGCTGCCCTTGAGCCGAAGTTCAAGGTTTGGCAGATCGGTTCTTGACGCTTCTACCGCCTGGGAAAAAACGCAGTCAACGAAAGGCTGATTGTTTGGCTTGAGGACGACAAACAGATGATCACCGGCTTCAAGCCTGGTCGACCCTCGAGGCGGTATGACGGCCGACCCTCGCGTGATCATCGCCACGACTACGCCTTCGGGCAACGCCATCTGCGAGAGCAAACGGCCGGCGGCTCTCGCATCGTTACCGAGCGTGTATTCGACGATTTCCGCGTCGACATCGTGCAGTGACGAGATTTCGAGAGTCGCGGCGGGCGTCGCCGGTGGCTTCTCCGTCAGCCCCAGCTTGCGCGCGACGAGCGGGAGCGTAGAGCCCTGCACCGTCGCCGATAGCAGAACTACGAAGAACACAACATTGAAGATCAGGGGCGCATTAGGCAGTCCGAAAAGCAACGGGAAGATTGCCAGGATGATCGGCACCGAACCACGTAGGCCTACCCAGGAAACGAGTACCGTCTCCCTGAGATTGAAGCCAAAAAGCGCAAGCATTGGTGCGACGGCCAGCGGCCTGGCCAGCAACACCAGGACCAGTGCAATCACCAACCCCTCGACCCACACATCGAGCAGCGAAACCGGATCGACGAGCAGGCCGAGGACTACGAACATGGTGATCTGGCTAAGCCATGCCAGGCCATCCATGAACAGGAAGGTGCTGCGCTGGAAAACGAATTTCTGGTTTCCGATCATCACGCCAGCGACGAAGATCGCCAGAAATCCGCTGCCGCCCAGATTCGCGGATACTCCATAGGCGAGCAATCCGCCGGCCGCAACAAGCACCGGATACAAGCCGGTCGCGACCAGTTTTATCCTGCTCAGCAACTTGAGTATCGACCATCCGACACCAAGCCCGACCAGCGCACCTATCCCCATCTGCATCAAAAACATCTGAAGCAGACCCCAGCCAAGCGGCATGCTGTTAACCAGCACCTCCAACAAGCCCACCGTCAGAAAGATGGCCATGGGGTCGTTGGACGCGCTTTCAATCTCCAGCACCGACTTGAGCCGCTGATTGATGTGAATTCCGGCGTTTCGCAAGAGAGAAAATACGGCTGCAGCATCGGTCGAGCCGATGATCGCACCCAGCAACATGCCTTCCAGAACTGGAAGCTCAAGCATCCAGGCAGCTGCGAGCCCCGCGATTGCGGCCGTTGCGAGTACCCCAACTGTTGCCAGCAGAGACGCTGGCTTCCAGACCTTCCTTATGGACGAAACGGGCGTTTGCAGGCCGCCGTCAAAAAGGATAAGCGCCAAAGCCAGGGTGCCGAGGGCATGCGCGGCAACGGCATTATCAAAAACGATCCCGCCGATACCGTTCTCACCTGCAAGCATGCCGGTGATCAGGAACAACACGAGCACCGGCAGCCCCAGACGGGCCGACAGTTTGCTGGAGAGCACACCGAACAGGATCAGTACTGCTGCCAGCAGCAATAGCTTGTCAATTGCAAACACCGAAGGTCCTTAATTATCTATGCACCGCATTTCTCGCGAGCAGACGCAACGTCGTGATAAGCCGGCGAGCCGACCACACCGCCGTATCAGGTCACCGCAGTTGTAGCTCAGGAGTAAAAAGCGCTCATTTTGAGCGATGTTCGATACCTAGCGGTCGAATCGATTTCATGCCAGATGTTGCGAGGCCTTTCTCGCGCAATGCCAAATGGTCACCCTAGAGGTTCGACAATTGATCTTTGAGCAAGTCGTTTTATTGATTGCCACTGGTTTCGGGCTGGGGTCTTTACCCTGGATGCCTGGAACCTTCGGATCACTGCTGGGGATACCACTGGCGTGGTGGCTCTGGGGGCAGCCGCTGACAAGGCAACTGCTGGTCATCACCGCGCTGCTGGCGGTCGGCGTTCCGCTGTGTCACTGGGCCTCGCGTTGGCTTGGAGGCGGTGATGCCGCGCAGATCGTTGCCGACGAGTACTTCGCCTTTCCACTGGTTTTTTTGGGAGTGGCCACAACCCATCGATGGTGGCTACTAGGTGCGGGATTCGCACTGTATAGACTTTTCGATATCACCAAACCGCCCCCCATTGATTTCGTCGAAACCATTGGTGGTGGCTTGGGTATCGTTTTGGATGACGTGCTGGCCGCGCTATTGGCTTGGCTCGTTCTGCGTGGGACACAAGCAGTTTGGAGACGCCCGTAGCTCCAGCTCAAAGCCACCCCTACCGACAGTGATTCTAGGCCCAGTCACTCCGCTGCTGTCTGAAACGTTGCATAGGCCAAGATGCTCTCGGCTACAGGTCGACACCTCGTGTGCTGCTTTCTAGGACGACCCACTGGTCGGCTGTCATGAAACAGGTCCAACCTGCATCAGGTCAGTGTATACCGGTAGCGGCCGGTCGGACCGCAGGCTCTCTGGAGATTTCGATGTCGAAAAAGGCACTGACCCCGCCCTCTGCGGGCTTGCATTTCAATCCATTACGCGTGCAACTCGAACGGCTACGTAACGAGATGACGAGCGACGCCTGCCTGGCATCGCTGAAAAATATCCAGGTTCATGAGTGCTACAGGCAAAGCGCCGAGAACCTGCTGCAGTACCTATGTCTTCGTCGCCATGACCTGCGCGAGTTACAAGCGCAGCTTGCCGAGATCGGTTTGTCGTCCTTGGGCCGCGCCGAGGCGGCAATACTCGCAGCTGTGACATCGGTGATGGGCGTGTTGCAGCGGCTCGAAGAGCCGAATACCCAAGAGCCCAAGGCCCCTGAGCGTGGTCTCCACGAGGGTGAGCGTCTATTGGCGGCTCACGCCGACGCGCTGTTTGGAAAGGCCCGTGGCACGCGCTCGGTTCGAATCATGGTCACCCTCCCCTCTGAAGCGGCGCACAACCGCGACCTCATCGAAGCGTTGATCAAGGAAGGCATGGATTGCGCACGCATCAACTGCGCACACGATGACCCAGACAGCTGGCGTGCGATGATCGAGCATGTTCGTGCAGCGGAGAAAGCGCTTGGGCGCGAATGCAAGGTAGCGCTCGATCTCGCTGGGCCCAAGTTACGCACAGGCCCTATCGCAACGGCGCCAGGTGTAAAAAAGGTACGGCCCACGCGTGATTGCTATGGGCAAGTCATCAGCCCCGCCCACGTTCGTATTACATGGACGAATGCAGCCATAAACGAGTCCGATACCGACGCTTGTTTTATGGTTACAAGCGATAAAGCGCTGGCAGTCCGTGCAGGCGATACGCTTAGGCTGCGCGATGCGCGCGGCTCGAAACGAAAGATGAAGGTCATCGCGTCTGATGAGGAGGGGTGCCTGGCGGAGCTGAAGAAAACGGCCTACTTCACAGACGGCATGCAGATCAAGCAGCGTCGGGCAAGTAAGACCCATGGCCGAATGCGCCTCACAGAGCTTCCGCCACGCGAGCAGCATTTGACCCTGCGGGTTGGCGACCTGTTGACGCTGACTGCTGATGACCAACCTATTGATCCACCGAGCAACGACAATGCCGAGACCGCAAGGATAGGCTGCACACTACCGTACGTATTGGCGGCGGTCGCAGCGGGCGACCCTGTTTGGTTCGACGATGGCAAAATTGGGGCGCGGGTGGAGAAAGCGTCTGCCGATGCGCTGATCTTGCGCATTACCCAAATCGCACATGCAAGCGGCCGCGCCAAGCTGGCAAGTGACAAGGGCATCAACTTCCCAGACAACGCCCTCCCAGTCCGAGCACCGACCGAGGACGATATTGAAACACTGGCGTTTGCGGCGAAACACGCCGATATCGTTCAGATGTCCTTCGCAAACAGCGCCGAAGACGTGATTGAATTGATTGATCATTTGGAACGACTGGACGCGACGCACCTTGGAGTAGTGTTGAAAATCGAGACCCGTGCCGGATTCGAAAACCTGCCCAAGATGCTGCTCGCCGGCATGCGATTGCCACGATTTGGCGTCATGATCGCCCGGGGCGACCTGGCCGTAGAGACCGGTTTCGAACGTTTGGCCGAAATTCAGGAAGAGATGCTGTGCCTGTGTGAGGCAGCCCATGTACCAGTGATATGGGCAACCCAGGTTCTTGAAAGCCTGGCTAAGAAGGGAGCCCCGGCGCGCTCAGAAATTACCGATGCAGCCATGAGCGTTCGTGCTGAGTGCGTAATGCTCAACAAGGGGCCATACATTCTTAAGGCGGTGACAACCCTCAATGACGTGCTGCGCCGCATGCGGGAGCATCGCGCGAAGAAACGGGACTTACTTCGCTCGTTGCAAGTGGCTGGGCGGCAGGATGCAACCGGGGCGCTAAGCTGAAGGCTGCAGAAGGAAGGTGTCGCGGTCACTGGCAATGGTGTTCAGCAGTGCTTTTCTTCGAGTTATCACCCGTCTGCCACTCGTATCTGCAGGCCCCATCCCACCCATATGGACGGGATTTGACAGCACTTGGCTCGCCGATACTCGACAGCAACCTGCGGGCTCGTCCGGCTTTTTGGTTACGCCGCATGCGCGACCGGACCCGGTTCTCCCACCTGCGTTTTGGACTTCGCGGAGCGTGGAGACGCATCGAGCAAAAGTTGGAAGAGCGGCGTTCGAGGGCAGCCGACTGAGAGGTATGAGCGTGGCTGTGGAAGGAGCACCAGCCGGGCGAGCCGATTGACGCTGGCTTGCTTCGCTTCGAGCGTGCGGGCCCCGTCGCGACCCAGGAGACACTTATCTTTGACGCACTAAACCACAGCGCATCGCGACACTCGCTGGTTGTCATTCAAAAGTCAGCTTTGCTCCGGCGTAGAACGTGCGGCCGGGGGCAGGCTCGTAGTAGCGGCCGAAGTTGTCGTTGATACGCAGGTTGTCGTAGTAGTCACGATCGAACAGGTTGTCGATACCGATGTAGGGCTCCCACCGTTGATCCCCCCACTGCAGCCGCCAGCCCAGGCGGGCGTTGGTTACCGCATAGCCAGGCACACGATCGAGGTTGGCGTTGTCCGCGTATTGGCGGCCATAGGCATTGACGTTGACCCGTGCATACCAGTCTTCACGGTCGTAGCTGACCTCAGCGAAGAGGCTCTGATGTGGTATCCCCGGAATGCGGTTGCCGTCGTTGCCCTGGAATTGCTCGAAACGATAGCGGTTGTAGGCCCACGCCCCGGTCAATCGCCAAAAGCGCCCCAGCAACCAGTCTCCGCTGAGCTCCACACCGTCGCGGCTGGAGCGGCCCGCGTTGGCG
Organism: Stutzerimonas decontaminans; assembly: GCF_000661915.1. Taxonomy (NCBI): domain Bacteria; kingdom Pseudomonadati; phylum Pseudomonadota; class Gammaproteobacteria; order Pseudomonadales; family Pseudomonadaceae; genus Stutzerimonas; species Stutzerimonas decontaminans. The sequence continues at coordinate 2,120,039 of NZ_CP007509.1, read as the reverse complement.
TAGAAGGTGCGTCCATCGACTTCGGGGACCAACTCGTCTTCGATACGCATGCTGTAGAGGACCGCTTCGTAGCGCAACCCGGGATGCTCGCCCTTAATGCCAATTTCGCGGTTGACCGACTGCGCCGCGCCGAGCGATGGATTGAAGCCGCCCCCGGTTGGATTGGCCATTTCGTTGATCGTTGGCGTCTCGAACGAGGTCGCGTAACGCACGTACGCCACATGATGGGCATCCAGCTGCCGGCTCAGGCCCAGGCTGTAGTTCCAGTCTTCCAGGTTGCGCTCCCCCGAGGCATCGCCGTCGCTCAGGTAGCGGTCTTTGGCCTCGAGCCGCACGCTGTCATAGCGCAGGCCTGCGGTGAGCAACCAGGCATCGCCCAGGTTCACCTGATCCTCGATAAACACACCCCGGCTGTCTGCCGTTTCGCGCTGGCGCTGAGTAAGGACGCCGGTGATTCCGCCAGGCAGGTTGTCGTTTCGGGAGCGATTATCCCGCTGACTCTCCAGATCTACCCCGACGGTCAACTGATGGGGCAAGCCCGCCAGCTCACGGTGAAAGGTACGCTGGGCACCCACCCCGGCAAACCAGCGGTCGTAAGCTGTCTGACCATTGGAGCGCAGCGGCAGGCGGTTGCTGAACTCGCGCTGGCCGTAATAACTGCGCAGCTGGTAAGTATCGTCGCCTGCGCCCTTTCCATCCCAGACCAACGAAAGGCGTTGCTGCTGGATGGTCTCGTCTGAATCGAACTGAAGGCTTTGTGGCCGCGCCTGGGAACGATCAGCCCGGACCTGATCCAGGGTCAGCCCACCGGGGTCTTCGGCCCGGTTGTCAATTGCATGCAGGGTGAAACCAAGCGTGCCGCCCTCCCCCCGCCAGCGCAGCTTGCCGGTGAGGTGGTTGGTTTCGGCGGTCCCGTGGCTGCGGTAGCCATCGAGTTGCGTTGCGTTGACCGCCAACAATGCGCCCAATGCTCCGGTGCTGCCACTGGTTTCCGCGCGCATCCGGCGATAGCCCAGTTCGCCGCCCGTCACCTCGACCTGAGTGCGCGGTGTGTCCCCTGGCTGCCGCGTCTGAATCGCCAGAACGCCACCGGCGGCATTGCCGTAGATGGTCGACGAGGGACCACGAATCACCTCGATGCGCTCGACCAGCGAGGTATCGAGGCCGTCCATTTCGGTCTGCCCGTCAGGCATCGTCAAGGGCACCCCGTCGACCAGCACCCGCACGCCGCGCACGCCAAAACTGGAACGGGAACCGAAGCCGCGAATCGACAGGCGCATGCCCTGTGCCAGGTTGTAGCGGCTCTGCGAAAGCGCGCCCGGAACGGGCCCCAGCAGGCTGTCGAGGCTGAGCAACTGCTCGCCCGGATGGTCCTGCGCGTCGACGGCGGACACCGCCATCGGCAAGGTAAACCAGTCGGATTCCGCTCGAGGCGAACTCACCCACAGGGGATCGAGCGTGAGCGGCTCGCTCGTCTGGGCGAGCAGTGAACCGGATACCAACGAGAGCGATCCGGCGAGCAGTAGTCGATGCATGATTGAGCCTTGTTGTTATTGAGTGACGATGCTGTCACCGACCTCTGTTGAAAAGAGCCTGACCAGAGGACGCGATTGGGCAGCCTTGGAGCCCAGCGCTCCGGCACACGTATTTCAAAGTACAGAAACGACCGGAAGCGGGAAATCCTCCCTTAGCGTCATCAAGGCAACGCACATGCCAAGCGAGCCGGACGACTTCACCGTTTACCATTCATGCCCCCGAAACAGCCCTCAGCCCGCTGTCCTGCTGTTCCGGCAGTGCCTTCTGAATCGCCGCTCCGCATACAGATGGTGATCGCGCGGCCTGGGTGCGTCCTTTGCCCTGTCGCCAAGACGCGACAGTTGTCGCAGCCGTGCAACGGTCCAGGTGCGACAGACCGCACCAACCGTGGACGACCTGGATCGCGTCAGCCAGCGCCAGTGCTAGCTTTGCCGCCAAATTGGAACGCCTGGCACAGCGGTTGCTCTCTCCGGTTTAACTGCCCTGCGGGGCGGCCATAGCCAATAACAAGAGAGAGCCTTCGATGAATCAGTTCGATCCCTATTCGGGCCGACGGCCCACCGCTCTGCTTGGCGCCAGCCTTGCCGCGCTACTGTCCCTTCCGCTGCACGCCGCCGATGTAGACGGCCAGCGCATCGCCAATGCCGACGCAGAACCCGGCAACTGGATGAGCCACGGTCGCGACTACGGCGAGCAGCGCTACAGCCCACTGAAGAACATCACCGACGAAAACGTCGACAAACTCGGTCTGGCCTGGAGCTACAAGCTGGACATCGATCGCGGCGTGGAAGCCACACCCATCGTGGTCGACGGGGTGATGTACACCACCGGCCCCTTCTCCATCGTCTATGCACTGGATGCACGCACCGGCAAGGAAATCTGGAAATACGACCCCAAGTCCGACCGTTCCCGCGCCGGTGAGGCCTGCTGCGATGCGATCAACCGCGGCGTCGCCGTGTGGAAAGGCAAAGTCTACGTCGGCGTGCTCGACGGTCGCCTTGAAGCCATCGACGCCAAGACCGGAGAGCGCGTCTGGTCGGTCGACACCCGCTACGACAAGGAACGCAGCTACTCCATCACGGGTGCGCCACGCGTCGTCAACGGCAAGGTGGTGATCGGCAACGGCGGCGCCGAGTTCGGCGTGCGCGGCTACGTCACCGCCTACGATGCCGAAACCGGCGATCAGGCCTGGCGCTTCTTCACCGTACCCGGCGACCCGGACAAGCCGGTCGAAGGCAAGGGTATGGAGATCGCCAAGAAGACCTGGCATGGCCGCGCGTTCGTCGAGCAGGGCGGCGGCGGTACCGCCTGGGACTCCTTCGCCTACGACCCGGAGCTGAACCTGCTCTACATCGGTGTCGGCAACGGCTCGCTGTGGGATCCGATCTGGCGCAGCGAGGGCAAGGGCGACAACCTGTTCCTGTCTTCCATCGTCGCGGTCAACGCCGACACCGGCGAATACGTCTGGCACTACCAGACCACGCCGGGCGATGCCTGGGATTACACCGCCACCCAGCACATGATCCTGGCTGATCTAGAAATCGAGGGCAAACAGCGCAAGGTGCTGATGCAGGCACCGAAGAACGGCTTCTTCTACGTCATCGATCGCGCCACTGGCGAACTGCTCTCCGCCGAAAACATCGTGCCGATCAACTGGGCCAAGGGCGTCGATCTGAAGACCGGTCGCCCCATCGTCGATGATGAAGCCGCGGCCTACTGGAAGGGTGAGAAGAAGGCCAAGCTGGTCCAGCCGGGCTTCTGGGGGGCGCATGACTGGCACCCGATGTCCTATAACCCGAACACCGGGCTGGTCTACATCCCCGCGCACATCATGTCCGCCTGGTATGAGCACGTACCTGATGCGCCTGCGCGCAACAAGTTCAAGAGCATGTACCAGCTGGGTCTGAAGACCGGGATGATGCCCGAGGATCCTGAAGGCCTGGGCAAATACGCCGACACCTGGTCCGGCAAGCTGATCGCCTGGGACCCGGTCAAGCAAGAGCAGGCTTGGGAAGTGCCCTACGTCACCATCTTCAACGGCGGCACCCTGAGCACCGCCGGCAACCTGGTGTTCGAAGGCAGCGCCGACGGGCGGGTCATCGCCTACGCGGCCGACAATGGCGACAAGCTCTGGGAGCAGCCGGCCGCCAGCGGCGTAATGGCCGCACCCATCACCTACAGCGTGGACGGCGAGCAGTACGTGACCTTCATGGCGGGCTGGGGCGGTGCGTTCTCCACCTTTGCCGGCGCCCTCTCGCTGCGCGCCGGGGTGCAGCCCTACGCACAGGTGCTGACCTACAAGCTCGGCGGCACGGCTGAACTGCAGGAGCCGGCACCGCGCAAAGACGCCCCCGAGCCGCCACCGCTGACGGCCGATGCTGCGACGGTCGAAGCCGGCGCCAAGCTGTATGACGGTTACTGCTCGCAGTGCCACGGTATTCATGCGGTCAGCGGCGGCGTGCTGCCGGATCTGCGCATGCTGACGCCGGAAACGCACAAGCAATTCCTCGGCATCCTCCATGGCGCGCGCATTCCCGATGGCATGCCCTCCTTCGCCGAGGCGTTCGATCGCGAACAGATGGAGCAGATCCACCAGTACCTGATCAAGCGCGCCCACGACCGTCTCGAACACGGCCCGGACGACCTGCCGCAGCCCACCCAAAAAACGGCCAGCAACTGAGCACCAGGAGATCGACATGACTGACGCAATCACCTATCAGAACTATATCGACGGCAGCTTTGTCGCTTGCGACAACCTCGTCGAGGTGCGCAACCCGGCCACTGGCGCCCTGCTCTCACGCGTCCCGGAGTCCGATTCGGCCACCGTCGAGCGCGCCATCGCGGCCGCCCGCACGGCGCAGAAAGACTGGGCGAACAAGCCTGCGAACGAGCGCGCCGGCTATCTGCGCACCATCGCCAGCAAGATTCGGCAGAACGCCGAACGCCTGGCCCGCGTCATCACCGAAGAGCAAGGCAAGATCCAGAGCCTGGCGCTGGTGGAGGTGAATTTCACGGCCGATTACATGGATTACATGGCCGAGTGGGCGAGACGTATCGAGGGGGAAATCATCACCAGCGACCGCCCTGGCGAGAACATCTTCCTGTTCCGCAAGCCGCTGGGCGTGGTCGCCGGCATTCTGCCGTGGAACTTCCCGTTCTTCCTGATCGCCCGGAAGATGGCGCCCGCACTGGTCACCGGCAACACCATCGTCATCAAGCCCAGCGAGGAAACGCCGAACAACTGCTTCGAATTCGCCAAGCTGGTGGCCGAGACCGACCTGCCCAATGGCGTGTTCAACGTGGTCTGCGGCAGTGGCGCCGGCGTGGGCAGCGCCCTGACAACCAGCAGCGGCATCGACATGATCAGCTTTACCGGCAGCGTCGGCACCGGCTCACGGATCATGGCCGCAGCAGCGCCCAACGTCACCAAGCTCAACCTGGAGCTGGGCGGCAAGGCCCCGGCCATCGTGATGAACGACGCCGATCTCGAACTGGCCGTGACGGCTATTCGCGCCTCCCGAATTATTAACACAGGCCAGGTCTGCAACTGCGCAGAGCGCGTCTATGTTCAGCGCGGCGTGGCCGATCAGTTCATCGAACGCATCGCCGGGGCCATGGCCGAAACCCGCTATGGCGACCCTATTGCCCAAGCGGATGTGGAAATGGGCCCGTTGATCAACGAGGCCGGCCTGCGCAAGGTCGAGCAGATGGTACGGACCGCCCAGAACCAAGGCGCTCATCTGATCACTGGCGGTGCCGTGGCCGATCTCGGCCAGGGCTTCCACTATCAGCCAACCATCCTTGCCAATTGCTCACATGACATGGAAATCATGCGCCAGGAGATCTTCGGCCCGGTGCTCCCAATCCAGATCATCGACGATCTCGACGAAGCCATCGCCATGGCCAACGACTGCGAGTACGGCCTGACATCCTCGATCTACACGCGCGACCTCTCTATCGCGATGAAGGCAGCCGCCGGCCTGGATTTCGGCGAGACCTACATCAATCGCGAGAACTTCGAGGCGATGCAGGGCTACCACGCCGGGGTGCGCAAGTCCGGCATCGGCGGTGCGGACGGAAAGCACGGCCTTTATGAGTACACCCATACTCATGCGGTGTACCTACAAAGCTGAGTGAGTTGCGGTAATCCAGAACCCCGCCCCGGCGGGGTTCTTGTTATTTGGTCGAGCGACGACCAGCCCCAGATCCTAGGTGGACCGGGCGGCCATGCGCTCCGGGCCACCGAAAGCACTGAGTCGTAGTCAAGACATCATTTGCGCAGCGCCGCCAGGTCGTAACGGTGCAGCTTGCGATATAGGGTGGCGCGGTTGATGCCGAGGGAACGAGCCGCAGACGCGACGTTGCCACCGTGCTGTTCAAGTGTCGTTTGCAAAAGGGCCGCCTCGGCTGCATCCCGGGTCGTCGTCAGCGATTGTGCCGATGACGACCGCTCCACGGGCACCGACACGACTTCCGGCGGCAGGCAGTCAGGACCGATCATCCCGTCGTCGGCGAGCGCGACGGCACAGCGCAACACGTTGATCAGTTGGCGCACATTGCCAGGCCATCCATAAGTGGCCAGGCGTTCCATTGCGTCGGTGGTCAGCTCGATATGCTCATCCCCGGCCTCACGTGCCAGGACACGACGAATCAGGCCCCTACGATCCGCACGGTCACGCAAGGCGGGTAGCCTCACCGTCAAGCCATTGAGTCGATAGTACAGGTCCTCACGAAACTCCCCCGCAGCGACCATCGCTGGCAGGTCGCGGTGCGTCGCGCACACAAGCTGCACGTCCAGGGCGACCGGGGTCGAAGCGCCCAGCGGCACCAGCTCCCGCTCGGCCAGCACGCGCAGCAACCTCGTCTGCAAATGCGCCGGCATATCGCCGATCTCGTCGAGGAACAGCGTCCCGCCATTGGCCTGCTCCAGCTTGCCCTTCATTCCCTGCCGGCTGGCGCCGGTAAAGGTCCCGGCACGGTAGCCGAACAGCTCGCTCTCGATCAGCGACTCGGGGATCGCGGCACAGTTGAGCGCAACGAAAGGCCCATTTGATCGCGCGCTCGCCTGATGGATCGCCCGCGAAAACGCCTCCTTGCCGGTACCCGTTTCGCCAGTCAGCAGCAGCGAGATGTCGCGATCAAGCACGCGGCGCAGCTTCCGAACGGAACCTTGGAGGTCAGGATCTTCCCCTGCCAAGTGCTCGAGCGTCGGCTCTGCCGGAACCACCCTCACCCCGCGCTCATTTCTGGAGCGCCGCGTGGCGGTGGCCGGCATGCGCAGCGAGACCTCCAGTGCCGCTCCACCGGCTAAGCGCAAGGATGCACTGCGCTGGCCGACCTGGGTCAGGGTGATTAGCTCGTCCAGTGATATGGACAGGACATCCTGGACTGCTGCCCCCAGCAGAGGGATCCCCTGGGCGGCGGCTAGAAAGGACGCCCGATTGGCACCGAGGATGCAGCCCGCGCCATCGATTGCCAGCAAACGCTCGTTGCCCAGATCACCCGAATCGCCGCCCAGGGTCAGCATGGTGCAACTGGCATAGCGTTGACGGAAACTGGCGTTCTCGATCAGTCGCGCGTACAGGCTTACCAACTGGAGCGTCAGGTACTGCGCCTGCTTCGGCCCGCCGCTGTTGAGGCAGGAGGCATTGAGGCAGCCCAGCAATGCGCCCTGGGGATCGAATAGCGGCGCCACCGAGCAACTCAGCATGGCGTTGCTGCTGAGAAAATGCTCGTCCCGGTGGATGATCAGCGGCTGGCTGGCGGCCAGTCCGGTACCGATGCCATTGGTTCCCACAAGCGACTCGTCCCAGCAACTGCCAATCACCAGCCCCGAGTCCGAATAGGGGCTGTGCTGCCCTGGCAGTCTCGCGTCGAGCGTGATACCGCGGCTATCGCTGAGCAGCACCGCAAAACCCGCCGGGTTCAGGCGCCGCGCGAGGCCTTCCACGCCCTGGCTCGCAATCGCGAGAAAGTCATGGTGTTCCTCTTGATGCAGGCGGATCTCGTGGTGTTCAAGCTGAACATGAGAGGCAGGTTTAGCGGGATCGAGCCCGTGCTCGTAGACGCTGCGGTACCAGGATTCGGCAATCAACCGATCCGGATTGGAGCCTCGACCAGAGAAGTGCGTAGCAACAAACGCTGAGAGGTCGCTTGGAAGCTCAGATGGTGGGCGCGCGATCATGCGGGACTCCAAACCAGGCGCCGAGTCGGGCCGTGCGTAATTGTTCGTATAGGCAGGCAACGCAGCCAAGCCCAAGCCTAGCACGCCCACATTACTCCAAGACCGGCGATCTGCTCATGGGCGCTGCGAGGTAAATGTATCGGTATCACGCTCCATACGGATGGAGCAGCCCGTGTTCCGGACGGTACGTCTCGATGGGGTGAGGACATCGAGCGAAACCGAGGGTTGTCGATGCTTGGAGCGCCACGAAACTGGTGCGTCCGAGCAACACGAACTCGTCAATGGTGCCCTATACCGCGGCAGGGCTCCGAGGCTCGAAAGGCGAACCCGCGTTTCACGGTGCCCTTCGCCGCTCCGTTCTTTCTGTTTACCTACCGGTGCATCCTCTTTCAGGCCAGGTCTGGCAGCAGGAAGTTGCCGGGCCCTTGTTTATCCAGAGTAGGCACCTGGGCTTCGTCCTTGAGATCGACACCGGACAGTTGCCGCCGGCAGGCTTCGCGCATCAGGTACATCAGACGGAAGGCGGCCATGCCGTAGCTCAGACCCTCCAGACGGACATTGGAGATGCAGTTGCGGTAGGCATCGTTGAGACCAACGCGTGGGGCCCACGTGAAGTACAGGCCGAGGCTGTCAGGCGAGCTGAGCCCGGGCCGTTCGCCGATCAGAATCACCGTCATCTTCGCCCCAAGCCGCTCGCCCACTTCGTCGGCCACCGCCACGCGGCCCTGCTCAACGAGGGTAATCGGCGCCAGCGACCAGCCTTCGGCAGCCACCTGTTCGAGCACGCGCGTTAAAAAAGGCAGGCTGTGGCGGCTGACGGCAAGGGATGACAAACCATCGGCGATGACGATGGCCAGGTCATGGCCGCCCCCGTGTTGCTTGACGTGATCATCCAACAGCGCAGCGGACGCGTCGTCCAAACGCCGGCCCAGGTCAGGACGCTGCAGGTAGGTGTGGCGATCACTGGCAGCACTGTGCAGCAGCAGCGTGCCATGCCCCCGGGCGTGCAGTTCTTCACGCAGGGCTGCGTGGTCGAATGGCAGGTGCACAGCGTCGCGTGCCTGGGCATGGGCGAACTGGAAATCGAGCTGGGCGCCGGTCGGCAGGCTGGTGCCGGCACGGCCCAGCGCGATGCGCGCGGGGGTCAGCTGGCGCAACTGTTGCCACGGGTTCTCTGTGGCAGGGGCGTTATCGGTCATGCGTACCTCTGCATAAGTGAGCGAAATCAGGAAAGCTGTGCCAGGGCCTGGCGGAAGGCGGATGGCAGCTCGTTACCCAGGCGCAGTTGGCCGTCGTGCTGCTGGAAGATGCCCATGTGCGCCAGCCATTGCTCGAACTCCGGTGCCGCACGCAGACCGAGCACCTTGCGCGCGTAGAGCGCGTCATGAAAGGAAGTGGTCTGGTAGTTGAGCATCACGTCGTCCGACCCAGGGATGCCCATGATGAAGTTGATGCCGGCAGCACCGAGCAGCGTCAGCAGCATGTCCATGTCGTCCTGGTCGGCTTCGGCGTGGTTGGTGTAGCAGATGTCGCAGCCCATTGGCACGCCGAGCAGCTTGCCGCAGAAGTGGTCCTCCAGCCCGGCACGGATGATCTGCTTGCCGTTGTAGAGATACTCCGGGCCGATGAAGCCGACCACGGTGTTGACCAGGAAGGGATTGAAATGACGGGCCACCGCATAGGCCCGGGCCTCGCAGGTCTGCTGGTCGACATCGTGATGGGCGTTGGCCGACAGCGCGCTCCCCTGCCCCGTCTCGAAATACATCAGATTGTTGCCGAGCGTGCCGCGCTTGAGGCTCAGGCCGGCCTCGTAACCTTCCTGGAGTACCTTGAGGCTGATACCGAAGCTGGCGTTGGCCGCCTCGGTGCCTGCGATGGACTGGAACACCAAGTCCAACGGCGCGCCGCGTTCAATGGCCGCGATGGAGCTCGTAACGTGGGTCAGCACGCATGACTGGGTGGGTATTTCGTAGCGCTGGATGACGGCATCGAGCATCTCCAGCAGGGTGCAGATCGAGCCCATGCTGTCGGTCGCCGGGTTGATGCCGATCATCGCATCGCCGTTGCCGTAGAGCAGGCCATCGAGCGTGCTGGCGGCGATGCCTGCGGGATCATCGGTGGGATGGTTGGGTTGCAAGCGGGTGGACATGTGGCCGCGCAGGCCCATCGTGTTGCGAAAGCGGGTGACCACGCGAATCTTCTGCGCAACCAATATCAAGTCCTGGACACGCATGATCTTCGACACCGCCGCCGCCATCTCTGGCGTCAGGCCGGGGGCCAGGGCGCGCAGGCTGGCCTCGTCGGCATGATCGCCCAGCAGCCAGTCGCGCAGGCCGCCTACGGTCAGGTGGCTGACCGGGGCGAAGGCGCTGGCATCATGGCTGTCGATGATCAGTCGGGTGACTTCGTCGCGTTCATAGGGAATCACCGCTTCGAGCAGAAACTGCTTGAGCGGCACATCGGCGAGGGTCATCTGCGCTGCCGCGCGTTCGGCGTCGCTGGTTGCAGCGACGCCCGCCAGGCAGTCGCCAGAACGCAGCGGACTGGCCTTGGCCAGCACCTCGCGCAAGCTGTCGAAACGCCAGGTCTGGCCACCGATACTGTGGGAATAGGTTGCCATGGTCGGGCTCCTGTTTTCAGGGTGAACGGCGACCCGGCGAGCACGCTGCCGATGAGGGCGTTAGGCCTCTTGCGGCAGCAGTGGCCCGCTTTAGGGGTCGTCGGGGTTCAGGCGTGGGCGGCGGCTTTCGGGATCGGCAGAGAGCCGTCGTGTAGCGATGAGCCCGGATATTCATCCGCATCGATGATGCCGGCGGCGCGATCCTGCTGTTCCAGTTGCAGCGCCTTGGGTACCGACAGCCAGTAGGCAAGCCCCACGGCAGTGAAGCCGGCGAGGATCTTGCCGATCAGCACCGGTAGGATGATGGTCGGCTGGAAGTTGGCGGTGAACGACAGGTGATCGCCCAACAGGAAGGCCGCGCACACGCCGAAGGCGATGTTGATCACCTTGTCCTTCGGCGGCATGAAGCGCACCAGACGAAACATCGCGAGGATATTGGCGATGGTCGCCAGCATGCCGGCGCTGCCAACGGCGCTCAGGCCGACCCTGCCGCCGAGCGCTTCCAGCGGCCCACCGAGGTACTTGCGCAGCAGGTAGACCATTGGAAAGGCACCGGCCAGCATGATCCCGATGTAGCCGGCCGTCTCCAGCGCGCGGGTCTGATCCTCGGCGTCGGCGATGATCGGGTGGAAGCCCCAGCCCCCGAAGATCACGGTGAAGAAGCCCGTGAAGTACTCGACGATGGAGAACACCAGGACCAGTTTGATCATCGCATCAAGGCCGCGTCCGAAGGCGATAAAGCCCTTGATCATCAGATCCGGCAGAAAGCGCAGACCGGCTGCCAGTGCCACCACGAAGACAATGATCGGCAACAGGTTGGCGAAGATACCGCCAAGGCTCATTGCCAGCTGATAGGTGGCCTCACCGTTGGTGGCGACCACCTCGCGCACCGCGGGGTTGCTCAGCATCAGTACGACGCTGGCGATCAGCACACCGACTGGGATACTGAGGATGCCCGACATGATGCCCAGCGCCATGTACTTGTGGTCACGCTTGTCGAGCATGGCCAGACCCATAGGGATCGAGAAGACGATGGTCGCGCCGCCCATGAAGCCGGTGATCAGCGCCATGATCAGCGCTTCCTTGCTTTCAGTGAGCGCGGCGGCAAGGTGGTAGCCGCCCATGTCCGAGGCGATGATCATCGTCGCTGCCAGCGCCGGGTCGGCGTTCAGCGCATCGAAGAACGGTCCGAACACGCTTTCGATCAATACCGTCAGGTAAGGGATGGAGGCCATGATCCCGGCTGCCGGGACGAAGATGTGCCCCGTGGCATGGATACCCTCCATGAACTCGCGGCCGAGGCCTTTTTCGCTATCGCGAATGGCTGCGAAGGCCCCAAGGACCGCGCAGAACATGATGACGTAGAGGACGTAATTGCCGATCTGATCCATTGCTTTGCCCTTTTATTGTTTTTACCAGGCGCCAGAGACCCATCCTCAGCGGCAGCTACCGCTGGAGAAGGAATCACGGAGTTTGATGCGCCGGGGCTGAACGCACGCAAGCCAGCCCCGGTGTTCTGCGTTAGAAGAAGCCCAGCGGGTTGATGTCGTAGCTGATCAGCAGGTTCTTGGTCTGCTGATAGTGGTCGAGCATCATCTTGTGGGTTTCACGGCCGACGCCGGACTTCTTGTAGCCACCGAACGCCGCGTGCGCCGGGTACAGGTGGTAGCAGTTGGTCCACACGCGACCGGCCTTGATGCCACGGCCCATGCGATAGGCGCGGTTGATGTCGCGCGTCCAGACGCCGGCACCCAGGCCGAACTCGGTGTCGTTGGCGATCGCCAGAGCTTCGGCTTCGTCCTTGAAGGTCGCCACACCGACCACGGGTCCGAAGATTTCTTCCTGGAACACACGCATCTTGTTGTGACCCTTGATCAGGGTCGGCTGCACGTAGTAACCGGAGGCCAGGCCGCCTTCGAGCTTCTCGGCTGCGCCGCCGGTGAGGATCTGCGCGCCTTCCTGCTGAGCGACTTCCATGTAGGAGAGGATCTTGTCGAACTGCTGCTCGGACGCCTGGGCGCCAACCATGGTGTCGGTATCCAGCGGGTTGCCACGCTTGATCGCCTTGATCTTCTTCATCACCACTTCCATGAAGGGCTCGAAGATCGATTCCTGAATCAGCGCACGCGACGGACAGGTGCAGACTTCGCCCTGGTTGAAGAAGGCCAGTACCAGACCTTCAGCGGCTTTCTCGATGAACGCAGGTTCTGCATTCATGATGTCTTCGAAGAAGATGTTCGGGCTCTTGCCACCCAGCTCCACGGTGCTTGGAATGATGTTTTCGGCGGCGCAGCGCATGATGTGCGAGCCGACCGGGGTCGAGCCGGTGAAGGCGATTTTGGCGATGCGGGTGCTGGTGGCCAGCGCCTGACCAGCTTCGCGACCGAAGCCCTGGACGATGTTCAGTACGCCCGGCGGCAGGAGGTCACCGACGACTTCGATGAATACCATGATCGACAGCGGGGTCTGCTCGGCCGGCTTGAGCACGATGCAGTTACCGGCAGCCAGGGCCGGAGCCAGTTTCCAGGCGGCCATCAGCAGCGGGAAGTTCCACGGGATGATCTGGCCGACAACACCCAGCGGCTCATGGAAGTGATAGGCCGCGGTGTGCTCGTTGATCTCGGCGGCGCTGCCTTCCTGGGCGCGGATGCAGCCGGCGAAGTAGCGGAAGTGATCCGCGGCCAGCGGCACGTCGGCGTTCAGAGTTTCACGGACGGCCTTGCCGTTGTCCCAGGTTTCAGCAACCGCGAGCTTTTCCAGGTTGGCTTCGATGCGATCGGCGATCTTCAGCAGAATCAGCGCGCGGTCCTGCACCGAGGTCTTGCCCCAGGCATCGGCAGCAGCGTGAGCGGCGTCCAGCGCTTTCTCGACGTCTTCGGCGCCCGAACGCGGGAACTCGGCGATCACTTCACCATTGACCGGCGAGGTGTTGACGAAGTATTCGCCTTTGACCGGCGGGACAAACTCACCACCGATGTAGTTGCCGTAGCGCGGCTTGAACGATACGACGGCGCCTGCGGTGCCGGGTTGGGCGTAGATCATGGAAATCCTCCGAACGAACTCTTGTAATAATTGGTGCACTGGCCGAATCTCGACACGGCTCACGTTGATCATGAGTCAGTTTCATGAGCGCGACTTGACCCCAGACGGAGCTCTGCTGTCGTCGACGGTCAACTTCGTGGCGTAATGTCGCAGGGCTCAGACGCCTGCTTTGTTCTGCTGCGCGTTTTGGCGTGATGCTCTTTGAACACGTTGCGCGGCTATCCAGTGCCCCGCACGAAGCGCACGGAGCTTGGCTTCAGATCGCGAAAATACGGTTGGTGGAGACTTCGATGAGTTCCTTATTCGAGCAGACAGATTCGCCAGCCGGCCTGGCGCTTGTCACCAGCGGGCAAAGGCATGTCGGCGTGCTGGCCGCAGCCGCCAGCGGCCTGTGCGGCTTTATCGAGAAACAAGGCGGAGACCCCGAGCGGGTGCTTGGCGTGTCGGGCATTGATGCGCAATTGCTGCAGCATCCAACACTAAGCCTGGCGCTGCCCAACTACTGCCAGGTACTGGAAGAGGCGGCGCGCCAATCGGGCTGCGACAACTTCGGTCTGTACTACGGCCAGCAGTTCAAGCCGCAGGCTTTGGGGTTACTGGGCTATATCGGGCTGTGCTCGGCAACCGTCGAGCAGGCACTGATCAACTTCGCCCGCGCGTTCCCACTGCACCAGCGCAACAGCCTGATCCGCCTGGTCGATGAGGGGGACTGCTATCGCTTCGACTATCAGGTCCGTCACGGCGCCATCCTCTGGCGGCGACAGGATGCAGAGCTAACGCTGGGCATGGCGCGCAACCTGATCCGTCACGTGCTCGGCAGCCAATGGGCGCCACGGGCGGTGCACTTCGAACACCCACGTCCTGCGGATTGGCACGAGCACAGCAAGGTCTTCGATGCGCCGGTCTACTTCGAGCAACCGTACAACTCGCTGCTGATCCCCAAAGTGGGCCTGAACCGTGCCATGCCGGACAGCGATCCGATCCTGTTGATGGTCATGCAGGATTCCCTGCGCCAGCTCAGCCTGGCGGGCCGCGATGAGCCTGACGTCGTCGATGATGCACGCGCACATATTCGCCAGCGCCTGGTGCTGGGCGAGCCGGGGTTGGAGGATATCGCCGAGCAGATCGGCATGACCAGCTGGTCGCTACAGCGGCGCTTGCGCGAGCAGGGGCTGACCTTCTCTGCGCTGGTGGACAAACAGCGCCAGGAACTGGCGACCTACTATATGCGCCAGCAGCAGCTGCCCATATCGGAGCTAGCCCCCTTGCTGGGCTATTCGGAAACCAGTGCCTTTTCCCGTGCGTTCCGCCGATGGTTCGGCGTAAGCCCCCGCCAGTGGCGCCAGCACAGCGACCTGGTCAATACCAGGCAGCACTAGCTGACGCGGTTCTGCCCTGAGTATCAGGGCCCATCGTTCGATGTCGGCTGCCTGGGTACCGATCGCATTCAATTAATCGGAGACGGTGTTTGGTTACGTCCGACCGAAGCGCCGCCCGGACGAACGCACTCGCGCCGAGAGGCCCGTCGCGTCCGAACTGGCGCTACCTCTCCAGATCACCTCAAGCGCCCTAGCGATTAGCAGCTCGTTATGAATGCGATGCGCGACGAAGTTCACCACAACACTCTTAACCCTTCGCTACATTGGCCAACGTTGATTCAACGATCGATATCTGGACGAAACCGAGAAGGACTCTCATGTCAGGCAAACCTGCCGCTCGCCTGAGCGACCCAACCTCCTGCCCCATTCCTGGACATGGCACACCCGCCATCACGTCGGCTCCCCGGATGTGCTATTCAATAATCTCCCCGCTGCGCGCTTAGGAGACGTTGCCAGCTGCGGCCAGGCCATATCCGGCGCCTTCTCCTCCACTGTATTTATCAACGGCAAGAATGCCGCGATGCTGGGAAACACCTTGAGCGATGGCGGAGCCATCATCGGCGGATCGGGTGATGTGCTGATTGGCTGAGCGGCCTTCGCAGCGATGTGCAGGCCGCCCGGCTATCGACGCCCTGGATGTTGAGCGCGAAGGCAGCAGCATCCAAAGGGGAAGCGTATCGACTCACGAAGAACGTGTTCGGTTATGGTCGGTGCTGTCGGATGTCTTCGTCGACAACGAGATCGACTATCCCGGGATAGCACGGCAGCTGGCGGGATACGATCGTGCCGCGGTTAAGAAGGCACCCGTCTGCCGCTCGAACCTGCAGACGCCCATCCCGCCCATATGGGCGGCATTCGACAGCACCTGGCTTGCCGATACCATCGACATCAACCTGCGGGCTCGCAGGGCTTCCAGGCTACGCCACATGCGTGACCAGGTTCTGTTCGCCTACCTGCGTTTTCGACTTCGTGAAGCGTGGAGTCGCATCGAGCAAAAGTTGGAAGCGCGAGATTCGCGGAGAGCTGGCTGAAGGCTGTGGGCGGCTCTGGAGGGAGCGCCACCCAACCAGCGAGAGTCATCCCGTTGCAGAACGCATCTAGCCAGCAACAATTTCCATATCACTTCAGAAGAGAGCGCGCTTCGGAACACAGACGCGGCGCGCAATCAGCACTCTTAATCCGCCGTTAATCCTGCTTCTTGAAAATTCCCCGCTATATAAAACGACTGCATTTATGACCGGCTGATTGAGGTCAATGGGTCGCTTCGGTCGTTCGTCATAATCCCCGCTTGGCTGGGGACGGATTGCGGACCGACGAGACATGAGCGAACTGGATTACGGGCGCCATGGTTGAATTCACGTAAGGGAACATCAATGAAGCATTGGCAGCGCAACATCCTTGTTTTGGCCGTCGGCGGCGTTGCCCTAGCTTTCGCCATTAGTCAGGCGTTACCACACTTGCGCACGGTCAGTAGCGACACGACGGTCGATATCAACGACGCCGCGCTCATTGCGCGCGGTGAATATGTGGCCCGTACGGCTGATTGCGTGGCCTGCCACACGACGCTTGGGGGCAAGCCCTTCGCCGGCGGTCTGCCGATGTTGACGCCCTTGGGCGCCATCTATTCCACCAACATTACGCCAGACCGCGAAACCGGCATTGGTGGATACTCCTTCGACGACTTCCTGAATGCCACCAAGCACGGTGTACGCAAGGACAACAGCGCGCTGTACCCGGCCATGCCGTATCCGTCCTACAGCATCATGCCGGATGAAGACATGGCAGCGATGTACGCCTACTTCATGTCGGCCGTAGAGCCTGTCAGACAGGCCAACAAAACGAGCGAGCTGCCACCTGTGCTCAGCTGGCGCTGGCCGCTGGCCTACTGGCAGGCCCTGTTCGCTCCGGAGCGAGATTTCGTCCCCGAGACTGACGACCCGATACTCAACCGCGGTCAATACCTGGTCGAAGGCCCGGGGCATTGTGGCTCGTGCCACACGGAACGTGGCATCGGCTTCCAAGAAGTGGCGCTGTCGAACGCCGATTCGGATGAATACCTCAGTGGCGCCATCATTGATGGTTGGCGCGCCAAGAGCCTGCGCGGCGAGCACCGCGGCCTCGGTACCTGGAGCTCCGACGAGCTGGCTGATTTCTTCAAGACCGGCCGTACCGAAACCACCGCCGCCTTCGGTGCCATGGCCGAAGTGGTCGAGCACAGCACGCAGTACATGACCGGCGAAGACGTGCAGGCCATGGCGGCTTACCTGAAAACGCTCAGCCCCGCGCCAGGCAAGGAAGTCATGCTTCCAGCCAAGCAGGACGTCACCACCGCGAAGCTTCTGGATGGCGTCTACGACTCCCGCGGCGCCCTGCTGTACGTCGAGTATTGCCAGGTCTGCCATCGCGCCGATGGCAAAGGCGTGCCGCGCATCTTCCCCGCCCTGGACGGCAACAGCGCGGTGTATTCCCGGTATCCGGACTCCGTACTGCAGATCACGCTCAGCGGTGGACGGATGCCCGACACACCGCATGACCGCATGGCCTTTTCCATGCCGGCATTCGACACGCTCGCCGATGACGATATCGCGGAAGTCGTGAATTTCATCCGCAACAGCTGGACCAACCAGGCCAGCGAAGTGACCGTGGACGATGTCGTCGACATGCGGATGTTCCTGAGCAAAAAGCCGCGCGTTGGAACCGACCTTCCGCCGGACCTAGGCGCGACCCATACGGGGCAAGGAGTGCATGGTGAATAATCCATTTTCGATCGTTTTTGCCCGGTGCGGCGTCGGCCATGCGCGCCACATCGCCCTCCCCCTCACGGCGGCGATCGTGGTTGGCATCACGACAAGCGCCTGCTCCAAGCAGGAGCCAATCGAACGCAACGCGGCTCAGTACGACCTGGTCACCCTGGACGATGCAAACCAGAAGATCGGTCGCTATACCATTCCGCAGGACACCGCGATCGTCGACGAACCAAACGCCGATCAGATTTTCTATGGCAAGCGCCTGCTCAATGAAACCAAGCGTCTGCTGCCGGAGCATGTCGGCGCAGCCATGAACTGCAACAGCTGCCATATCGCCCAAGGCAAGATCCCGCTAGGCGATCCCTACATCAACAGCTACAACTTCTATCCGCGTGTCATGCCGCGGGCGGGCAAGGAAGTCGACCTGCAAGCACGCATCAACGGCTGCTTCCAGCGTTCAATGAATGGCAAGCCGGTACCGCGCGAGTCCGATGAAATGAAGGCAATGGTCGCTTACATGAAGTGGCTCGCTCAGAACACACCCAAGCATCAGCTGGTGGACATACGCAACGCCGGCGTCATCGACGAGAGCCTGGTGCCAGACCCGCAGCACGGCGAACAGATCTATTACGCCCAGTGCGCCACCTGCCATGGCGACAATGGTGAAGGCATGAAGGATAGCCGCGGCGACATCGTCTTCCCGCCATTGTGGGGCGAGGAATCCTTCAACATCGGTGCCGGCATGGCGCGCACCTACAAGGCGGCCGCCTTCGTCAAATACAACATGCCCATGGGTATTCAGACCAAGGGCCTTTGGGGGCATGGCAACGTCCTGTCCGATCAGGACGCTGTGGACGTCGCGGAGTTTTTCACGCACAAGCCGCGCCCCGACTTTCCCGGCAAGGTCAATGATTGGCCAAACAGGCCGAAGCCCAAGGATGCCCGCTACTAAGCTGCTGAAACGCCTGGCTCAGCAGCGGACATTTGAGCAATCGAGCCTCGAGGCCGCGATCCTGGGCCAGCCGTGCCTTGAAAAACATCAAAGGCGCAGCTTGTCCAAACCGCGCTGACCGGCCCACCAGGTATCCGAGATCCTCACGCCCGCAAGGATTTTCTCCTAATCACCCCTCTCCGGTCGTTTATCCTTACGATCGTGAGGATTGATAATGAAGGTTAGACTCGATTCTGAATCGGACATAGGCCCTCTCGTGCGCGCTACGCGCCAGGCACTTGGACTGCGCCAGGACAGGACGATACCGCAGGCACGATAGGCGTCAGCGGAAACTTCCTGGGCAAGGTCGAGCACGGCGACGACTCGGTGCAATGGAGCAAGCTGTTTCAGGTGCTGGACCAGTTGGGCATACGCCTCACCGCCGAGATACCGGAGCAAGCCAGAGCCCTGCACGAGGCCGAGACGAAAAAGCTCGAGACGCGCCGGAGTGAGGCGAACTGATGTCGCGTACGCTCGAGGCCTGGATAAACGACCAATTCGTCGGCACGCTTCACGAAGCAAACGGCTTGTGGGCGTTCGAGTATTCCAGGCAATGGCTGGCCCACCCGGATGCTTATCCGCTTTGCCCAGGCATTCCATTGGTCGAAGGGCTGCAACGCGATGGCGCCACTAGCCGCCCGGTGCAGTGGTACTTCGACAATCTGCTGCCCGAGGAAGGCCAGCGAACCCTGTTGGCCGGTTCGGCCCACCTCGATGCCCACGATGCCTTCGCACTGCTGGCGCACTACGGCGCCGAGTCTGCAGGCTCGGTGACGCTCCTTGCGCAAGGCACCTCCCAAGGGCCTCACGCCACCCATCCCCTGTCCGACGAGGCGCTGTCGCGGCGGATCCGGCAGAGCTCTGGAGCCGTCGCATCCCGGAGTAACGCAAAAAAGGCCCTGCCGGGTGCAGGGCCGGTCGACCGGTGCCGATGGCCGTTCTTCAACCGGTGCGGCACTTGTCAGCGTACGTCGCCGAATTCCGCTACTTCCAAAGCACATTCGGACTCGAAGGCGGCCCGAAGGGCATCAAGAAAGGCTGGCGCTTGCGGAACGCCGACCGAGCCGAAGGCGGTGACAGCGACAC
Organism: Stutzerimonas decontaminans; assembly: GCF_000661915.1. Classification (NCBI taxonomy): domain Bacteria; kingdom Pseudomonadati; phylum Pseudomonadota; class Gammaproteobacteria; order Pseudomonadales; family Pseudomonadaceae; genus Stutzerimonas; species Stutzerimonas decontaminans. The sequence continues at coordinate 2,100,454 of NZ_CP007509.1, read as the reverse complement.
CCGGCGTCCAGGAATTCATGACGACCGCGCCAGCGAAGTTCGCCACGTCGCGGACGAAGATATCCTCATGCCGTTGCGCGATGCCGAGCACGTTCAGTTGGCGCTGGATCATCCCCATCATCGTCCCGACCAGTACTTGCGCTCGCGGCCAGACCACGGAGTGGCCATCCCAGAAGGCAAGATTCCAGATGGTCGCCTCGCCCAAGCGACCATGACGGTCTACAAAAGCCGCATCGTCGAAGCCCTGCGCCACCGCTTGTCGTAGATAGTGGGTTTTTGCACCTTCACCGACGTGCTTGATGGTCGGCAAGTATCGCTCGTGCTCGACCACGCTCAACCGAAGCGGTCCCCTGGGACCATTTGACGGCGGTCCAGTACGAACCAATAAGCTCGGCTCGGTGTCGCTGCTCCCCGCGGAGAATTCGCCCTCCGGTGAGTACGCCGTTACGGTGAG